>NZ_JAGPXS010000017.1:0-155233 GCF_018070425.1 Micromonospora sp. C81
GGAGTGGTGGGCGGCGGGGTCGTCGGCGGGGGAGTGGTCGGTGGCGGGGTGGTCGACCCACCGCCGAAGTCGACGTCGCTGCACAGGTAGTACGACTGGTCCAGGTGGCTGGCCTGCCAGACGGTGTAGACGATGTGCCGCCCGGTGCGTCCCGACGCGTTGACCGGGATCTGGATGGAGACGCCACCGGTGTCCGGGTTCCACTGCGACGCCGGGGTGTTGCCGATCTGGCCGGCCAACTCCAGGTCGTCCCAGCCGAGCGGCTCGGTGAGCGCGTTGAAGCCCTGCTTGGTCACGTACACCCGGATGTAGTCGGCGCCGTGACTGGCCTGGTCGAAGAAGCGGAGCCGGAAGTTGTTCGACACCGAGGTGGTCTTCCAGGCGCCGATGGTGTCCAGCGAGTTGTAACGAGGGCTCTGGGTGCGCCCGCCGCTGCACAGCTGGCCGTTGGGAACGGCACCCTGGTGGTTGCCGCCCACGCCCTCACGGAACAGGCCGTTCCAGTTCCACATGGCGGCCGGATCGGCCTGCCAGGCCTGCCAGCACATCGGGTCCTCGGTGGCCATGCGAGGGTTCTGGAAGTCGTCACCCCAGCGCTGCCAGCAGCTGTAGTTGCGCGAGGCCGGGTCGACGACCGAGCCGTGCGCGGAGGCGGGCCTGGCCTGGATGGTGGTCAGCGCGGTGGTCAACAGGAGCGCGGCGGCTGTCGCGATGGCGAACAACCAGAACACGCGTCGTGATCGGATGAGAGTGGACATGGAGCCCCCGGGGGGATGAGGTCGGACGACGACACCCGGACCGACGGGAGTTGCCCACTCCCGCGCCTACTCGCTGGCTCCTGCGATGGCTCTACCCGGCACCATGCCAGCTCGATCGTCAGACGTCAATGGCATCGCGTCGCATCGGCGTGTGCGGGATGCCGTCCTCGACGTAATCCGGGCCGCTGACCGCGAAGCCGTGCCGGGTGTAGAAGGCGACCAGGTGCGACTGGGCGTCCAGCACGCAGGGCCGGTTGCCCACCACCTCCAGCGCCGCGGTCATCAGTCGGCCGGCCTGCCCGCCGCCTCGCGCCGCCGGTGCCACCACCACCCGACCGATCCGGGCGGTGCCGTCCGGGTCGGCCAGGATCCGCAGGTACGCCAGCGGCGCGCCGCCGTCGGTCAGCCAGAGATGCCGCGTGCCCGGCTCGACGTCTCGCCCGTCGAGTTCCGGGTACGGGCAGTTC
Source organism: Micromonospora sp. C81 (assembly GCF_018070425.1). Classification (NCBI taxonomy): domain Bacteria; kingdom Bacillati; phylum Actinomycetota; class Actinomycetes; order Micromonosporales; family Micromonosporaceae; genus Micromonospora; species Micromonospora sp. C81. Next base: position 1,226 of record NZ_JAGPXS010000017.1, read on the forward strand.
TGCTCCACCACGAACACGTCGATGCGCAGCTTGAGCAGGTCGTGGAAGGTGCGGGTGTTCAGGTCGGCGAAGGAGGCCGTCCGGATCTCGGTGGTCTGCGAGGGCATCCGACGATGGTAGGCCGCCTCACCTGGTGCCCCGTCGAGGTGCCAGGTAGGTGGCGGCCACGGCGGTGAGCAGCAGGACGCCACCGGCGACGACCGGCAGCGGAAGCGGCTCGTGCAGCAGCGCCACCGCCAGCGCCGCGGCGGTGAGCGGTTCGAGCAGGGTCAGCACGGCGGCGACGCTGCCCGGGGTGGTGCGCAGCCCGGCGTAGAACAGCGCGTACGCCACCGCGGTGGTGATCACGCCGAGGTGCAGCAGCAGTGCCACCGTGTCGGGGCGTACCGGCACGCTCACCCCGGCGACCACGGCGAACGGCGCCAGAGTCAGCGCTCCGACAACTGTGGAGATGGTGGTCAGCGTCATCGGTGCGACGCGCTGCGACACCTGTCGGCTGATCAGGGTCGTCACCGCGTACCCGAGGCCGGAGCCGGCAGCCGCGAGCAGGCCGAGCAGCGGCGCGGGCGCCGCGGCGGTCGGGTCCGCCGTCGCCCCGGTGATCAGGGCGAGACCGACCACGGCCGCGACCAGCGTGGCGAGACGCAGCGGGCCGGGGATCCGTCGGGCGCGCGCCGACTCCCAGGCCGCGGCGAGCACCGGGGCCAGGCCCAGGCTGACGACGGTGGCCACGCTGACGCCGGCCCAGGCCACGGCCGCGAAGTAGAGCGCCTGGTAGAGGCCGAGGCCGACGCCGGTGAGCAGCAGGGGTACGGGTGCCGCGCGCAGGGTGGCCAGGATCGCGCCGAGCCGACCGGCGGTGCACGCCAGTAGGACGAGCGCGGCGATCGCGAGGCGGTGGAAGCCGATGCTCACCGGGCTGAGCCCGGTGCTGTCGTGCAGGAGTTGCACCGCCACACCGGTGGTGCCCCACAGCACGCCGGTGACGGTGATCTGGATCAGGCCGGTGCGGGCCTGGTCGACGGCCGGCGCCGAGGCAGCCGGTTGCACCGTACGGGAAACGGACACGGATGCGCTCCGAAGGATGAGCCGTTGACGGGGACGACGTCGACGGAGCGCGTACGGCGGCGAGCCGGGTCGGGTCAGGTCACCCGATCGGCGAGAGGCGCGGCGCTCCGCTCAGGAGCGCGGCGGGGGCAGGACGCCCAGCAGTGGCCGCATGGGGACGACCGTACCGCAGGCGCGGTCAGGCCGGGCGTGCGCCGACGGCGTCGCGGATCTCCGCGCCCACGTCGCCCTCGACGGCACGGGCGCAGTGCCCGCAGCAGAAGAAGCGGCCGTTGACCTCGACGCCGTGCCCGACGATCTTGATCTGACAGTGTTCGCAGATCGGCGCCAACCGGTGGATCGCGCACTCGAACGAGTCGAACGTGTGCACGTCACCGCTGACGGTGCGCACCTCGAACGCCATCCAGTAGTCGTTGCCGCAGACCTCACACGTTGCCACTGAAACCTCCCATATCATGACATGTATCTACAGACTGCTCTCGGCTAGGCGGCTCGCGAGGCGAAATGTCGAGGTGCAGGAGTTGTGGCGGCGTGTCGGCGTCGGCGTGTTGTCCGTTGTGTGGGGTGAACCGCCGCAACCCCGGAGGATCACAGTGATCAAGCGCAACAAGCTCTTCGGCAACCAGACCCGGGTCACCTTCTGCCTCCCCCGGGACGCCCCGCCCGGCCCGGTGAGCGTGGTCGGCTCCTTCAACGGGTGGGAGCCGGGCCGGCACGAGATGGTGACCCGCCGCGACGGCACCCGGACGGTGACCGTGAAGCTTCCCCCGGGTGAATACCGGTTCCGCTACCTCGCCACCGGCGGCGTCTGGCTGGACGACGAGTCAGCCGACCAGGTCGACGACCGGGGGAGCCTGCTCCGGATCTGAGGGAAAACTCGCCACCATCGATGGATTTATCGATGGGAGTCTTTACTGTTAACAAAGTTTAAATTACCTTGAGGGGCACCCACCGTACCTGGAGAAGGAGCTGCCCCGATGCGTCGAAGAATGACCATTCCGCTGGTGGCGGCGGGTGCTGTCGCCGCCACCCTCACCGTCGCCGCCCCCGCGCAGGCGCACGGCTACGTCTCCGCCCCGCCCAGCCGGCAGGCGCTCTGCGCGCAGGGCCGGGTGCCCGACTGCGGGCAGATCAAGTACGAGCCGCAGAGCGTCGAGGGCCCCAAGGGCCTGCGCAGCTGCAACGCCGGAATCGCCCAGTTCGCCGTCCTCAACGACGACAGCCGGGGCTGGCCGGCCACCTCGGTGGGCAGCTCGCTGACCTTCACCTGGGTGAACACCGCCCGGCACGCCACCAACAACTGGGAGTACTGGATCGGCAACACCCGTGTCGGCGTGGTCAACGGCAACAACCAGCAGCCGGGCGCCACCGTCTCGCACAACGTCAACCTCGGCGGCTTCTCCGGCCGGCAGAAGATCCTCGCGGTGTGGAACATCTCCGACACGGCGAACGCCTTCTACTCCTGCATCGACGTGCAGATCGGCGGCGGCGGGTCGAACCCGACCCCGACCCCCACCCCCACCCCTTCACCCACCCCACGGCCCACGCCGACCGCCACGCCGACCACTCCGCCCGCGCCGGGCGGCAGTTGGACGACGGGTCGGGCGTACCAGGTCGGCGACCAGGTCACCTACGGCGGAGCCACCTACCGCTGCCGGCAGGCGCACACCGCGATTCCCGGCTGGGAGCCGCCGAACGTACCGGCGCTCTGGCTCCAGGTCTGACCGCACGGGTGCGGCCCATGGCCGCACCCGTGTTCGCCGCCCTCGCGTGAACGGAGCACCCGGCATGCCTCGCCGTACCCGTCTGGCGTCAGTGATCGCCGCTCTGCTGCTCGCCGGCGGCTGCGCCGGGTCGCCCACGTCGAACCCGTCAGCCCGGCCGCAACCGGCGCCCGCGTCCCCGGCCGGGTCGGCGGCGGCCGGGTCCGCGGATGCCGGTTCCCCGGGCGCCGGAGCCTCAGGCGCCGGTGCCGCCCCGGCCGGGGACACGATCGACGCCGCCACGATGAGCGGGATCGACGTGGTGTTCCTCAGCACGATGGTCGGGCACAGCGAACGCACCCTGCAGATCGTCCGGTTGGCTTCCGACCGGCTGCGCGACGACGCGCTGCGCACCCTGGCCGCCGCCATCGAGGCGACCGAAGCCGACGAGCTGGCCGCGATGCGTGGCTGGTTGCCCACTACCGGGCCCGGCGCCAGCGCGGCCGCCCACCACCACGAAGGGCACGGCGACGACGCCGCGCTCGACCGGCTGCGGACCGCGCCGGGCGCGGACGTCGACCGGGTGCTGCGCGAGGTGCTCGCCGACCACCAGCGGTCGGCCGCCGACCTGGCCCGGGCCCAGGTCGACGTAGGCCGCAACGAGCGGGTCCGCGACCTGGCCCGGCGCATCGAGCAGTCCCGGACCGCCGAGGTCGAGCTGTTGAGGGGTACGCCCTGAGCGTGATCGCGCCCTGAGCGTGATCGCGCCCTGAGCATGGTCACGCCCCGGGCGTGGTTATGCCCGGGGTGCCCTGGTCAGCGGGGTTCCAGCTTGATGGAGACCGAGTTGACGCAGTGCCGGGTGTCCTTCGGGGTGAAGCCCTCGCCGTGGAAGACGTGCCCGAGGTGACTGTCGCAGCGGGCGCAGCGGATCTCCGTACGCGCCATGCCGAGGGTGCGGTCCTCGATTTCCTTCACCCGGCCCGGAATGGCGTCGTCGAAGCTCGGCCAGCCGCAGTGCGAGTCGAACTTCGTGTCACTGGAGAACAGCTCCAACCCGCAGGCGCGGCAGTGGTAGACGCCCTGGGTCTTTGTGTCCACGTACTCGCCGGTCCACGGTCGCTCGGTGCCGGCCTCCCGTAGGACGTGGAACTCCTCGGGGGTCAGTCGGACCCGCCACTCGTCGTCGGTGCGGGGCAGCTCATTGTCGTCAAGACTCACCCGTCAACGGTACGTCGAAGGTCGGGGTCGTGGCATAAGGTCGCGGGATGGCTGGCACCAAGGCAGCGGTCACCGAGGTCGAGGTGGCCGGGCACAGCGTACGGCTGAGCAGTCCGGACCGGGTGATCTTCCCCCAGCGGGGGTTCACCAAGGCGGACGTCTTCCACTACTACCTCGCCGTCGGCGACGGGATCATGCGCGCCCTGCGGGACCGGCCCACAACGCTGCAACGCTTCCCCGAGGGCGTCGAGGGTGAGGCGTTCTTCCAGAAGCGGGTGCCCACCCGAGGGGTGCCGCCCTGGGTGACGACCGCGCAGATCACCTTCCCCAGCGGTCGGAGCGCGGCGGAGCTGTGCCCGGTCGACCTCGCACACGTGGCCTGGGCGGCGCAGATGGGCACCATCGTGTTCCACCCCTGGCCCGTCCGCGCCGCCGACGCCGACCGGCCCGACGAGCTGCGCATCGACCTGGACCCACAGCCCGGCACCGACTTCGCCGACGCGGCCCGGGCCGCCGGGGAGGTTCGTGCGCTCCTCGACGAGCTGGGCGTGGCCGGTTGGCCGAAGACCTCCGGCGGCCGAGGTGTGCACGTCTACCTGCGAATCCAGCCCCGTTGGACGTTCACCGAGGTGCGCCGGGCCACCATCGCGCTCGCCCGGGAGGTGGAACGCCGCCACCCCGACCTGGTCACCACCGCGTGGTGGAAGGAGGAACGCGGCAGCCGCGTCTTCGTCGACTTCAACCAGATGGCGCGTGACCGCACGATCGCCTGCGCGTACTCGCTGCGGGCCAACGCCCGGGCCACCGTCTCGACCCCGGTCACCTGGGACGAGCTGCCCGACGTCGACCCGGACGACTTCGACCTGCGCACCGTCCCGGCCCGGCTCGCTGAGCGCGGCGACCCGCACGCCGGCATCGACGACGCACCGTGGGACATCACCCCGCTGCTGGAGTGGGCCGACCGGGACGCCGCCGCCGGTCAGGGCGACCTGCCGTACCCGCCGGACCACCCGAAGATGCCCGGCGAACCCAAGCGCGTGCAGCCCAGCCGCGCCAAGCGCACCCCCGACGACGACAACGCCTGACCGGCCGGGCCTCGCTTCTCGCGGGGCCGGAACTTGTCGTACACCTGTTCTAGAGTTTGGGTGTGATCGATGAGTTGGCGCGGGCGGAGAGTGCGGTGGCGACCTGCGCCGACGCGGCCGCCTGGCCTCTCACCGAGCACGAGCTGATCGCGGCGCTCGACGCCGCACATCGCCTGGAGCAGCGTCTCGCCGCCGTGAAGCTGGCGTTGGTGCGTGAGGTGGACGGTCGGGGCACTGCGGTCGCGCAGGGCGCGTCCAGCACCGCGGTCTGGTTGCGTGAGCGACTGCGGTTGACCATTCCGGCGGCCCGCCGGTTGGTCGATCTCGCGGCCTGCGTCGACGCAGCCCCGACCGCCGTGCGGGATGCGCTGGCGGCCGGGGCGGTCAGCGTGGAGCAGGTGCGGGTCATCGCCGACACCGTCGCCACCGTGCAGTCGGTCGCTGGGCCGGAGGTGGCCGACAAGGCCGTCGGTGTGCTGGTCGACTGGGCCGGGCAGTTCGATCCCATGCTGCTGCGCAAACTCGGCACCCGCATCCTCGACCACGTCGCACCCGGCATCGCCGACGCCGCCGCCCGCGCCGCACTCGACGCCGAGGCCGCCCGGGCAGCCCGCGACCGGCACCTCACCGTCTCCGAGCAAACCGACGGTCGGCTGCGCCTCACCGGCACCCTCGACGCGGAAGCCGCCGCGCTGCTGCGCGCCGCCATCGACCCCCTCAGCGCACCCGCCGGCCCCGACGACCAGCGCTGCGCCGGCCAGCGCCGCCACGACGCCCTCGCCGACGTGTGCCGCCTCGCCCTGCGCACCGGTGAGCTGCCCGACAGCGGCGGCGACCCCGCCCAGGTCGTCGTCACCACCAGCTACAACGGGCTGACCCGGCAACTGGGCGACGGGGCGCTCGACACCGGCCTGCACCTCACCCCGGAAACCGTGCGCCGGCTCGCCTGCGACGCCGCGATCCTGCCGGCCGTGCTCGGCGGCACCGGTCAGGTTCTCGACGTGGGCCGGCAGCGCCGACTCGTCACCGGCCCGCTGCGCCGCGCCCTCGTGCTGCGTGACGGCGGCTGCGCCTTCCCCGGCTGCGACCGACCACCCCGCTGGTGCGACGCCCACCACATCCACCACTGGGCCGACGGCGGCCCCACCAACCTCAACAACGCCGTCCTACTCTGCGGCCACCACCACCGACACCTCCACCACACCGACTGGACCGTGCGGCTCGGCGACGACAACCACCCCGAATTCATACCGCCGGCCTGGCTCGACCCCGACCAACTCCCCCGCCGCAACCGCTACCACCGACGGACGTAGGCAACCGGTACCGGTCACCGGTGATCTGCGAGAAGTGCGAGGTCGAAACCGAGGTGCGACGCAGCTTCTCTGCGTCGGTTCTCGTGGCTCATCCATGCATCCGAGCGCGTGCCTGCTCGATGTCGGAGGCGTGCGCGACTGCCCATTCGCCGACGGCGATGACCAGTGGCAGAAGTGAGCGGCCCAGGTCGGTGAGCGCATATTCGACACGCTCCGGTGTCTGTTGACGGCTGATCAGCCCGTCGCTCTCCAGGGTGCGCAGTGTGCGGGTGAGGATGCGTCGGCTCAGACCGTGGATGGTGCGGTCGAGTTCGTTGAAGCCGTGGGGGCGTTCGCGGAGCACCGCGAGAACGAGAACGCTCCACTTCTCGCCTACGCGACGCAGCACGTCGGTTGCCGGACACGCCGCGCGGTCGGCCGGGGTCACGGGTAGCTGCAATGCCGGTGACATCGATGTGCCTTCTTTCGAGTGGGCCGACAGAAGCCAACGATGAAGTATGCGCACAGTGGTGATTGCGGGTGGGACACGTGGCATCGGCGGTGCCCTTGCCGACAAACTGCGGCGAGCCGGAGATCGGGTGGTCGCGATCGGCAGTGCCGACGCCGACCTCACCTCGGTCCGGCAGACCTCCGCACTGGCAGACCGGTTACCGGACAAGATCGACGTGTTGGTACTGGCGGCAGGGCGTTTCGACCAGCGGCGGATCGTCACCGATGAGGGCTTCGAGCAGACCTTCGCGATCCACGTCCTCGGTCGCTATCTGCTCGCCGAACGGCTCCGCCCGGCATTGGAACGTGCTCAGACACCGGTCATCCTCAACCTCAGCGGCACCGGCGGAATCCGGGCCGGCCGAATCCACTGGGACGATCTGCAGCTGGCCAGCGGATACACCATGTTGAAGGCGACGATGCAGGGCGCACGCGCCAACGACCTCCTCGGCGCCGGCTTCGCCGCGCACAACCCGAACAGCCCAATCCGATACGTGCTGTACAACCCGCTGTTCGTCGACAGCGGTATGCACCGTCAACTCCGCCAACCGATGCGCGCCCTCGTAGGGGCGTCCGCCGCGCTCTTCGGATCCTCCACCGCTGACGCTGCCACCCTCCTGGCGGCCCTGCTGGCCGAGCCGCCGGCCGCTCGGCTGACGGCGCTGCGGCGCGGCGCGCCGGTCCCTCTCACGCGACCGGAGTTCGACCAGTCGGCGGCTGCCCGGCTCTACACGGTCCTTGCCGAGCTGACCGCTGCCGCGTGAGTCGCCCTCCAACGCCCCGACGGCGCCCCGGTTCGCCGATTGACTTTCGATAGGTAACGAGCGAAACTCGATGCATGGTTACGGAGCATCGAGCGGTAGCCGCTCTCAGAGTCTTTCTCGTGGTGCTGTTCGGGGTGCTGGTCGTGTTCCAGACCCTCTCGCTGCCAGGGCAGTTCGCGTACATGGCCCAGGAGTCGCCGGAGGACGCCTACCTGCGATGGCCGGCGACCATCGTGACGGTGTTCTGGGTGCTGTGCGTGCAGGTGGTCATCGTCGCGACGTGGCAGTTGCTCAGCCTCGTCAAGAACGACCGCATCTTCACCGAAGCGTCCCTGAAATGGGTGGACGCGATCGTGTGGGCCATCGGCGCCGGGTGGGCTGTGCTCGTGGGCGTCTTCCTCTACGTCGGCTTCAACGCGGATGACCCGGGCGTGCCGCTGCTGCTGTTCCTGCTGACGGTGGGCGTCACCGTGCTGGGGCTCCTGATGGTGGTGATGCGTGCGCTGCTGCGGCAGGCGACCACGCTGCGGACCGACATGGAAGCGGTGATCTGATGCCCATCGTCGTCCGCATCGACGTCGAGTTGGCCAAGCGCAAGATGAGCGTCGGCGAGTTCGCCGAACGCGTCGGGCTCACTCCGGCCAACGTGGCGGTGCTGAAGAACGGCCGAGCCAAGGCCGTCCGCTTCAGCACCCTGGAAGCGATGTGCCGGGTGCTCGACTGCCAGCCCGGAGACCTGCTCGAGTGGGTTGAGGAGGAAACCTCATGAGGTACGTCCTGACCGTCGTCGCCGTTCTCGGCGTCGCGCTCGGTGTCGCCGGCATCGTGCACGGGGAGGCTGACGACTCGCCCGGTCTGCAACTCCTCGGCGTCGTGCTCGTGATCGGCGCGTTGGCGTTCGGCATCCGCAACGTCAGGGGGCGGTAGCTGACCGTCCGAGGCGCACGGGCCGGGGTGAGCTGACCCTCTCGTAGTAACGATCATGTAACGGGCGCGAACCTTTCCCGGGGGGTGGCCTGTCTTGATGGTCGTCGGCCCACCGGGGCCAGGGGAGGCGTCGGATGAAGCTGGTGTGGAGGCGGGCCCGCGAGGCGCGAGGGCTGCTGGTTGCCGCGGTGATCGCCGCCCTCGTCGCCGTCGCGTTGGTTACCGGGCTGTCCGACTACAACCGCCGGGCGGTGGACGCCGGGCAGCGTGCCCTGGTCGCCGCCTCGCCGGCCGAGGAACGCGGCCTGTTGGTCAATGGCTCAGGTGGGCGTGACGCGGCCGAGTTCGCCACCCGGGACCAGGCGGTCCGAGCCGAGTTCGCCAACGGGCTCGCCGGTGCCCCGGTCAGCGTCGCCGCCGCCCGCTACGGCACCGGCCGGGAGCTGACCGGCGATCTCGGGCAGGTCACCCGTCCGGACGACGAACCGGTCTTCGCGAACCTGGCCACGCTCGACGACCTCGCCGCCCACGCGGAGCTGACCAGCGGAGCCTGGCCCAGCCCGGGTGCGAACCCCGTGCAGGTGAGCCTGCCGGAGCGGGTCGCCGGCACGCTGGGCCTCAGCGTCGGCGAACGCATCCCGGTGCGTGACCGGGCCACCGAACGACGCGGTGAGCTGGTCCTCGCCGGCACCTGGCGGCCCCGCGACCCGACCGACGCGTACTGGCTGCTGGCCCCAGGGGTGGGGGCGGGCAGTGCCGGTTCCGGCACCTCGTACGGGCCGTTCACCCTCGACCCGGTCGACTTCGTCGCCACCTCGCCGGGGTCGGTGTCGGCGTCGTGGCTGGCCGAACCGGACCTCGCGGGCGTCGACACCGCCGATCTGCCCGCCGTGCGGAAAGCCCTCACCGAGGCGACCTCGGCCGTGCCCGAGGCCGCTCAGCTCGGCAGTTCCGGGCAGACGGTGACCAAGATGGAGACACTGCTGGACCGGATCGCCCGCGCCGACCTGGTGGGTCGTTCCTCGCTGGCCACCCCGCTGTTGCTGATCCTGGTGCTCGGTGGGTACGCGCTGGTGCTGGTCGCCGCGCTCCTGCACGAGGACCGCCGCCCGCAGACCGCGCTGCTGCGAGCCCGCGGCGCCGCCCGTCGTCAACTGGCTGGACTGGCCGCTCGCGAGGCGACCCTGGTGGTCGCCCCGGCCGCCGTGCTCGGTCCGCTGATCGCCGGCGAGGCGCTGCGGTTCGTCCGACCCGGCGGGTCGGCCGACCTCTCCACCGCCGGTGGCAACACCACACTGATCTGGGCGGCCGCGGCGGCCACCGCGGCCGGTTGCCTCGTCGCCATGGTTCTCCCGACGCTGCGCAACGCCGGCACGTACGTGGCCGACATGGCCGCCCGGTCCCGGCCGGACCGGTCGGCGAGCATCCAACGTGCCAGCGTCGACCTGGTCCTCGTGGCGCTCGCCGTGCTCGCCTGGGTGCAGCTACGCCGGTACGCCTCCCCGCTGGCCGGCTCCGGCGGTCGACTCGGGATCGACCCACTGCTGGTCGCCGCCCCGACGCTCGGCGTGCTGGCCGGCGCCGTGCTGGCGCTGCGGGTGCTTCCGCCGCTCACCCGGTTCGCCGAGCGGTTCGTCGACCGGCGGCCCTGGACGGCCACCATGTTCGGTATGTGGCAGGCCGGTCGGCGTCCGCACGCCGGCCCGGTGCTCCTGCTGGCCCTCGCCGTCGGTGGCAGCACCCTGGCCTGGTCCCTGATCAGCACCGGGGAGCGGTCCCAGGTCGAGCAGGCCGGACACACGGTCGGCGCCGACCTGCGGGTCACCGAACGGACCGGCGCCGCTCCGCCGACCCGGGGCGACCAGCTCGCCGCTCTGCCGAGCGTCAAGCGGGTGCTCCCGGCGTGGCGGGACGAGATACGGGTCGGCCGGGAGGACCTCCAGGCGACCGTGATCGGTGTCGACGCGGCCAGCGCCGCCGGGGTCGTCCGTCTCGCCGACCGCCTGAGCGACGGAACCGCGTCGACACAGTTCGAGCGGATGGTCAAGGCACGGGGAGCCTTCGCAGGCGTCGAGCTGCCCGCCGACGCGCGCGCGATCACCGGCACGGTCCGTACCCCGGTGAGCAACGCGAGCCGGCCGGTTCAGGTCGCGGTGACGCTGCTGGTCACCAGCTCCGACGGTCTCGCCCTGCGGCTGCCCGCGGCCAACTCCGCCAGCGACGGCCGGACCACCCGGTTCACCGTGCAGCTGCCCGACGCCCGCGGGGCACGGCTGCGGCTGACCGGATTCGAAGCTGACGGTGGGTTGGCGGCCGGCAACGCCTACCGACTCCAGATCGACGGGCTGACGGTGGTCAACGCCGACGGCACCACAGCGCCCGCCGGTCTGAGCGGTAGGTGGACGATGACGGCCCCCCGCGAGCAGCAGCCCACGCCGGTGCGGACCACTCCCACCGGGTTCGCCGCGGTGCACCCGGTGGACGTGATTCCTGGCGGGCAGTTCCTGTACCAGCCGCCGACCCGGTTCACGATCGTGCCCGGCGGGGAGAGCGAGCCCATCGCGGTCCTGATGACCCCCGGGGTCCGTGAGGCGCTGAGCCTGCGCGTCGGCGACACCGTCGACCTGACGCTTTCCGGGACGACGCTGCCGGTCCAACTGGTGGGCGAGCTGAGTGCGGTGCCGACCACCACCGGGGAAGGCATGCTGCTGGACCTGCCCGCGGCCGTCGACGCGCTGGTCCGGGGCAATGGCACGATGCGACCCGTACCGGAGTGGTGGATCGGCGCCGACGACGCGACGGCCGCCGCCCAGGCGGCCGGCGAACTGTCGGGCGTCACAGTGCTCAACCGGGAAGCGGTGTACGAGTCGGCCGCCGACGACCCGTACTGGCAGGGCTCGCGTACCGGAATGCTCGCCGCCGCGCTCGGCGCGGTGCTGCTCGCCCTCGTCGGCCTGATGGTGGACGTGTGGGCCACCGCGCGACACCGGCTCGGCGAGTTCGCGGTGCTGCACACCCTCGGCGCCACGCCTGGGCTGCTGGCCCGGGCGTTGCTGGCCGAACAGACGTTCCTCGCCGGCATCGGCGTGGGGGTCGGGTTGTTACTCGGTGCCGGAGTCGGCGCCACCATGGCGCCACTGGTCATCCTCACCTCGGCCGCCGATCGGCCGATCCCTCCGGCGACGTTCGCGCTGCCCTGGGTGCCGATCGGCCTGACCGCGGTCGGCCTGCTGCTGGCGGCGCTCGCCTTCAGCGCGTTCATCGCCGCCGGCATCCGTCAGCGGGTGGCGGCGGTGCAGCTGCGAATCGGGGGAGAACGATGAGCGTCGGCGCGGCCGTCCGGCGGGTCCGGGCGTACGGCGGGCAGTTCCTGCTGCTGGCGGTGCTGACCCTGGTGGTCACACTGCTGATCAGTGGGGTGCCCCGGTTGGTCAACCGGCTCGCCGAACAGGGCCTGCGGGCGCAGCTGAGCAGTGAGCCAGCCGCCCGCCGGGACATCTCGTACACCACCGGGGTGGTGGCCGCGACCTCCAGGAACACGGCCATGGGCGGCGCTGCCGAGCGGTTCGACCGCCTGGCCGCGGAGATGCCGCCGCAGGTGCGGTCGGCGGTGACCGAGCGGTGGTACAACGTGGACTCCCCGGCGGCCCGCGTGGTCGGCCCGGATCTCGCGGCTCGCAACCTGCTGGTCGACCTGGGCCTACGCGCTGTGCCGGACATCCAGGACGCGGGCACCCTCGTCGAGGGGGCGTGGCCGAGCGAGACCTACATTCCCGAGCGGCCGATCGAGGTGGCGCTCGACGTCGACGTGGCCGGCAGGCTCAACCTGCGCGCCGGCAGCCAACTGCGCATCGGCAACGCCGATGACAAGGGCAAACTCTCGGACGCTGCCCCGATGGTGGTGTCCGGGCTGTTCCGCCCCGTCGACCCCGCAAACGGCATCTGGGATGGGCTGCCACAGCTGCTGCGGATCATCGAACCGCCCGGTGACGCCCAGGCGTTCGTCATCGTCGGCGTGGTCGCCCAGTCGGCCCTCAACAAGCGGGTCGCGGCGGGCTGGCCGGTCCAGTACAACTGGCGATACCGCCTGGGCGCCGACCGGATCGACGCACGCGAGCTGGACCAGATGATCGACGGTCTGCAGACGATGCAGCGCACCCGGCCCCAGGACCTCACGTTGACCCAGGGCGTCGACGTCCCGTTGCGCGCGTTCGCCGCCCAGGTCGATGCCGCCCGGACCCTGCTCGCGGTGATCGCCGCCGGGGTACTGGCCACTCTGGCCGGGCTCATCGTGCTCGCGGCCAGCCTCGCTACCCGACGGCGCCGCTCGGAGTTCGTGCTGCTGCGGGCCCGTGGAGGCGCGGCCACCGCCGGTGCTCGGCGCAGCCTCGCCGAATCGCTGCTGGTGGTGCCGGTCGCCGCCGCGCTGGGCTGGTGGCTCGGCACCCTGTTCCCGGGCGAGCCGGACCCGACCACGCCGTACGTCATCGCGGCGACCGTCCTGGTCACGCTCGCGCTGCCGTTGGCGACGCTGGCCGTACCGGGCGGTGCGGCAGCCCGCCGTGACCTGATCCGGGTGCGCCCCTCGGCCCGCCGGCTCACCGTCGAGGTCTCCCTGCTGCTGCTGGCCGGGCTCGCCGCGGTGCTGCTGCGCCGACGTGGCCTCACCCTCGGCGAGGTGGACCCGCTGCTCGTGTCGGTGCCGGTGCTGCTCGCGGTCGCGGCGGCGGTGCTCGCGCTGCGGGCGTACCCCTGGCCGTTGTTGCTGGTCAGCCGGCTTGCCGCACGGACCCGGGGCAGCGTGGCCTTCCTCGGCACGGCGCGGGCCGGCCGTTCCGCCGTCGCAACCCCGCTGGTCGTCGTGGTGCTGGCGATCGGCACCGCGGCGTTCTGCGCGGTCGTCGCCGCCGGCGTCGACGCGAGCCGGGAACGGGCCGCCGAGCAGATCGTGCCCGCCGACGCGGTGATCCGCGGGGAGCGGATCGCGCCCGACACCATCGACGAGTTGGGTCGTCTGCCGGGGGTTCGAGCCGTCACGCGGATGCTGTACCAGGCGGACGAGCGGCTGGCGGTCGACGAGATCGGCACCGACGCGTGGGTCGCGCCGACGGACGTGCTCCTGGTCGACGGCTCGGGGCTGGATGCGGTGGCCCGCGAATCCGAGGTCGACCTGTCGGTGCCGCCCGCGCTGCTCGCCGCCCGGCCGGGGGAGGGTCCGCTGCCGGCGATCGTCTCCCCGGCGGTCGCCGCCGACCTGGCCAAGGCCGGGCTGAACGACTCGGCCTTCATCTCGGTGCAGGGCCAGCGGTACGAGTTCCGGGTGGCCGACACCCGGGAGGGTTTCCCGCTGTTGTCGGCGAACACCAGCCGGTTCGTGATCCTGCCCTGGCAGGCGCTGCCGGAACGCACCACCACACCCGTGCCGACCAGCCTGCTGGTCGCCGGGGACCCGCTGGACGCCGAGGCGCTGCGCGTCGCCGGTGACCAGGGGCAGGCACGCTACCAACGCGACGGAGCGGTCACCGGTCGGGACCGCCCACTCGGGGTCACCGTCGACACCCGCGCCGACGTCCGCCGGGAACTCGGCGACGGCGGTGCGAACGGGGTGCTGGCCTTCGGGTTCGTGGCCGGCGCCGTCGGCGGCACCGTGCTCGGGCTGCTGGCCATCGCGTTCACCGTGCTGGCCGGGGCGCGTGCCCGGGGTCAGGTGCTGTCCCGGCTGCGTACCCTCGGCCTGTCCCGCCGGCAGTGGCGAGGGCTGCTGCTGGTCGAGTTGACCCCGCTGGTCGCGGTGTCGGTGCTGACCGGTGCGCTGGTCGGTGCGGTGCTGCCCCTGCTGCTCAACCCGGTGCTCGGCCTGTCCGCGTTCACCAGTGGTGTGCCGGTCCAGGTGGCTTTCGAGCCCAGCCTGGTCGCCGCGGTGCTCGCGCTCGGGGCGGTCGCCCTCGGCTTCGCGGTCGCCGTCGAGGCCCTGAACAACCGCCGGTTGCGCCTCGGTGAGGTGCTTCGGCTCGGAGAGGAGAGCTGAGATGACCGCTACCGCCCAGACTCCACTGGTGCCGGACCTGGCCGCCCTGCAACAGCGGGCAGCGCAACGCGCCGCCGAGCGGGCCGGCGGGCAGGACCGCCTGCGCGGGCACATCGTCTGCGACGGCCTGGTGCGCATCTTCAAGACCGAGGGGGTGGAGGTGGTCGCCCTACAGGGGCTCGACCTGGTCATCGACCGGGGTGAGCTGGTCGCGATCGTCGGCGCCTCCGGGTCGGGCAAGTCGACCCTGCTCAACATCCTCTCCGGCCTGGACACGCCGACCGCCGGCATCGCCCGGGTGGCCGACTACGACCTGCTGTCGCTCTCCGCGAAGCGTCGGCTGAGCTACCGGCGGGAGCTGGTCGGGTTCGTCTGGCAACAGACCGGCCGTAACCTGCTGCCGTATCTGAGCGCGCTGGAGAACGTCGAGTTGCCGATGCAGTTGGCCGGCAAACTCAGCGGCAAGGCCCGTCGGCAGCGAGCCCGGGAACTGCTCGACATGGTCGGCGTGGGCTACTGCGCCGACCGGCGGCCGGGGCAGCTCAGCGGCGGCGAGCAGCAGCGTTGCGCGGTCGCGGTGGCCGTGGCCAACGACCCGGAGGTGCTCTTCGCCGACGAGCCGACCGGCGAACTGGACGAGGCGACCGGCGCGGAGGTCTTCGCGGCGCTGCGCACCATCAACGCCGAGCTGGGCGTGACCATCGTGGTCGTCACCCACGACCACGCCGTGGCCACGCAGGTCCGCCGGACCGTCGCGATCCGCGACGGCCGGACCGCCTCCGAGGTACGCCGCACCGCTCGGGTCGGCGCGGACGGCAACACCGAGCTGGTCAGCGAGGAGTACGCGGTGCTGGACCGGAACGGCCGGATGCAGCTCCCGGCCGCGTTCGTCGACGCGCTCGCGCTGAAGGAGCGGGTCCGGCTCGACCTGGAGCCGGACCATGTGCAGGTACGGCCCGGTGACCGGGCCTCGGACGAGCGGGGGGCACGGGCATGAGCCAGCAGGACATGGTGGTGACCGGCGCGGCCGGGTTCGGCGGTGTGTCCTCGGCGCACCCCGCAGAGGTGGTCCGGGTCAGTGACGTCAGCCGGACCTTCGGCCGGGGCGAGCACGCCGTCCACGCCGTGCAGGGCGTCTCGTTCACGGCCAACCGGGGCGAACTGGTCGCCATCCGGGGCCGGTCCGGAGCCGGTAAGACCACCCTGCTGAACGTGATCGGCGGGCTGGACCGGCCGGACAGTGGTCAGGTGGTGGTGGCCGGGCACGAGGTCACCTCGGCGGGAGAGGCGGAGCTGTTGCGGCTGCGCCGGGGCACCGTCGGGTTCGTGTTCCAGACCTTCGGGCTGGTGCCGATCCTCTCCGCCGCCGAGAACGTCGGAGTGCCGTTGCGGCTGGCGCAGGTGCCGGCGGCGGAACGGGAGCAGCGGGTCGCGGTGCTGCTGGAGCTGGTCGGCCTGGGTGGGCACGCGGCGCAGCGTCCCTACGAGCTCTCCGGTGGGCAGCAGCAGCGGGTCGCGGTGGCGCGCGCGCTGGCCAACGAGCCGGACCTGCTCATCGCCGACGAACCCACCGGTCAGCTCGACTCGGAAACCGGACGCTCCATCATGGACCTGCTGCGCGCGGTGGTGCACGCCCGTGGCATGACGGCCCTGGTGGCGACGCACGATCCGGCCCTGATCGACCTCGCCGACCGGGTGCTCGTGCTGCGCGACGGTCGCCTGGTCGACAGCTGACCGCCGCCGAACGGCTGCCCCGCGACGGTAGGACCAAACCGTCCTCCTACTCCGCCTGGTCGGGCCGGTCGTGCTTGGGCCGGTCGGCGTCCTTGCGGCCGTCGGGCAGGGCACCGGCGAGCGGGATGAGCAGGTAGCCCAGCAGGGCCAGGACGAGACCGACGCCCGGCCCGGTCGACAGAAGTTCGTCCTCGACGTAGGGGTCCTCGGCCTCGAAATACCAGTACGCCCCGGTGAGGCTGCCGCAGGCGAGCACGTTGGAGATGAGCATTCCCAGGCTGGCTTGCCGCCAGACCCAGCGGGCCGGGCCGGTGTTGGCGAGCGACAGCACCGCGATCACGGCGGCTATCACCGCGAACGGTAGCGCCCAGACGAGCATCGTCGAACCCGGAGTGGTCTCCGTCCGAACCAGGTAGACGCTGTGCCACGCGGGCAGCCAGAACGCGACGACGACCAGGAGGACGCCGACCGCCAACAGCGCCGAGCCAGTCCGCCACCATGCCGGGCGCGATGCTGCGGCGCCGGGAATCGTCGGCCTGCTCATGGCAGCGAACGTAACCCGGTCGGGGCGACTCCCACTGCCCCGCCGGGTGAACGCGACGCCGGGTCAGAGCGCGAGCTTCATGCCCTCGTGGCTGGCCACGAAACCGAGGCTCAGATAGAACCGGTGCGCGTCCTCGCGGGTCTTGTCGGTGGTGAGCTGCACCAGCGCGCAACCCCGCTGCCGGGCCTGGCCGACCGCCCAGGTCATCAGCTCTCGGCCCAACCCCTGGCCGCGCCGGTCGGAGCGGACCCGGACCGACTCGATCAGCGACCGTTCGCTGCCGTGCCGCCCGAGACCCGGGATGTAGGTGATCTGCAGGCAGCCGACCAGCTCGGCGTCCTGCTCGGCCACGATTAGCTGGTTGCGCGGGTCCGCGCTGATGTCCGCGAACGCCCTCTCGTACGCCTCGTCGACCTCGGTGAAGTCGCGGGCCTTGCCCAGGACGTCGTCGGCGAGCAGGGCGATGACGGCGGGCAGGTCGGCCCGGACCGCCTCCCGGTAGGTCACGTCGGTCATGCCGATGAGCCTGGCACAGCGACGTCGACGGATGGGTCGGCGGCGGTTGCCACCACGGGGCAGCATGAGCGGCATGGAAGTCTTGCTGCTGCCGTTCCGGTGGATCTACCGGGCGTTGGTGTGGTTCGCGAACTCACCCCGCACGCTGATCACCTCGTACCTGCTGATGATCGTCGTGGCCGGGGTCATCTACGGCGAGGTCGAGCACCGCAGCCCGGCGGACGCCGTCTGGTGGGCGGTGGTCACCGCCTCGACCGTCGGGTACGGCGACATCTCGCCGACGACCTGGGCCGGTCGTACGCTCGCCGCGCTGCTCATCTCGACCATGGTGCTGCTGGTCATCCCGCTGATCACCGCGCACTTCGCGAGCCGGCTCATCGTCGACGACGACGCGTTCGTGCACGAGGAGCAGGAGCAGCTCAAGACCGACGTGCGCCGGATGCGGGCGCTGCTGGAGGAGTTGGCCGCCCGGCAGGGGATCGAGGTGCCACCGCTGCCGCCGGTCCAGCCGGTCAACGGGCAGGGCAGCGCAGGCCCTCGCGGGGGACGGTCAGGTCGATCAGGTACGCGTCGACCGCGTCGGTGATGCAGGACGTCTGCGGGTAGGCGGTGTGCCCCTCACCCTCCCAGGTGAGCACCCGGCCGACGCCCAGCATCGAGGCGAGCCGGGGGGTCTGCTCGTACGGCGTTGCGGGGTCGCCGGTGGTGCCGACCACCACGATCGGCGGGGCGCCGTTGGCTTTCCCGGTCGGGTAGGGGTCACGCCCGCCCGGCCACTCCACGCAGCTCAGCATGCCGACCGCCAGCGCCGGCCCGAACAGCGGGTATTTGCCGCGCCACTCCGACTGCAACTGCCGGATCTGCTCCCGGCTCGGCTTCTCTGTCTCGTCGGCGCAGTTGATGGCCAAGTTGGCGTCGAACAGGTTCGAGTAGTGCCCGTCGTCGGCCCGGCCGGCGTACGCGTCGGCGAGCCGGAACACGTCCTTCGGGTCACCCTCGCCCAACCGGTCGATCGCCTGGGCCAGCTCCTGCCAGCCGGATTCGGTGTAGAGCGACGAGATGACCGCGTAGAACACCCAGCCGGCGGTGGCCTCCCGGCCGTCGGCGCCGCGTACCGGGGAGACCTTGGCCTTGTCGATGGCCGAGGTGACAGCGGCGCGCGCGTCCGGGGCGATCGGGCAGCGGCCGGCGTTCGCCGCGCACCAGCGGGTGAAGTTGGTGAAGGCCCGCTCGAAGCCGCGGGCCTGGCTCTCCGAACCCTCCACCAGCCGCTGCTGCGGGTCGACAGCGCCGTCGAGCACCAGCGCCCGCACCCGCTGCGGGTAGAGCTGGGCGTACGTGGCGCCGAGCAGGGTGCCGTACGAGTAGCCGAGGTAGGTGAGCTTGTCGTCGCCCACCGCGGCGCGTACCGCGTCCATGTCGCGGGCGGCCTGCTCGGTGCCGTACAGCGGCAACTGGTCGCCGTAGCGGTCGCCGCAGCCGCGCCCGATCCGCTGGCTCAGGCCGACGAAGCCGTCGAACGCCGACTGGCTCGTCGG
Organism: Micromonospora sp. C81; assembly: GCF_018070425.1. Classification (NCBI taxonomy): domain Bacteria; kingdom Bacillati; phylum Actinomycetota; class Actinomycetes; order Micromonosporales; family Micromonosporaceae; genus Micromonospora; species Micromonospora sp. C81. The sequence continues at coordinate 20,156 of NZ_JAGPXS010000017.1, forward strand.
GTCGGGGTCGAAACCGAAGCTGGCGTCCAGGTCGGCGTCGGAGATGCACTTCACCGGGCTGGACCGGGAGACCCCACGCGGGTCGAAGCCGACGATGTCGAAGCGCTCGGTGATCGAGGCGGGCAGCCCGCCGAACTGGGTGCCGAAGGAGAGGTAGACGGCGGTGTCGACGCCGGAGCCGCCCGGACCGCCCGGGTTGACCACCAACGAGCCGACCCGGTCGCGCTGCTTGGTGGACCGGGCGCGCAGCAGGGCGATCTCGAACGTCTCCCCGGCGCCCGGGCCGGTGCTCGCTCCGGCCCCGGTGCCCCAGTCGCGGGGCACCGCGATGCGCGCGCACTCGTACCGCATGTCCGGTGCGCCACGCCCGACCAGCTCGTCGGGCACCTCCGGGCAGGGCCGCCACGTCGGGGCGCTCCCGGTCGGCGCGGCGGCACCCTCCACCTCGGTGCGCGGCGCGAACGCCGGCAGCGTGCAACCGGCGGTGAGCAGCGCGGCCGCCACGAAGGCGGCCAGGTGCCGACGGACCCGGCGAGTGGTCGCCATCCGGGGCTGACGGTCGGTGCGGGTCACGTGGTCCTCCGGGATCGGGTCGACGGCCAGGTTACGCCGGGCCGGTGGCGGCTCGGTCCACGGTGGCCGTCGGGTCGCCGCGCAGCACCTGGTCCACATCGAAGCGGATCGGGCGCTCGAGCTGGTCGTAGCGGCAGGAGCGGGGGTCGCGGTCCGGGCGCCAGCGGACGAACTGGGCGGTGTGCCGGAACCGCTCGCCCTCCATCGCGTCGTAGCCCACCTCGACCACCAGCTCCGGGCGCACCGGCTCCCACTCCAGGTTCTTCGTGCCCGTCCACCGGCTCACCCCGCCGGGGATGCGTTGGCCGCGTTCGTGGTCGCCGTGCACCCACGGGTGCTCGCCTCCGGTGTCCCGGTAGGGCGCCAGCTCGTCGAGCAGCTCGGCGCGGCGGGCCATGCTGAACGACGCGCTCACGCCAACGTGGTGCAGGACCCCGGAGTCGTCGTACAGGCCGAGCAGCAGCGAGCCCACCACCGGGCCGGACTTGTGCCAGCGGAACCCGGCCACCACGGCGTCCGCGGTGCGGGTGTGCTTGACCTTGAACATCAGCCGTTTGCCCGGCTCGTACGGAAGGTCGGAAGGCTTGACGATCAGCCCGTCCAACCCGGCGCCCTCGAACACGTCGAACCAGCGACGGGCAGTGTCCGGATCGGTGGTGACCTGGGTGACGTGCACCGGCGGACGCACCCCGGCCAGCGCCTCGACCAACCGCTCCCGGCGGCGCGGGTAGGGCTGGTCGAGCAGCGCCTCGTCGTCGATCGCCAACAGGTCGAACGCGACGAAGTCGGCCGGAGTGGTCTCGGCCAGCATCTTCACCCGGGACGCGGCCGGGTGGACGCGCTGGGCCAGCAGCTCGAAATCCAGCCGCGGCTGGCCGCTCGGCCCGTCACGCCGGATCACGATCAGCTCGCCGTCGACCGCGCACCGCTCCGGTAGCTGTCGACGGGCCTGCTCGACCACCTCGGGGAAGTAGCGGGTCATCGACTTGCCGCCCCGGCTGGACAGCTCGACCTCGTCGCCGTCGCGGAACACGATGCACCGGAACCCGTCCCACTTGGGCTCGTAGGTGACGCCCGGGGTGGTGGGCAGCTTGGGCACGCTCTTGGCCAGCATCGGCTCGACCGGCGGGTTGATCGGCAGGTCCACGGCGCCAGTCAATCAGACGGTGCCGACAGTCGTGAGGCAGATCACCGTCGGTGCCGGGGCGGCGTGTCCGCCGCTGCGCTGCTCGTCCCGACCGACCGGATCGGATAACCGCAGGTCAGAGCTACTTTCGCGGGATGTCCGAGTGGGTCTGTGACTGCTGTGGGCGGTGGCGGGTCAGCGTCGAGCTGATCCGGGGCCGCTACCGCTACCGGCTGACCCGGCGATACCCGGAGCGGTTCGGTGGCGGTCGCAACGTGCTCGGCGAGGTCGGTTCGGTGCCGGAGCTGGAGGAGCTGTTGCGCCGGCGTACCCCGCTGAGCCTGGCCGACCTGCGCGAAGCGGCCTGATCCCACCGAGCTTGCGCCCGGGTGTCACGATCCACCCGGAGGCCTCGTCTGCACCCTGGCGGTGCCGACCGGCGTCGCCGGGAGGAGACACGATGCGGTTCGAAGCGGATACGGAAATCGCCGCCGACGTCGAGCAGGTCTGGGCGGTGCTTGTCGACGTGCCGCGCTGGCCGGAGTGGACGGCCTCGGTGTCGCGGGCCGAGCGGGGGGAGCCGGGGCCGCTCGCCGTCGGCGCGACGGCCCGGTTGACCCAGCCGAAGCTGCGGCCGGCCGTGTGGCGGGTCACCGACCTGACCGAGGGCCGAGAGTTCACCTGGGCCTCCCAGACCCCCGGTGTACGCACCCGGGGCGAGCATCGTCTGCTGCCGCTGCCCGACGGGCGCACCCGGGTCGAGCTGGCCATCGCCCAGTCCGGGCCGCTGGCCGGCGTGATCGGTTGGCTCTACGGCGACCTGCTCCGGCGCTACCTGCGTCTGGAGGCCGACGGGCTCAAACGTCGGAGTGAGCGGGGCTGACCACCGGCTTCTCCAGCACGGCCAACCGGATGCCGTTCGGGTCCGGCCGGTGCGCCACGATCCGGTAGCCGTGCCGCTCGTACAGCCGCAGGTTGCGCGCGCTGTCCGCTCCGGTGAACAGGGTGAACAGGGCCACCCGGCCGGCGCAGGCCACCTCGATCGCGGTGAGCAGCCGCCCACCGACTCCCCGACCCTGCTGGTCCGGGGCCACCGAGAGTCGCCCGACGTGCGCGGTGTCCCCGGCCAGGTGGGCCCGCACCGAGCCGACCAGTCGGTGCCCCGACCGGGCCGCGAGGACGACGCCCGGGCCGGTCAACACCGCCCGGACCTCGTCCAGCGTCTCGGTCAACGGCGGCAGGAACGGGTCGCCGTAGTGCTGTGCCTCGGTCAGGTACGCGGCCCGTTGCACGGTGAGGATCTCGCCGGCGTCCGCGACACCGGCCGGGACGATGCTCGCCTCGACGCTCATCGGGGCAGCACACCACGACCGCCGATGTCCTCGGCGGGCGGCCCCGCCCGCGCCGGCCGTACGCTGGCCCGTGTCCAGCCGAGAACGAGGGGGAGCGGTGGCCGAGCTGACGTACCCGGAGGTGGGGCGGACCCGGCACGGGGCGCTGCCCGGCGGCTACCACCACCTGCGCCACCGGTATCCGTTGCCGGCGGGCAGCTTCGACACCGCAGCCGAGGCGGTGCTGAGCTGGCGGCTGCACCGCGCCGCCGGGGTCCGGATGCGGACGACCGCCGCACGCGCCACCGAGGGGGTGCTGGTCACCGCCGGCCTGGGCGTCGGCCCGGCCCGCATCTGGGGGCCGTGTCAGGTGATCTGGAGCGAGGAGTCACCCACCCGCGCGGGCTTCGGCTACGGAAGCCTGACCGGGCATCCGGAGCGGGGCGAGGAGGCGTTCGTGGTCGGCCGCAAGGACGACGGCGCGGTCTGGTTCGAGGTACGCGCGTTCAGCCTCCCGGCCCGCTGGTTCACCCGTGCCGGCGGCCCGGCTGTCCGGGCGGTGCAGCACACGTACGCCTGGTGGCTCGGCCGTACCCTGCGGCGGCTCTGTGTGAGCCGCTGAGCGCCGGGCACGATCGCTCCGACGAGGCTCAGTAACCGGCGAACGAGCGGATCGGGGCGCGCGGGCCGTACTTCGGCGCGCGGATGCCGGCGGCCTCCAGGAGCAGGCAGACCCGGCCCCGGTGACCCCGGAACGGCTCCAGCAGGGCCAACATCCGGGCATCGTCGCCCCTCGGCTCGCCGGCGAGCGCCCAGGCGACAGTGTTCGGGATGTGGAAGTCGCCGACGCTGACCGCGTCCGGGTCCCCGTACGCGATCCGGACCACCTCCGCGGCCGTCCACGGCCCGATGCCGGGAATTGCGGTCAGCCGTCGGGTGGCGTCGGCGGCGTCGGTGCTGCGCTCCAGGCGGTCGGCGAGCGCCGCGGCGCGACGGAGTGTGTCGGCCCTGCGCTGTTCCACCCCGAACGGGTGGAACACCCAGTACGGGGCCGCGGCCACGGTGGCTGCCTCGGGCGGCAGGAGCAGCGGCTGCAACGGGCCGGGAGCCGGCTCCCGGAAGTGCCGCACCATCGCCGAGTACGCCCGGTAGGCCTCCTTGCCGGTGACCTTCTGCTCGAAGACCGCGCGCAGGAGTCGGGGGAAGACCTCCCCGGTGGCGGGCATCCGGAGGCCCCGGTGCTCCCGGGCCAGCCGGGCGACCAGCGGGTGCGCCGCTGCCAGTTCGGTGAAGCCGGTCAGGTCGTCGCGCAGCCCGGCGATCGCGTCGGCGCGGGCGAGGACGTGCTCCGCGCCGGGCCCGTACCCCTCGGCGAGCAACTCGCCGCCAGCCGGTCGTAGCGCGAGCGTGGCCGGACCGTCCGGGGTGCGGGTGGCCCACCAGAAGGTGCCGGCAGCCACCCGGGCGCACGGATCGTACGGGCTGAAGGTGAGTGCACGGACCGAGGCGGTCAGCCGGTAGTCGACCGGTGGGTGCAGCACCCTGGTCGCGGCGGGTTCGGTGTCGGTCACGCCGCCAACTCTGCCACGTACGGGCGGGACGTCGGCACCACCGGTGTGCCGACGTCCCGCGTACAACCGGTAGCCGGCCGCGCCCTCCCCGGCGACGACCGACCACCGCGTCCTGGTGGTGTGCCTGGCTCAGTACGAGTAGCCCGAGCCGCCGGCGTCGTTCGAGCCGCTGTCCGCGGGAGGCGCGACCGCCTTCGGCGTGGAGGTGGGCAGGCAGCTGAGGTTCTTCTTGCCGTCCGGCTGGACCACGAACCAGGTGCCACCAACGGCCTGGCCCTTCCACTGGCCGGGCTTCTTGTCGCCGATGTAGCGGTACACGGGCCAGCCGCCGACGGTGAGCTGACGGGTGCCGTCCTGGCGGGTCACGCTGCTGACCTTGTCGTCGGAGACGCCGGTGAGCTGCGGGTTGCCGTCGGTCAGCGCCGGGGGCCACACCTCGGCGCACTTGTCGACGCAGTTCGACGACGGCGGGTCGGCGGTGTCCTTGTCGAAGCGGTACAGGATCCAACCGTCCTGGTCGGTGACCACCTTGCCCATCCGGGCGACGCTCTTGCCGACCAACTTCTCGGTCAGGTCCACGTTCGCGGGCGGCGCGTCGGCGGCGGGCGCCTCCGCGGACGCCGAAGCCTCGGGTACAACCGACGCGGTGGGCTCGGCCGCGGCGACGGCGACCGGCTCGGCCGCGCTCGAGTTCGCCCCGTCGTAACCTGCGGGAGCGCAGGCCGTTAGTGCGACCATCGCGCTCGCGACGATGACGGTCCGCTTCATCTGTGCCACGTGCCCTCCTCATTCTTGGCAGTTCACCCATAGGTACGGGAAGTGGGCTGTCAAGGTTGAAGTAGTAACAGTGGTCAATTTCACGTTCTTTGATTGAACCGATGGGGGCAGCGATACGTACGCCCCCGCAAGGGAAACTCCCCACAACGACAGATCGGCGCCGGCCATTGTGACAATGACCGGCGCCGAAGCGTACGCGAGACTACAGGGGGACCGTCACCAGCGGACTCGCCACACCATTGGCATCGATCGACTGCACCTGGAGCTGTTTGATGTCACTCACCAGCGCGGACGTCGAGGCACTCAACTCAAGACCCTGCGGGCGGGTGTTGGTGCCGTAACCACCCTCCGGCACCGACCAGGTCGAAATCACCTCGGGGTCGGCGTTCTTGCGCACCACCACCAGCCGGCAGACGCGCGGGCCGGGCAGCTTCCGCAGGCTGAAATTGATCCGGGTGCCGTACTCCCGCTTGACCAGGAACACCGTCGTCTGCACGCCCGTGGTCGGGTCGGTCGCGTCGACCTGGTCGCCCTCCTCCTCCGTGCCGCCCACACCAGGGCCGCTCGGCGGAGCAGTCGGCCCGCTGGTCTGCGGGTCGATCGGTGCGTTCGACGTCGGACCGGCCACCGGAGTCGAGCCGCTGTCGGTCACGCTGACGAACCCGTACCCGCTCAGCCCGCCGAAGACCACCACTGCGGCGGCCGTCGCCAACATCTGCCGGAACCGGGTACGCCGACGATCGGCCCGAACCGCGCCCAGCGTCCGGTTCAGCAACGCCGGATCGGTCGCCGTCTGCTCCAGCGCCATCATCGTCTCGCCGTCGATGTCGGAGAGGAGCCCGACCACCGGCACCATCGTCTCCAACTCCGCCGCACACGCCCAGCAGGTCGCGAGATGCTCCTCGAACCGCTCGGTATCCTGCTCGTCGAGCACACCGAGCGCGTACGCCGCGACGTCCATGTGGTCCGGCCGGCTCATTCTGTCACCCCCCGCTCCTGCAGAGCCGTGCGCAGCGCGCGCAGCGCGTAGTAGACCCTCGACTTGGCGGTGCCGAGCGGCAGCCCCAACTCCTCGGCGGCCTCCGGGACCGTCCGCCCCCGGAAGTACGTCGAGATCAGAATTTCCCGGTGCGACTGACTGAGCGTACGCAGCGCGTCCGCCACCGTCATCGTGCGCAACACCCGGTCGGTGCTGTCCGCCTCGGCGAACGCGGTGAGGTCCCGGTCGTACGTCTCCGGTGGCCGGGCCTCCTGGCTGCGGTGCTCGTCGATGGCGATCCGACGGGCCACCGTGACGAGCCACGGCCGCAGCGAGCCCTGCCCCTGCGTGCCGAGGCGGTGCGCGTTGCGCCAGGCCCGCAGCAGCGTCTCCTGGACGATGTCCTCCGCACGCTGCCGATCCCCCCCGGTGAGACGCATCACGAACATCAGCAGCGGACCGGCGTGCTCGGCGTAGAGCTGACGGATCAACTGGTCGGAATGGCTGGCCTCGGTTGTCGTCGCCTGATGGCGCCCGGGCGCCGGTCGCGGCGTCACCGGACCATTCTGGCGAGACGTCGCGTGCGCGTCGACCCCCCGAGCAGGGGGCGTCGGCCGCGACGAGGACCGCGCCGACAACCAGTCCGCGCGTACCGCGTCACCATGCCAACCGGCCGCCACCGCATGCATGCAGACCTCCGGGATGTCCGTCACCAACGCCGGCCCACGAGGTGGGCCGCCCGGTGGTACGCGCCAGCGCCCCGAACGGATCAACAAACCGCGAAAAAAAGTTCTGCGTCGCTGCCGGGTGGGCGGTCAGCGGCGGACCGAGAACAGCCCCGGAGGCGGGGGATCGGAGCCGGTCGCGTCGGCGTCCCGGACGACCTGGGACCCACCGGCGAAGCGGTCCAGGTCGTCGCCGGCCACCACCCGACCCGGAAACCAGTCACCGGCCGCGCGCCGGGTCAGCTCCGGCACCGGCGGTGTGACCCGCCCGGCGACCAGCACCAGATTGCCGTACCGGCGGCCACGCAACACCGCCGCGTCGCCCACCACACAGGCCTGCGGCAGCACCGAGCGGACCGTGGCGACCTGGGCGCGGGCGTGCCGCAGGGGCGGGCCGTCGGCCAGGTTCGCCAGATACCAACCCGCGGGGCGCAGCACCCGGGCCACCTCCGCCGCGTACTCCACGGACGTGAGATGAGCCGGGGTACGGGCACCGGCGAACACGTCGGCGACCACCACGTCGTAGCTGGCGTCGCGGGTGGATGTCAACACCGCCCGCGCGTCCTCCACCCGCACCCGCAGCCGGGTGTCGGACGGCCACGGCAACGCCCGACGGACCAGCTCCACCAACGCGCCGTCCACCTCGGACACCCGCTGGGTAGACCCGGGACGGGTTGCGGAGACGTACCGGGGAAGGGTCAGGGCCCCTCCGCCCAGATGCAGCACCCGCAGCGGCTCACCGGCGGGCGCGATCAGGTCCAGCGCGGCAGCCAGCCGTCGCACGTACTCGAATTCCAGGTGGGTGGGGTCGGTCAGGTCGACATGCGACTGCGGCGCGCCGTCCAGCAGCAGGGTCCACGAGCCCGCCCGGTCCGGATCCGGAACGAGCTCGGCCTGCCCGGTGTCGACCTGCTCGACCACCCGGTCAGCCGCCCGTTTACGTCCCATCGTGATCAGCGCCCGTCTATCGCGCGGCGCGAGCCGCGGCGGTCAACGCGCGGTGCAGCAGTCGGGAGTCGCCGAGCAGGGCACGCAGTCGGCGTTCCAGACCGGCGATCGGGATCAGGTTCTGCGGAGCGCGGGGATCCTTGTACGGGGTGGAGGCGAAACGCGGCAGGGTGACCAGCGACAGGTCGGCCAGCTCGATCGCCGCCTCGACGGGCAGATCAGCCGAGCACTCCACCCGGACGATGCCCGCCCACGGCGCACCGACCGCCACCGGCAACCGCAGATACCACGACCAGCCACCCCAGGCGGTGCCGAGCCGGAACACCGGTGAGCGCTCACCCGACGCCATACCGGTCACCACCGCGGTCAGTCGGGCATCCAGGTACTGGCTGTGCTGCGTCTTGATGTAACCCAGGGTGCGCGGCAACTGCCGGCGGCTCCGCAACGGGCCGTCCACCACCAGCAGGTCACCGTCGACCCGGGCGGCGTCGGACACCGCCACCTCCAGCGCGGTCAGCGGGCCCTGCACCGCGGCCGGCAACTTCGCCAGCTCACCGGTGCCACCCACCCGGTGCACCGGATAGCGGATCGCACCCGCCACCACGTCCTGCGCCGACGGGCTCGCGGTGAACAGACCCCGGCCAACCCGGGTGCCGGCCAACTGCGCCGCACCCCGGCCCAGGTCGCACCGGACCACCCCGGCAGCGTACGAGGCGGCCAACCCGGGAAACGACACGCCGTCGGTCTCGGCCGTCCAGATGCTCGCGTCGATCCGGCGAACCCCGTCGACCAGCAGCACCACGTCGGGCGCCCGCACCCCCGCCCGCACCCCGATCGCCCGCCAGTCGACAGCGGGCACCTCGGCGTCCGCGTCGACCTGCGCGCTGCTCGGCGAGGCCGGCCCGGCAGCGGACGCCTCGAACGACGCCCCGTACGCCGGATCCCACGAGTCGACGAAGAACGCGGCGTCGCTCACCGAGCTGGCCCTTCGTTCGCGACTGCGGGGCTCCGCCGCGCTGCACTCCTCGCGCTCACCGGCCCGTCCGCTCTATGCGCGCCGAACGCGCGTCCTTGCGCACCTCGAACCGGACCGGGATCCGCTCGGCCAGCGCCGGCACGTGGGTGACCACGCCGACCATCCGGTCACCCCGGGCGGCCAGGTTTTCCAGGGTGGCGGCCACCGTGTCCAGGGTGGCCGCGTCGAGCGTGCCGAAGCCCTCGTCCAAGACGATCGACTCCAGGCTGGCCGCCGTGGTCGACATCCCGGCAAGCTGCTCGGAGAGCGCCAGGGCCAGCGCCAACGACGCCTGGAACGTCTCACCCCCGGAGAGGGTGCGAACGCCCCGGCGCAGCCCCGCGTCGTGGTGGTCGACCACCACGAACTCGCCCTTGTCGTGCACCAGCTCGTACTGGCCGGAAGACAGCTCCCGCAGGATCCCCGACGCGCCGTCGACCAGCAGGTCCAACGCCTCCGCTAGCAACCACCGCTCGAAGTTGTTGGCCCGCAGGTGCCCGGCGAGCGCCCGCGCCACCTGCGCCTCCCGCTCGTGCCCGGCACGCTGCTCGCGCAGCGTCCCGGCCTGCTCCCGGCGCTCCCGCAGCCGGCGGAGGTCGGCGTCGGCCCGCTCCACCGCGACGGTCGCGGCGTGCACCGGGTCGTCGCCGACCGGCACGTCGGCGTCAGCGAAGATGCCGGCGATGCGCCGCCGCACCGCGTCAGCCACCGACTCGGCCTCGGCGACGGCGACCGCCCGGCTCGCCCGATCTTCGCGGCGGCGGTCGGCCTCGGTCGTCGCCCAACCGGTCAACGCGGCCCACGCGGCGGCCACATCGTCCCGATCGGTCGCCGGCGGGCCGAACCGCGCCAACCCGTCGCGGGACGTGTCGAAGGCCCGCCATGCCGCCCGCAGCCGCTCCTCGGCGGCATCCACCCCGGCCCGGGCCTGACGTGCGGCCTCGCGGCCCGCCCGCACCGCTGTCGCCGCCTCCTCCAGGGCGCGCCGCAATCGGGCGTGCTCGGCCAACTCCCGGCGCAACACGGCCGGCTCCGCAGCCCCGGTGAGCTGCCCGTCCAGCTCGGCCAGCCGGGAGTCCACCTGCTCCTGGCGGGCCCGCGCCTGCACCAGCAGGCGCTCCAGGTCACGCGCCGCCTCGTCCCGCTGCCGCACCGCGGTCTGCGCGGCCTTGGTCGCGGCCCGCGCCGCCTTGCCCGCCGCCGTCGCGGCCGCCACCGCCGAATCGGCCGGCACCGCCGGCACCTGCGCCACCGGCTGCTCGCAGACCGGGCAGGGCGCGCCGGCATGCAGGTGCACCCGCAGACTGACCGCCAGGTCGGTGGCCTTCGCCTCCTCGTGCGCCCGGAAGGCCGCCTCCAGGTCGACCTCGGCCTGCTCGGCCGCCGCGCGGGCCACCGCCAGCGCGGCCACCGCCGTGGCGTGCTCGTCGTTCGCCGCGCGCACCGCCGCCCGGACCGTGTCGGCCTCAGCGGACAGCCGGTCCCGATCGTCGTACGCCCGCAGCAGCAGCCGCGCCGCGCTCTCATCGCCGGCGCCGGCCAGCTCCCCGCGCAGCTTCTCCTCGCGCTCCTCGGCCAACGACACGCCCGTCGCCGCGGCCTCGGCGTCGGCCCGCGCCGCAGTGACCGCGCGTGCCACCTCGGCCACCCCGCGCGGCGCGCGGATCCCGGTCAGCACGGACAACTCGTCGTCGAGAGCGGTCAGCGCCGCCGCCGCCTCGCGCGCGGTGGTCCGGGCCGCCGCCAGCTCCGGCACCGCGGCCGTCACCGCCGCCGCCAGCTCGGCCATCCGCTCGACCCGGGCCTCGGCCTCAGCCAACGCCTCGTCGTCCACGCCGGTGAGCCCGGCGAGCACCTGGTCGACCGCGTCGAGTCGGGCGTCCGCCTGCGCGGCACGCGCCGTCGCCTTCTTCTGCACGTCCTCATAGACGCCGAGGCCCAGCAGGTTGACCAGGATCTGCTGCCGCGTCGCCGGCTTGGCGTGCAGGAAATCGGCGAACTGCCCCTGCGGCAGCACCACACAGCTGGTGAACTGCTCGTACGGCAGCCCCACCGCCTCCAGCACCGCCTGCTCCATCTCGGCGGGAGTGCCGGCCACCACCTCACCGAGGTCGTCCGGGCTCAACCCGGTGTCCAGTTTGGTCACGTCGAAGCCGGCCGGCATCAGCTGCAACCCGGCGTTCGCGGTCTTCACGTTGCCCCGGCCGTCCCGCCGGACCACCCGGGTCGCCACGTAGCGGGCCCCGCCGGACTCGAAGACCAGCCGCACCCGGGCCTCGGTCGCCGACGGCGCGAGCGCGTTCGCCAGCCCCCGGGCGCCACCCCAGCGGGGGACCATGCCGTAGAGCGCGAAGCAGATGGCGTCCAGCACTGTGGACTTGCCCGAACCGGTCGGACCGATCAGGGCGAAGAAGTCGGCGTCGGTGAAGTCGACTGTGGTGTCGTCCCGGAAGACCGTGAACCCGGCCATGTCCAAGCGCATCGGACGCATCAGTGCTCGACCTCCTCGAAGAGCTCGTCGAAGAGTTCCTGCACGCCCTCGTCGGCGTGGCCCCGGCTGTCCAGGTAGTCGGCGAACAACTCCCGCGGCGAACGCCCCGAGCGCTGCGCGATGCGGGCACCGCTGCCCGGCGCGGCCAGCAGCTCCGGGTCGATGCGGATCTCCAGCGCCCGGGGGAGCAGCTCCTGCACCTCCTCGCGCAGGCCGGCGCGGGGTTGCTCCCGCACGTACACCCGCAGCCAGGCGTCCGGTGCCTCGATCTCGGCGAGCTGGGCCAGGGTGCCCCGCACCGTCCGCAGCGCGCTCGCCGCGGTCACCGGCACCTCCCGCACCCGGGCGGCGGTGCTGGCCGTCACCTCGACAATCGTCACCGAGGGGACGTTCTCCTGCTCGCCGAAGTCGACAGCGAGCGGGCTGCCGCTGTAGCGCACCGGGCAGGGGCCGATGACCCGCTGCGCCCGGTGCAGGTGGCCCAGCGCCACATAGTGCGCGGTAGCCGGAAAGACGGTGGCCGGGACGGCGTAGCCCAGCACCGTGTGCGCGTCGCGTTCGCCGCCACCGGTGGTCGCGCCGGTCACCGTCACGTGCGCGGTGACCAGGTGCACCCGGTCCGGTTCGGTGAACCCCTCGGTCAGTCGCCCGAGCACCCGGCCCAGGTGGTCGGCGTACGTCTGGTTGGTCTCCGCCGCGGTCAGCTCGTACATCTCCAGCGCGCGCACCGCGTACCGCTGGGACAGGAACGGCAGCGCGGCCAGCTGCCACCGCTCGCCGCCGGCGGTGGTGCCGTCGATGACGTGCTCGTCCGGATTTTCCCGCACCCCGCCGCGCAGCGTGATGCCGGCGGCATCGGCCCACGGCCGCAGCGCGTCCAGCGCCGGGCCGTTGTCGTGGTTGCCGCCGATCGCCACCACGTCCGCGCCGGTGCGACGCAGCGCGGTCAGCGCCCGGGTGACCAGACGCGTCGCCTCCGAGGTGGGCGCGGCGGTGTCGTAGAGGTCACCGGCGACGATCACCAGATCCGGCTGCTCGGCACGGGCGATGTCGATCACCCCGGCCAGCACGGCCTTGTGTTCCTCGGCCCGGGACTGCCCCTTGAGCACCTTTCCCACGTGCCAGTCGGAGGTGTGCAGGATCTTCATTGCTGTAGCCGGCCCCTACCTAGAACGGGATGTCGTCGTCGGTGCTGCCGCCGCCGGAGCCCACCACGGCGAACGGGTCGGCGGACTGGGTGATCGAGCGCAGCGTCTCCGATGGTGCCCGGCCCGCCTCGGAGACCCGGGTGGCCCAGGCCGGGAAGGGGAACTCCAGACAGAGCGGCACCGGGATGTCCGGCTGGTTGACGAACATGGTGCCCGGCTTGGCCAGCAGCGCCCGCTGGCGCTGTGCGGGCGGGAGGAAGCCGTATTCCGGGCGGGACGCCTCGGCCGGGTCGAGCCGGCCGACGACCCGGATCGCCGAGTTGGTGACGATGCGCCGTTCCACCTCGCTCGCCGTCTGCTGCGCGCCGATCAGGATCACCCCGAGCGAGCGGCCCCGCTCGGCGATGTCGAGCAGCACCTCCTTGATCGGCGAGGAGCCCTCCCGGGGGGCGTACTTGTTGAGCTCGTCGAGCACGACGAAGAGCAACGGCTTGGCGGTGCCGGACTTCTCCTTGCGCTCGAACTCGCTCTTCAGCGTCACACCCACCACGAACCGCTGGGCGCGGTCCGGAAGGTTGTGCAGGTCGACGACGGTGACCTGCGCGGACTCGCTGGTGTTGATCGAGTGCGGGCGACGGGTGGCGAGGTCGCCACGGATCAGCCGGGCCAGGTCCTTCTTGCTGCCGATCAACCGCCGGGCGAACGCGTTGACGGTGCCCAGACCGACCGCGCTGCCCGCCCAGTCGGAGCGGGTCTCGTCGTCGTTGAGCTGGTCGACGATGTGGTCGACCAGGTCGCCGTAGGAACCGAGCCGGACCCCGTCGATGCTCACCCCGCCGTCGGCCGGCTGGGCGTAGCGGGCCAGGTGCGCGGTCACCGAGTGGACCACCATCGTGTACTGCTGGCGCTCGTCGTCGGCGTCGGCGAAGACGTACGGCAGGAGACGGTCGGCGCAGAACTCGTCCAACGTCCAGTAGAACGAGTCCACCCCGGTGAGCCGGCTGCTCACATCCGGCGTGCCGGCCGCGTCACCGACCCGGGGCGGGGCGTAGACCCGCACGTCGGGGAAGGCGCCGGCACTGAGGCCGAGCTTCGCGTAGGCCGCGCGGGTGGGATCGTCGAGGCGGGTGTTGGGATGGTCCAGGAAGAGCAGGTCCTCACCCTTGACGTTGAAGATCAGCGCCTTGGCGTTGACCGCGTCGCCGCCCAGCACCCCGGAGCGGAACACCGAGTAGAGCAGGAAGGTGGCGAAGCTGGTCTTGGTGGCCACCCCGGAGATGCCGGAGATCGAGACGTGTGCGCCGCGGCTGCCGTCGAGGAAGTCGGCGTTGAGATAGACCGGGACGCCGTCCCGACCCATCCCCATCGGGATGCGCCGTTCCATCCGGTCGAAGTGCAGCGCGCGCGCCCGGGCGTCGCCCTCGGCCCGGTGCACCACCGCGCCGGGGGTCGGCGGCACGTACAGCTCCGGATCGACCCGGGTGGTGGTGACCTCGGCGGCCTCCTGCACCTGCGCGGGCAGTGTGCCGTCGGCGATGGCGAACACGTCGGACTCGAACTGGGCGCCCTCGTGTCGAGCGCGGACCTGGGTGACCACGCCAGCGATCGTCACCGGCTCCCGGTCCGGCAGCTCCCGTCGGGTGACCACGACGTCGTCGAGCTGGAGATAGCTGCCGGGTGCCACGGCCGTCCAGAACTGCAACGGGGTGGCGTCAGCGGTGCCCAGCACCCGCCCGACCACCTCGCCCGGGCTGTCGAGCTCGGCGTCGGTCATCGGGCGACTCGGGTCGGTCGGGCAGCACGGTCGGGAACCATGAGGTGCATCCTGCCCGAGGAGTACGACAGGTCGCCACGCGACGCGGCGGACGACACCATGCGCCGTCACACCCGCGACGGTGGGTGTGTGGCCGGACGACGGCCCGTTACGGGCGGGCGTGGCGGAGCATGAGGACGCCGTCCTCGGCGGCCAGCACGTGCCGCAGTGGCAGGTGCCGGGGCGGCGCGGCGTCGCCGGCGGTGATCCGGCCCGGGCCGGGCCCGGCGAGCAGCGGCGCGACGGTGAGGCACAGCTCGTCCACCAGGTCGGCGGCGGTGAGCGCGCCGAGCAGGTGCGGGCCGCCCTCGCAGAGCAGTTGGGTCAGCCCGCGTCGGTGCAGTTCGGTGAGGCCGGCGGCCAGGTCGGCCCGCCCGGTGCCGCAGCGCAGCAGGTCGGCGACGTCCGTAAGCCCGGGCGGTGGCTCGGCGTCGGCGTGGGTGAGCACGATCGGACGGGTCGGCGCGTCGGCGAAGGCGGCCTGCTCCGGATCGAGGTCGAGTGAACCGGAGACGACCACCAGCGTCGGATACTCGGCCAGCCCGTGCTCGCGTCGCCAGGCGCGGCGGCGCTCGTCGAGGCGGACCGCCCGGTATCCCTCGTGGCGCAGCGTGCCGGCGGCCACCACCAGCGCGTCGCAGACCATCCGCAGCACGCCGAACACGCGCTTGTCCGGCTGGCCGGACAGCCCTGCGGAATAGCCGTCCAGGGTGACCGCGCCGTCCAGGCTGGCGACGAAGTTGACCCGCAGTCGGGGCTCGTCGGCGCGGCCGTAGAGCGTGGTCAGCGCGGCGTCGTCGAGTTGTTGCGTCGAAGGCTCGGGCCAGAGCCGTCGGATCGGAATTCCGACGCTCATTCGCCGGCCGGACCAGTGACGGGAGGGGTCGGTTCGGCGGTACGGTGCTGGCAGTCGCACCAGTTCCGGCCCGGGCAGTCGTCGTGTCGCCGGGCCCGGCACGCTCGGCAGATCATGCTCGCAGCCTAAGCCGCGGGAGGACAGGACAGCATGCCCCGTCAGATCTTCCAGCTGAAGATGTCCCTCGCCGGCGTCCGCCCGCCGGTGTGGCGCCGGGTGCTCGTGCCAGCCGGCTACACGCTGGACCGGCTGCACCGGGTGGTGCAGCACGCGATGGGTTGGCGGGACTGCCACCTGCACTCGTTCGAGATCGAAGCGATGCAGTACGGCGACCCCGACCCGGACGGCGAGTTGGCGCTGCACGACGAGCTGGACGTGCGGCTGGACGCGGTGCTCGGCAAGGGCAGCCGGTTCTCCTACACGTACGACTTCGGTGACTGGTGGGAGCACGACCTGGTCGTGGAGGACGCGCTGACCGCCGACCCCGACGAGCGGTACCCGGTCTGCCTGGACGGTGAGCGGGCCTGCCCACCGGAGGGCGTCGGCGGGCCGCTGGGCTACGGGGCGCTCCTGGTCGCGTTGGCCGACGAGGACGATCCGGTCGGGCCGGTCGATCCACGGCACGCGACGCTGCGCGACTGGGCGGGCTCCACCTTCGACCCGTCCCGCTTCGATCCGGACCAGACCACCACCCTGCTCCGCCGCTTCTGCTGAAGCTCCGCCGGTCCGAGGCGGAGTTTGCGAGGCGGAGTTGCCAGGTGAGCTGAGCGGTAACGATCTGGGAACGCTCCCATCGCCCTATTGACACTCCCGTTACCTGTCGGCAATCTCATGGGAGCGCTCCCGAGGGTGGCATGGGTCACTGACGCATCCCCGGCCAGGCGTGATGAGCACCCCACCACGACACATCCAGCCTCACCACCGGAAAGAGGGGTCAGCGAATGAGTGTCACCACGCGGCGTACCCGCCTGGCGGCCGCTGCCCTGGCCGCGATCACCGCTATCGGCGGTCTCGCAGCCTGCGGCAACGACGACGACAAGCCGGCGGCCGGCGAGAAGCCAGCCAAGCTGGTCGTCGACACCTTCGGCGAGATGGGCTACGACGAGCTCGTCAAGCAGTACGAGAAGGACACCGGCATCAAGGTCGAGTTGCGCAAGACCGCGCAGCTCGCCGAGTACCGGCCGAAGCTGGTCCGCTACCTGGCCACCGGCAAGGGTGCGGCGGACGTCACCGCCCTGGAAGAGGGCATCCTCAACGAGTTCAAGCCCAACGCGCGCAACTGGGCCGACCTCGCGCCGCTGGTCTCGGACCACTCCAAGGAGTACCTGCCCTGGAAGTGGGAGCTGGGCAAGGCGCCCGACGGCCGGCTGATCGGCCTGCCGACCGACGTCGGCAGTCTCGCCGTCTGCTACCGCAAGGACCTGTTCCAGGCTGCCGGCCTGCCCACCGAGCGCGACCAGGTGTCGGCGCTCTGGTCGGACTGGAACGGCTTCCACGAGGCCGGCCGGAAGTACAAGCAGGGCAGCGGCGGCAAGGCGTTCATCGACTCGATCACCGCCGTCTCCAACGGCGTGATGTTCCAGGGTAACGGTGACCTGTTCTACGACAAGGAAGACAACATCATCGCGGACACCAGCCCCGCGGTGAAGAACGCCTGGGACACCGCCACCTCGATGGCGGACATCTCCGCCAAGGCGCAGACCTGGTCGCCGGAGTGGTCCGGTGGCTTCAAGCAGGGCACCTTCGCGGCCACCTTCTGCCCGTCCTGGATGCTCGGCATCGTCACGGAGAACTCCGGTCCGGCCAACAAGGGCAAGTGGGACGTGGCGTCCGTGCCGGGCGGCGGCGGTAACTGGGGCGGCTCGTGGCTCGCGGTTCCGGCGCAGAGCAAGTACCCGAAGGAGGCGGCGAAGCTCGCCGAGTACCTGACCAACGCGAAGAGCCAGGTGGAGGCCTTCAAGGCCAAGGGCCCGCTGCCCACCAACCTGGAGGCGCTGAAGAACGACGCGTTCATCAGCTACACCAACGAGTACTTCAGCAACGCGCCGACCGGCAAGATCTTCGGGGAGAGCGTCGCCAAGATCCAGCCGACCCACCTGGGCCCGAAGCACCAGGCGATCAAGGAGAACGCACTCGAGCCGGCCCTGCGGGCGTTCGAGAGCGGGCAGGCCGACAAGGCGAAGGCCTGGGAGCAGTTCACGAAGGACGCCAAGACTCAGGGTGCCTTCTGAGTGATTCCCTGCCGGTGGCGTTCGGGGCTTCCCGGACGCCACCGGCCGGTCCCCTCCGCGTAGCGCCCTGCGCGAGGGCCCCCGGGCCTCGCCGGAAAAGGAAATTCGCATGAGCCTGTCGGCCACGACGGCACCGCCGTCGCCAGCAGCACCGCCTTCTCCCGATCTCCCTTCCCGGCAGCGCCGGGGAAGGCTACTCAACCGCCTCGATGTCAAGTACTCGCCGTACCTCTACATCGCCCCGTTCTTCCTGATCTTCGGTGCGTTCGGGCTGTACCCGATGGTGCGTACCGCCTGGATGTCTCTGCACGACTGGGACATGATCGGCGATCACTCGTTCATCGGCTTCGACAACTACACCCGGCTGTTCTCCGACGAGTACTTCTGGAACGCGCTGGTCAACACGTTCGGCATCTTCGCCATGTCGACCATCCCGCAGCTGTTGCTCGCCCTCTTCCTGGCGAACCTGCTCAACCGGACCTTCCTGCGCGCCAAGACCTTCTTCCGGATGGCCATCTTCATGCCGAACGTGGTGTCGGTGGCCGCGGTCGCGATCGTCTTCGGGATGCTGTTCCAGCGAGAGTTCGGCCTGTTCAACTGGCTGCTCAGTTTCGTCGGTGTCGACCCGGTCGACTGGGACGGGCAGCGGTGGAGCTCGTGGTTCGCCATCTCATCGATGGTCAACTGGCGGTGGACCGGTTACAACACCCTGATCCTGCTCGCCGGCATGCAGGCGATCCCGAAGGACCTCTACGAGGCTGCGGAGATCGACGGCGCCGGCCCGTGGCGGCAGTTCTGGCAGATCACCCTGCCCATGCTCAAGCCCACCTTCACCTTCGTGGTCATCCTGTCCACGATCGGCGGCATGCAGCTCTTCACCGAGCCGCTGCTCTTCGCCAACGGCAACATTCTCGGCGGCAGCCAGCGGGAGTTCCAGACGCTGGCCATGTACATGTACGAGATGGGCATCGCGAACCTGAACACCGCCGGCTACGGAGCCGCGGTCGCCTGGGCCATCTTCATGATCATCGTCGTGGTGTCGCTGGTCAACTTCCTACTCGTCCGCCGCTCGGCGAAGTGAGGAGAGATCGATGATCTCGGCTTCCCAGCGCCTGTGGCGCACCAGCCCGCTGACCTACGTGGCGCTCATCCTGGCGGCACTGCTGTCGATCTACCCGTTCTACTACATGCTGGTGATCGGCAGTCGCAGCCTGGACAACATCAACGACGTGCCGCCGCCGCTCACCCCGGGCGGGGCGTTCGGTGACAACTTCGGGCGAGTGCTCGACAACGACGCCGCCAACTTCCTCACCGGCATGATGAACTCGATCATCGTCTCCTCGGTGGTCACCCTGTCGGTGGTGCTCACCGGTTCGCTGGCCGGGTTCGCCTTCGCCAAGCTGAAGTTCCGGGGCAGCAACGCTCTCCTGCTGGCGATCATCGTCACCATGATGATCCCGACCCAGATGGGCCTCATCCCGCTCTGGTCCATGATGCAGGACCTGGGGTGGTACGACACCCTCTACGCGGTCACCGTGCCGTTCCTGGTCAGCGCCTTCGGCGTGTTCATGATGCGGCAGTACGCCAGCCAGGCCATCTCCGACGAGCTGATCGAGGCCGGCCGCGTCGACGGGGCGAGCACGTTCCGGATCTACTGGAGCATCGTGCTGCCCGCGCTACGTCCCGCCGCCGGCGTGCTCGGTCTGCTGACCTTCATGGAGACCTGGAACTCGTTCATCTGGCCGTACGCCATCCTCACCCCGGAGAACCCGACCCTCCAGGTCTCGCTCTCCTTCCTCTCGTACGCCTACTACACCGACTACTCCCAGGTGTTCGCCGCCACCGCGATCGGCACCATCCCGCTCGTGCTCGTCTTTCTCGTGTTCGGCCGCCAGATCATCGGCGGGATCATGGAAGGTGCCGTCAAGTCGTGAGCAACCCCGCCAGCCCACCCGCCGTCGACGTCCTCGACGAGCGCCCCGGGCTGACCTTTCCACCCGGATTCCTCTGGGGGGCCGCGACTGCGGCGTACCAGATCGAGGGGGCGGCGGCCGTGGACGGCCGCACCCCGTCGATCTGGGACATCTTCAGCCACACCGAGGGTCGGGTCGTCGCCGGGCACACCGGGGACGTCGCGTGCGACCACTACCACCGGCTCGGCGACGACGTCGCGCTGATGGCGGAGCTCGGCCTCAAGTCGTACCGTTTCTCGGTCTCCTGGCCCCGGGTGCAGCCCGGCGGCACGGGCGCGGCCAACCCGCAGGGCCTGGACTTCTACCGGCGGCTGGTCGACGAACTGTTGGCCAACGGCATCGAGCCGTGGCTCACCCTGTACCACTGGGACCTGCCGCAGCCGCTGGAAGATGCCGGCGGCTGGCCGGCCCGGGACACCGCGGCCCGCTTCGCCGACTACACGACGCTGCTGGCCGACGCGCTCGGTGACCGGGTGCGTTACTGGACCACGCTGAACGAGCCGTGGTGCTCCGCGTTCCTCGGCTACGGCTCCGGTGTGCACGCCCCCGGCCGCACCAACGGGGCGGACGCGGTTCGCGCCGGGCACCACCTGATGCTCGGTCACGGCCTGTCCGTGCAGGCGTTGCGGGCTGCCCGGCCGACCGCCGAGGTGGGCGTGACCGTCAACCTCTACCCGGTCGACCCGGCCAGCGACACCCCTGCCGACCGGGACGCCGCCCGGCGGATCGACGGGCTGGCCAACCGGTTCTTCCTGGACCCGCTGCTGCGCGGGTCGTACCCGGAGGACCTGGTGGCCGACCTGCGCACGGTGACCGACTTCGGCCACGTGCGCGACGGCGACCTGGCGACCATCTCCACGCCGTTGGACCTGGTCGGGGTCAACTACTACAGCCGGCACGTGGTCGCCGCACCGACCGAGGGTGTCGCGACCGACAGTGCTCCCTCGTGCTGGCCGGGCAGCGAGGACGTACGGTTCGTCACCCGGGGCGTCCCGGTCACCGACATGGGCTGGGAGATCGACGCCCCGGGCCTGACCGAGACGCTGCGGCGGGTGCACGACTACACCGACCTGCCGCTCTACGTCACCGAGAACGGGTCCGCGTTCGTCGACTCGGTGGTCGACGGGCAGGTCGACGACGTCGACCGGCTGGCCTACTTCGACGCGCATCTGCGCGCCGCGCACGAGGCGATCAACGACGGAGTTCCCCTGCGGGGATACTTTGCCTGGTCGTTGATGGATAATTTCGAATGGGCCTGGGGTTACACCAAGCGGTTCGGCATGATCCACGTCGACTACGACAGCCAGGTCCGCACCCCCAAGTCCAGCGCCAAGTGGTACGCCTCGGTGATCCGGCGCAACGGTCTGGCCGCACAATAGGCTC
Organism: Micromonospora sp. C81; assembly: GCF_018070425.1. NCBI lineage: Bacteria > Bacillati > Actinomycetota > Actinomycetes > Micromonosporales > Micromonosporaceae > Micromonospora > Micromonospora sp. C81. The sequence goes on from NZ_JAGPXS010000017.1 coordinate 41,096, forward strand.
GGGCCAGCCATCAGGACGGTCCTGGCGTCCACCTCCCGCAGGTGGCGCCGGGTCCGTCCGCCGTCGGAGGAGCAGACGATGACAACGCAGCGCACCCGGTCGCTCGGGCGCCCGACCCTCGACGCGGTCGCGGCGCGTGCCGGCGTCGGCCGGGGCACGGTCTCCCGCGTGGTCAACGGCTCGCCCCAGGTCAGCCCGGAGGCCCGGGCCGCGGTCCAACAGGCCATCGCCGAGCTGGGGTACGTGCCGAACCGGGCTGCCCGTGCGCTCGTCACCCAGCGCACCGACTCCGTCGCCCTGGTGGTGTCCGAGTCCGGCGAGCGGGTCTTCACCGAGCCGTTCTTCGCCTCGATCGTGCGGGGCATCAGCTCCGCGCTGCTGGAGACGCCGATGCAGCTCTGGCTGGCCATGGCGCAGTCGCCGGTCGAGCGGGAGCGGGTCGAGCACCACCTGACCAACCAGCACGTCGACGGGGTGCTGCTGCTGTCGTTGCACGACTCCGACCCGCTGCCGACGCTGCTGGAGGAGCGCGGCCTGCCCGCCGTGCTCGGCGGTCGGCCCGCCCGGATGCTGCAACCCGGCGCCCAGCCGGCCTGGTTCGTCGACGTGGACAACGTTGGCGGGGCTCGGCAGGCGGTGGAATACCTGACCGGGTTGGGGCGCCGACGCATCGGCACCATCGCCGGGCCACAGGACATGGGCGCCGGCCTGGCCCGCCTGGCCGGCTACACCGAGGCGGTGAAGGCCACCGGGGGCGGCGTCAACCCCGACCTGATCGCGTACGGCGACTTCAGCGAGGGCAGCGGCGCGGCCGCCATGCGCCGGCTACTGGACTCCTGCCCGGACCTGGACGCGGTCTTCGTGGCGTCCGACCTCATGGCGTTCGGCGCGCTGCGTACCCTGCGCGAGGCCGGCCGGCGCGTGCCCGAGGACGTCGCGGTGATCGGCTTCGACGACGCGACGATCGCCAAACAGGCCGAGCCGCCGCTGACCACCGTCTTCCAGCCGGTGGAGGAGATGGGTCGACAGATGGCCCGCCTGCTGGTCGCCCGCATCCGAGGCGACGACCTGCCGGCCCCGCACATCCTCCTGGACACCCAGCTGATCCACCGCGCCAGCGCCTGACCCCCACCTTGGGGGCGGCGCTGTGCGGGTTACGGGGCCCAGCGGCGGAGTTCCCGCTTGGCGAGGGAGTTGCGGTGGACCTCGTCGGGGCCGTCGGCCAGGCGCAGGGTACGGGTCTGCGCCCACAGGGCGGCCAGTGGCGTGTCCTGGCTGACGCCGGCGCCGCCGTACCCCTGGATGGCCTTGTCGATCACCCACTCCGCCATCGCCGGGGTGCCGATCTTGATGGCCTGGATCTCGGTGTGCGCGCCCTTGTTGCCGACGGTGTCCATCAGCCAGGCCGTCTTGAGCACCAGCAACCGGGCCTGCTCGATGCGCACCCGTGACTCGGCGATCCACTCCCGGACCACGCCCTGCTCGGCCAGCGGTCGGCCGAACGCGACCCGCTCGAGCGCCCGCTTGCAGAGCAGTTCCAATGCCCGCTCAGCCATTCCGATCAATCGCATGCAGTGGTGGATCCGGCCGGGACCCAGCCGGGCCTGGGCGATGGCGAAGCCGGTGCCCTCGGCGCCGATCAGGTTCTCCGCGGGCACCCGGACATCGGTGAAGTCGATCTCGGCGTGCCCACCGTGTGAGCCGTCGGTGTAGCCGAAGACGCTCATGCCCCGACGGACGTTCACCCCGGGGGTGTCCCGGGGGACCAGCACCATGCTCTGCTGGCGGTGCCGGTCGGCGTCCGGGTCGGTCTTGCCCATCACGATGAAGATCTCGCAGCGCGGGTCCATCGCGCCGGACGACCACCACTTGCGCCCGTTGATCACGTACTCGGCGCCGTCGCGGGTGATCCGGGTGGCGATGTTGGTGGCGTCGGAGGATGCCACGTCCGGCTCGGTCATGCAGAACGCGGAACGGATCTCGCCCTCCAGCAGCGGCATCAGCCAGCGCTTCTGCTGCGCTTCCGAGCCGAACTCGGCCAGCAGCTCCATGTTGCCGGTGTCCGGTGCCGCGCAGTTGACCGCCTCCGGCGCCAGGTGCGGGCTGCGCCCGGTCAACTCGGCCAGCGGCGCGTACTGGAGGTTGGTCAGGCCGGCGCCGTAGCGCGGGTCGGGGAGGAACAGGTTCCACAGGCCGCGTTTGCGGGCCTCCGCCTTCAGCTCGGCCAACACCGGGGTACGCGACCACGGGTCACCGGTGGCGACCTGCTCGGCGTGCACGGCCTCGGCCGGGTAGACGTGCTCGGTCAGGAATCGGGTCAGCTCGCCGCGTAGTTCCTCGGTCCGGCTGTCGTATGAGAAGTCCATCACCGCTCCCTGGCGGCGGTCAGCCCGTGTGCGACCAGCGGTGCCACCATCTCGCCGATCCGGTCGAAGCCCTCGCCGAGCGTCTGCCCGAGCGTGTGGCGGTAGTGGATGCCCTCGCAGATGACCGCGAGCTTGAAACAGCCGAGTGCCACGTGCCAATGCAGCGGCCCGACGTCCACGTCGCTGCGCCCCGCGTACCGGTCGATCAGCTCGGCGCCGGTGGGGAAGCCGGCGCGCGGCCCGAGCCCGTCGGCGACCGGGTTGCCGTCGGCCGTGTCGCTGCCGCCGAGCACCTCCCAGTACGTCAGGAGCAGCCCCAGATCGGCGAGGGGGTCGCCGAGGGTGGCCATCTCCCAGTCGAGGACGGCGTGCACGGCCACCGGGTCGGCCGAGGCGAGAAGATTGTCCAGTCGGTAGTCGCCGTGCACGATCCGGCCGGCGTTCGCGCCCTCCGGGGCGGTGGCCGCCAGCAGGTCACGCAGCTCGTCGATGCCGGGCAGATCACGGCTGCGCGAGCGGTCGAGCTGCCCGCCCCAGCGCCGGACCTGCCGGGCCAGGTAGCCCTCCGGGCGGCCGAAGTCGCTCAGCCCCACCGAGGACGGCTCGACGCTGTGCAGCGCGGCGAGAGTGTCCATCATCGCCATGGCGAGGGCGCGGCGTCGCTCGTCGCCCAGCGGGTCGGTCTGTGCGCGGGTGCGGAACACCTCACCGGGCATCCGCTCCATGAGGTAGAACGGCGCGCCGATCACCTCCGGGTCGGTGCAGAGCAGCAGCGTGCCGGGCACCGGCACCTCGGTCGGCGCCAGCGCCGAGATGACCCGGAACTCCCGGGCCATGTCGTGCGCGGTCGCCAGCACGTGCCCCAGCGGCGGGCGGCGCAGCACGACCTCACGGTCGCCTAGGCGCAGCAGGTAGGTGAGGTTGGACTTGCCGCCCGCGATCAGGTTGGCGCGCAGTGGCCCGACGGCCAACTCGGGTCGGTGCTGGGCCAGATAGTCGGCGAGTCGGTCCAGGGCGAGCCCGGTGGGGGAGCCTGGGACGGCCTCCGGCCGCAACGCATCGATGGCCGGATCACTCATCCGACTAGTTGATGGCAGCCGGTTCACGTTGTCAATATGAGATTTTCCGCTCGGGACATGCCTTTGCAACAGGGACGAAATGGTCAACGACCAGGCTGGGGCCAGCCTGCCGGTCGCACTCTGCCGGCCCGCCGAGCGGAGGGACAGACATGTTGCTGCGAGTTCGGGTCACCCTGCCGGACCGTCCAGGCACGCTCGGCCAGGTCGCCCGCACGCTGGGCGTCTCCGGCGCGGACATCGTCCAGGTGGTGGTCCTCGAACGCCTCGGCGGGCGCGCGGTGGACGACTTCACAGTGGTCTGGCCGGGCGCGGCGCGGGTGGAGCGGCTGCTGGCCGGTCTCGCGGCGATCCCCGGCGTGCGGGTGGACGGCGTGTGGCGGGCGATCGGCGCGCCCACCACCACCGGGCAGGACGCGGAGCTGCTGGCGCAGGTCGCGGCCAACCCGGCCGACGGCCTCGCCACCCTGGTCGACGCGGTTCCCGGGCTGCTGGCAGCCGACTGGGCCGTCGCCGCCGTGGTGCCTGTCGACTGGGCCTCGCGGACCGGGGGCGGCGGGGCGACCGTGGGGCACGCGAGCTGGCGTGCACCCGTACCCCTGCGGTTGCCGGAGGTGACCCCGCTGCGCGGTCGGTCGATGACCACGCCCGACGGCACGCACCACGCGGTCGCGCCGTTCGGACGGGCGGGCCTGGTGCTGGTGGTGGCCCGCGAGCACAGCGAGACCCTCTCCGCCGCCGCGTTCCACAGCACCGAGGTGGATCGCCTCACCCAGCTCGTCCGGGCCTGCGCGGTGATCCTCGGTGACCGGCTCGACCTGGTCGGCGCGCCCCCGGTGGTCGCCAGCCCCTGATCGGCCCGAGGAGTTCCCGGGCCGACACCGCTGAGCAACCGGGCGGCAACAGGCGAGGGCGAGGCTCTGAGGTGGGGAAGGGAGCCAACCATGACGTTGTGGCGGATCAGGGCCACCGTGGACGACCGGCCGGGTTACCTGTCGGTGCTCACGGCGAGCCTCGCGTTGCGCGGGGTCAACATCCTCACGGTGCAGGTGCAGCCCACCGAGCAGGGCGCGGTGGACGACTTCCTGGTCGACGCGCCGGACGCGCTGGACGAGGCCGGGCTGATCGCCGCCGTCGAGCGGGGTCGGGGCCGGGACTGCTGGGTGGCGCGCAGCGAGGCGCGCGGCCTGGCCGACCAGCCGACCCGGGTGCTCGGGCTGGCCAACCGGCTGGTGCGTGACCCGGACGCGACGGGCGCGGCGCTGCGCACCCTGCTCGGTGCCGACTCGGTCAGCTGGCGACCCGCGTCGACCGGCGTCGAACGGGGGATCACCGGCGCCACCATGCTGCTGGCCGACCCGGCAGGCGGTTCGTTCTCGCTGCGTCGGGTCGCGCCCGCCTTCACCCCGGCGGAGTACGCCCGGGCGCAGGCCCTGGTCGAGCTGGCCGCCACGGTGGTCCGTCGGGCCGCCGAGCAGATCACCCTGGTGCTGCCCGACGGCGCCGAGGTTGCCGTGCGGCCCGCCTGCGCTGACGATCTGTCCGGCGTCGTGGAGCTGCACGAGGCGTGCTCGCCGCGCAGCCGGCACCGGCGTTACCTGGGCGGGGCGGGGTTGCCGCAGCCGGCCCGGCTGCGTCGGCTGCTGGAGCCGAGCCGAGGGCTGACCCTGGTGGCCACGGCCACCGGCGCCGACGGCGAGGCGGAGTCGGTGGTCGCCCTGGCGAACCTGCTCGGCGAGGGTGACGAGGCCGAGGTGGCGCTGCTGGTGCGCGACGACTGGCAGCGGCGGGGGCTCGGCTCAGCGCTGCTGCGCCGGCTGGCCCAGCATGCCGACCGATCCGGGTACGCGGCGCTGGTGCTGCACGTCCAGGCCGACAACGCCCCGATGCTGCGGACGCTGCGCCGGCTGAACCGGTCCAGTTCGGTGGAGCGCGACGGCACCCTGCTCACCCTCACCGTCCCGCTCGCCGCGGACCGGAAGGGCACCCTCTCGACGCCTGGTTCGTAGGACGGGCCCTGTCACCGCGCGGGGCGTTCCCGGCGGCCGGACACGCAGAACCGGTTGCCCTCCGGGTCGGCGAGCACGACGTACGGGGGTTCGGTCGGGTGCGGGTCGGTGGGGTAGTGCCGCCAGTCCACCCGTTGGGCGCCGAGCGCGAGCAACCTGTCGAGTTCCTCGTCGAGGCTGCGCTCGCCGGCGTCCAGGTCCAGGTGGAGGCGGGGAAAATCCTGCACCGGGCTTTCGCTCAGGTCCATCGCGATCGCCATGCCCGGCATGCCTGGCTGGGGCTCCAGCACGATCCACTCGTCGCCGTCGAATCGAGGTGCCCGGCGGCGGTAGTCGAGGGCCGCAGCCCAGAACCTCGCCGCCCGTTCGGCGTCGGACACACCCAGGGAGAGCTGCTCGATCATCGCCATCTCGCGACGGTACGCCGCCGGCCCCCTGTCACACGCGCTGGGCGTCGACAGGGGGCCGGCGCCGACCTCAGGTGGCGGGGTAGCTGTTGTAGTCGGGGAAGTTGCCGTAGAGACGGCTGTCGCCGCCCACTGTGACCGCCTGCACCAGCAGGTCGCCGCCGACGAACGCGCCCTTCCAGGAGGCACCCCGGCCGCCGAACGGCTCGTCCCGGTCACCCCGTGAGCGCGGCTTGTTGATGCCCACCTTGAACGCCTGGAGGTCGACCGCGAGCTTGCTGGCCTCGTCGGTGTCGTCGCAGGCCAGGGAGGCGACCAGTGCCCCGTTGGAGGCGTTCATCGCGGCCAGCAGCTCGTCGGTGGTGTCCACCACGACGATCGTGTCGACCGGCCCGAACGGCTCGGCGTGCATCAGCCGGGACCGGCCGGGCGGGGCGAGCAGCACCGACGGCGCCACGTACGCCGAGGTGTCCTGCCCGGGCAGGAACGGCGCGCCGGTGAGCTTGCCCCTGTGCAGCGGCACCGCTCCACCGCGGACCGCCTCGTCGACCTTGCGGTGCAGCTCGTCGGCCTTGGCCGCGCTGATCAGCGGCCCGAAGTCCAGCTCGGGCAGCGGGTCTCCCGCGGTCCAGTCGTCGCCGACGGCGAGCGGGTGACCGAAGCGCACAGAGCGGACGACGGGCAGGTACATGTCGAGGAACTCGTCGACCAGGTCGCGTTGCACCACGAACCGGGGGTACGCCGTGCAGCGCTGCTTGCCGTACTCGAAGCCCTTCTTCAGGTGGGCGGCGAGCAGGTCCCACTGGGAGAAGTTCCAGATGCCCCAGGCGTTGAGGCCCTCCTGCTCGATGAAGTGCCGCTTGTCGGTGTCGAGCAGTGCGGCCGCGACCTTGCCGCCGTTGGAGCGTCCGCCGACGAACGCGACGGCACCGATCTCGGGTGCGCGAACCAGCACCTCGGACAACTCCTCGCCACCGCCGCTGACGAGGGTCGCGGGCAGGCCGGCGCGGCGCATCAGCGCGTGTGCGACGGTCAGGCAGACGGCGCCGCCCTGGGACGGGGTCTTGGCGATGACCGCGTTGCCGGCCAGCAGCTGCACCAGCTCGGCGTGCACGAGGACGCTCATCGGGTAGTTCCACGAGGCGATGTTGCTGACCGGGCCGGGCAGCGGCTCGCGACCGCCGGCGAGCATCCGGTCGATCTCGTCCGCGTACCAGCGGACGCCGTCGAGCGCGCGGTCCACGTCGGCGCAGGCCAGCCGCCAGGGCTTGCCGATCTCCCAGACCAGCAGCATGGCGAGCAGGTCGCGGTGGGCGGTGAGCGAGTCCAGTGCGTCGGCGACGCGGGCCTTGCGGTCGGCGAGCGGGGTCCGGGCCCAGGTGCGGTGCTCGGCGGCGGCGTGCAGGACCGCGGCGCGGGCGGTGTCGGCGTCGAGCCGGCGCAGGTTGATGACGACGGTGTTGTCCACCGGGGTGCGGACGGGGGCGGGCTGACCGGTGGCCCGCCATTCGCCCTCGACCAGGTTGTGCAGGGTGGTGACGCCGTCCACCTCGGCGCCGAATGCTTCTCCGGTGGCGGCCACCGCGCGGGCCAGGACGTCGGACCAGGCGGTGCCGTCGGCGAGTCGTAGTGCCATCGCTTCTCCTCAGGGTCGACCGGGGAGCGGCGGCGTCGATGACACCGCTGATGAGCCGTACTGTCTCGCGGCGGGTAGCGGGTCGGCAACAGTACGTTTGTCTGACAGGGGTCGCGACGCTCGAACGGCCCCGTTGCCGGCCCGGCGACGACTGGCCTGAACAGCGGCAATGCGACCCTTCTCATCGAATATCATCGATGATGTGAGATGGTTTTAGGGGTCTTCTGGCGCGGGTCTTGACGCAGGTCGCGGTCGCGGCGACGGGGTGGGCCCGGGCGCCTCTTCACAAAGCAGTGACGAGCGCATTACATTGTCGCTTATCCATGGGAGCGCTCCCGCGCTTCCGGTTCCACCACCACAGCCGCCGGCAGCCCGCACCACCCGACACCGTCCCGCGTCCAGGTCGGTGCTGACCGGCGGCGCCACCGACAGGAGCCCGCCATGCACCGACCGCAGCGGTTCCGCTTCCGATCTCGGCGACCGGTCGTCGACCAGCCCTGGCCGCGGCGGTTGCTGGCCGCTGGCGTCGCCCTGCTCACGGGTCTCGCCCTCGCGGTCGCCGGGCCGACGTCGTCGCCCGCCTCCGCCGCGCCAGCGGCCTACAACTACGCCGAGGTGCTGCAGAAGTCGCTGCTCTTCTACGAGGCGCAGCAGTCCGGGCGGCTGCCCGACTGGAACCGGGTCTCCTGGCGCGGCGACAGCGCGCTCACCGACGGCGCTGACGCGGGGCTGGACCTCACCGGCGGCTGGTACGACGCGGGTGACCACGTGAAGTTCGGCTTCCCGATGGCGTTCAGCGCCACCATGCTCGCCTGGGGCGCTGTGGAGTACCGCAGCGGCTACACCGCGTCCGGCCAACTGCCGCACCTGCTCAACAACCTGCGCTTCGTCAACGACTACTTCATCAAGGCGCACCCGTCCGCCAACGTCCTCTATGGACAGGTCGGCAAGGGCGACGACGACCACAAGTGGTGGGGTCCGGCCGAGGTGATGGCGATGGCGCGGCCCGCGTACAAGATCGATGCGAGCTGTGGCGGCGCGGACCTGGCGGGGGAGACGGCGGCCGCGATGGCCGCGTCCTCGATGGTCTTCCGTCCCACCGACGCGGCCTACGCCGACCGGCTGCTCGGGCACGCCCGGCAGCTCTACACCTTCGCCGACACGGTGCGGAAGTCCTACCACGAGTGCATCACCGACGCGACCAGCTTCTACCGCTCGTGGAGCGGCTGGCAGGACGAGCTGGTCTGGGCGGCGATCTGGCTGCACCGGGCCACCGGCGAGGCCAGCTACCTGGCCAAGGCCGAGAGTGAGTACGACAAGCTCGGCACCGAGAACCAATCCACCACCCGCTCCTACAAGTGGACGATCGCCTGGGACAACAAGCAGTTCGGGGCGTACGTGCTGCTGGCCAACCTGACCGGCAAGCAGAAGTACGTCGACGACGCCAACCGCTGGTTGGACTACTGGACCGTCGGGGTGGACGGGCAGCGGGTGCCGTATTCACCCGGTGGGATGGCGGTGCTCGACTCCTGGGGTGCGTTGCGCTACGCGGCCAACACCTCCTTCGCCGCGCTGGTCTACAGCGACAAGACCACCGACACCACCCGTAAGGCGCGCTACCACGACTTCGCCGTCCGGCAGATCAACTACGCGCTGGGCGACAACCCGCGCAACTCCAGTTACGTCATCGGGTTCGGCGCCAACTCGCCGCGCAACCCGCACCACCGCACCGCCCACGGCTCCTGGTGGGACAGCCAGACGGTGCCCGTCGAGACCCGGCACACCCTCTACGGCGCGCTGGTCGGCGGCCCGTCCTCGGCCAACGACGCGTACAGCGACAGCCGGTCGGACTACGTGATGAACGAGGTGGCCACCGACTACAACGCCGGCTTCACCTCCGCGCTGGTCCGGCTGGTCTCCGAGTACGGCGGCACGCCGCTCGCCAACTTCCCGGTCGCCGAGACGCCGGACATCGACGAGCTGACAGTGGAGACCACTGTGACGCAGGCCGAACCGCGGGCCACCGGGCTCAAGGTGATGGTCTACAACAAGTCGGCGTTCCCGGCCCGGGCCCTGACCGACGGCCGGTTCCGGTACTACTTCCGGCCCGACGGCACCGGCCCGGTGCAGGTCACCGCCGGCTACACCCAGGGCTGCCCGTCCCCGACCACCGCGAAGCAGTTCAGCGGTGACATCTGGTACGTCGAGGTGGACTGCACCGGGCACACCATCGCCCCGGCCGGGCAGTCGCAGCACCGGATGGAGGTCCAGTTCAAGATCGGTGTGCCGGAGGGTGGCACCTGGGACCCGACCAACGACCCGTCGTGCCAGGCCACCGCCGGGCCCAACCGGAAGGTGCCGCTCTATTCCGGCGCCACCCGCGTCTGGGGCGAGGAGCCGGGCCCGGTCGTGCCGGACACCACCGCGCCCACAGTGCCCGGCACGCCCGTCGCGTCCGCCGTCACGTCCAGCGGGCTCACGCTGACCTGGACCACGTCCACCGACACGGGCGGCAGCGGGTTGGCCGGCTACGAGGTGACCCGCACCTCGGCCGGCGCCGACCCGGTCGTCACCGCCTCGACGGGGGCCTCCCTGGCCGTGACCGGCCTGGCACCCGAGCGGACGTACCAGTTCACCGTGCGGGCGCTCGACGGCGCCGGCAACCGTTCGGCGGCATCGGCCGCCCTCAGCGTCACCACGCCGGCCGGTCCGGCGCCGGACACCACCCCGCCGACCGCACCCGGTACGCCCACCGCCGCAGCGGTCGGCCCGACCGGCCTGACCCTGACCTGGGGCCCGTCCACCGACGCGGCGGGCGTCACGGCCTACCGCGTCTACCGGGGCGGGAACGTCCTGGTCGGCTCGGCCACCGGCACCACGCTGGCCGTGACCGGGCTGACCGCCTCCACCACGTACACGTTCACGGTGGTGGCGGTGGACGCGGCCGGAAACGTCTCGGCCGCGTCGCCCGGCGTCACGGTCACCACCACGGCCCCGCCCGCCGGCGGCGGCTGCGCGGTGACCTGGACAGCGAACAACTGGGACACCGGGTTCACCGCGAACATCACGATCGCCAACACCGGAACGACGCCGATAAACGGCTGGACGCTCGCGTTCACGTTCCCGAGCAGCGGGCAGAAGATCGGGCAGGCCTGGTCGGCGAACGTGACCCAGACCGGCACCGCGGTGACCGCGTCGAACCTGTCCTACAACGGGACACTGGCACCGGGTGCGTCGACGAGCTTCGGCTTCAACGGCACCCACACCGGCAGCACCACCAGGCCGGCCGCCTTCACCCTGAACGGCACCGCCTGCACCGTCTCCTGACTCATCGACGCGGCGTGGCGTGGTCGGTACCGCGCCCGGGCGACCGGCCACGCTACGCCGCGCGCGGCACAGCATTTCCGAAACTTTTCCGTAACACATTGTCCGGACCGACACGTGGTGTAAGCATCGACTGGATTAGATGTCCCAATCGAGACGTCCGGTCGTCCCCGCCTCGGCGGTCCGGGTGTTGGCCAGTAAGGAGGCTGAGATGGCAATGAGCCCATCCGTTCATCGCGGCGCGACTGGGCGACGGCGATCGCCCGCCGTCCGAGCGCTGCTCGCCGGCGCGTTCAGCGTCGTGACCGTGGCCGCCGTCGCGGTGATGATGCCCTCGGCGAACGCCGCCGCGAGCACGCTCGGCGCGGCCGCCGCACAGTCGGGCCGGTACTTCGGCACCGCCATCGCGGCGGGCCGGCTCGGCGACTCGACATACAGCACGATCGCCGCGCGCGAGTTCAATATGATCACGGCTGAGAACGAGATGAAGCCGGACGCGACGCAGCCCCAGCGGGGCCAGTTCAACTTCAACTCCGGCGACCAGATCTACAACTGGGCGACCCAGCGCGGCCTGAAGGTCCGTGGGCACACCCTGGCCTGGCACGCGCAACAGCCGGGGTGGATGCAGAGCCTGAGCGGCAGCAACCTCCGTCAGGCGATGATCGACCACATCAACGGCGTGATGGGCCACTACCGGGGCAAGCTCGCCGCCTGGGACGTGGTCAACGAGGCGTTCAACGAGGACGGCAGCCGTCGCCAGTCCAACCTCCAGGGCACCGGCAACGACTGGATCGAGGTCGCGTTCCGCACCGCGCGGGCGGCCGACCCTTCGGTCAAGCTGTGCTACAACGACTACAACATCGAGAACTGGTCGTACGGCAAGACGCAGGGCGTCTACCGCATGATCCAGGACTTCAAGTCCCGTGGCGTGCCGATCGACTGCGTCGGGTTGCAGACCCACTTCACCGGCGGCAGCTCGCTGCCGAGCAACTTCCAGACCACGCTGTCCAGCTTCGCCGCGCTCGGCGTGGACGTGGCGCTGACCGAGGTCGACGTCACCAACTCCTCCACCACCCAGTACGCCGGGCTGACCCAGGCGTGCCTGAACGTGCCGCGCTGCATCGGCATCACCGTCTGGGGCGTACGCGACAGCGACTCCTGGCGCTCCAACGAGAGCCCGCTGCTCTTCGACGGCGGCGGCAACAAGAAAGCCGCCTACAACTCGGTCCTCAACGCGCTCAACGCGGCCCCCCCGACCGCGACCCCGACCGCGACCCCGACGGTGAGCCCGACCACGAGCCCGCCGCCGAGCGGCGGCGCCGGCCGGATCGTCGGCGTGCAGTCGGGCCGGTGCATCGACGTGCCCAACGCCACGCAGACCAACGGCACCCGCGTCCAGCTCTACGACTGCAACAGTCAGTCGAACCAGCAGTGGACGTACACCAGCGGCAAGCAGTTGAGGGTCTACGGCAGCAAGTGCCTCGACGCGAACGGCGCGGGCACCGCGAACGGCACCGGAATCATCATCTGGGAGTGCAACGGCCAGCCGAACCAGCAGTGGAACATCAACTCCAACGGCACCATCAGCGGCGTGCAGTCCGGCCGGTGCCTGGACGTCTGGGGTACCGGCAACGGCCAGCAGGTCCAGCTGTACGACTGCCACGGACAGACCAACCAGCAGTGGCGGACCGACTTCGGCGGCGACACGCCGCCGACGTCGACCCCGCCGACCACCACGCCGCCGCCGACGGGTGGCTGCGCGCTCCCGTCGACCTACCGGTGGTCGTCGACCGGCGCGCTGGCGAACCCGCAGAACGGCTGGGTCTCGGTCAAGGACTTCACCAACGTGGTCTACAACGGCAAGCATCTGGTCTACGCGTCCAACGTCAACAGCAGCGGCCAGTACGGATCGATGAACTTCAGCCTGTTCACGAACTGGTCCGACATGGCCTCGGCCGGCCAGACCGGAATGAGTCAGGGCACCGTGGCACCCACGCTGCTGTACTTCGCCCCGAAGAACATCTGGGTGCTGGCGTACCAGTGGGGACCGACCTCGTTCAGCTACAAGACATCGAGCGACCCGACGAACGCAAACGGCTGGTCCTCGGCGCAGACGCTCTCCACCGCCACCCTCTCCGACGCCCCGTACGGGGTGATCGACCAGACCCTCATCGGCGACGACCAGAACATGTACCTGTTTTTCGCCGGGGACAACGGCAAGATCTACCGGTCGAGCATGCCGCTGGGGAACTTCCCGGGCAGCTTCGGCTCGACCTACACGACGGTCATGACCGACTCGACGAACAACCTGTTCGAGGGCGTCGAGGTCTACAAGGTGCAGGGCCAGAACCAGTACCTCATGATCGTCGAGGCGATCGGGAGTCAGGGACGCTACTTCCGGTCGTTCACGTCCACCAGTCTGAACGGCTCGTGGACCCCGCAGGCCGCCACCGAGAGCAACCCCTTCGCCGGCAAGGCCAACAGCGGCGCGACGTGGACCAACGACATCAGCCACGGTGACCTGGTCCGCACCAACCCCGACCAGACCAAGACCGTCGACGCCTGCAACCTGCAGTTCCTGTACCAGGGCAAGAACCCCAGTGCGGGCGGCGACTACAACCTGCTGCCGTGGCGGCCGGGTGTGCTGACCCTCCAGCGTTAGGCGTCACTCCGTTCGCGGAGAACCGGGGCGTGCCCGGCACCGTGCGGTGCCGGGCACGCCCGTCCGAGATCTGCGTCCGGGTACCCACACCGTCGTACCCGGGATGATCATCCTGCTGGCCGGCGCCCTCTCCGTCGCGCTCGCCACGAGCGCCGCCCGGCGGGTGCCCCCAGCGGCACTGACCCCCGGCATGCCATTGGGTGGCATCGCTCGCCTGTACCCAAGATCCCGCCAAGGCCGGGGGATAAGCAGGCGGGATTCGGGGCAAGGCAGCAGTGTGATTGAGCTGCTGACCGTTGGACACGGCACAGCCGACCGGGTGCGGCTGGGAGAGCTGCTGACCGGGGCCGGGGTGGCGCTGCTGGTGGACGTGCGACGCTACCCGGCCAGCCGCACCAACCCCGACGTGCACCGCGAGGAGCTTGAGCGGTGGTTGCCCGAGTACGGCATCGACTACCGCTGGGAGCCGCACCTGGGCGGCCGCCGGCACGTCCCGGCCGGGGAGCCCGAGCCGGACACCTGGTGGAAGGTCGAGGCGTTCCGGGCGTACGCCGCCTACACCCGCACCCAGGACTTCGACACGGCGCTGACCGGGGTGCTGGCCGACGCGGCCGAACGCACCACCGCTGTCATGTGCAGCGAGAGCCTCTGGTGGCGCTGCCACCGCCGGCTGATCGCCGACGTCGCGGCGCTCGGTCGCGGGACGCCGGTGGCCCACCTCATGCCGGAGGGGCGGCTCAGCCCGCACCAGCCCGCCGAGGGTGCCCGGCGACTCCCCAACGGGCACCTCTGCTGGGACGGTTGAGGTGCCCGCTCACTCCACCAGGTCGTCGGCGAGCAGGTCCATCAGCAGACCGTCGTGCCAGCGCCCGTCCTCGCCACGCTCGTAACGGCGCAGCACCCCCACCGGGCGGAAACCCACCTTCGCGTACGCGCGGATCGCGGCGCTGTTCGCCGCCGCCGGGTCGATCGTGAAGCGGTGGTGGCCGTACTCGTCGATGAGGTGCCGGGCCAGGGTGCGGATCGCGTCCCCGCCCAGGCCGGCACCGCGGGCCGCCGGTTCGAGGAAGACGTCCAGGCTGGCGTGGCGGTAGTCCGGGTCCGCCTCGGCGTACCACTGGATGGCGCCGACCACCCGGCCGTCGTGCTCGATCGCGTACACGTGCAGGTCGTCGTCGCCGAGGTCGGCGCGGACCGAACCGGTCAGGTCGTCGCCGCCCCGCCACCACCGGCGGACCTCCGGGTCGGCCCGGATCGCGACGAGGGCCTCCACGTCCGCGGCCGTCGCCGGTCGCAGGACCACCGCCCGCCCGCGCAGCACCGGCTCAGCCCCGAACTTCGCCGTGCTCGACGCAGACCGCCGACCAACCCACCGGCAGCACCTGCACCTTCATCCGGCGCCGGCACCGGGGACAGAACCGGGGCGGCTCCAACTCGCGAGCCGACGCGCAGGCCGCGTGGGCGGTGGCCGTCGCCGACTCACCGCACCGGTCGCACCACAGCTCCGTCGTCGTCACGGTCGTCACAGCGTGTCGGAGAGCGCCTTGACCGGCATCTTCAGCTCGGCCAGCAGATCCAGGTCGGCGGTCGCCGGTCGACCCAGCGTGGTCAGGTAGTTGCCGACGATCACCGCGTTGATGCCGCCGAGCAGACCGTCACGGGTGCCCAGGTCACCGAGGGTGATCTCCCGGCCGCCCGCGTACCGCAGGATGGTGCGCGGCATGGCCAGCCGGAACGCGGCGATGGCCCGCAGCGCGTCCTTGCCCTCCACCACCGGGCGGTCGCCGAGCGGGGTGCCGGGGCGCGGGTTGAGGAAGTTGAGCGGCACCTCGTGCGGGGCCAGCTCGGCGAGCTGCGCGGCGAACTCGGCCCGCTGCTCGACGGTCTCGCCGAGGCCGAGGATGCCGCCGCAGCACACCTCCATGCCGGAGTCGCGGACCATCCGCAGCGTCTCCCAGCGCTCCTCCCAGGAGTGCGTGGTGACCACGTTGGGGAAGTACGACCTGCAGGTTTCCAGGTTGTGGTTGTAGCGGTGCACGCCCATGTCGACCAGGTCGTCGACCTGCTCCTGGGTGAGCATGCCCAGCGACGCGGCGACCTGGATGTCGACCTCCGCCCTGATGGCGGCGACGCCCTCGCGCATCTGCTTCATGAGCCGGGCGTCCGGGCCGCGCACCGCCGCGACGATGCAGAACTCGGTCGCCCCGGTCTTGGCGGTCTGCTTCGCCGCCTCGACCAGCGACGGGATGTCCAGGTAGACCGAGCGCACCGGAGAGGTGAACAGGCCGGACTGGGAGCAGAAGTGGCAGTCCTCCGGGCAGCCGCCGGTCTTCAGCGAGACGATCCCCTCGACCTCGACCTCCGGGCCGCACCAGCGCATCCGCACGTCGTGGGCGAGCTGCAGAGCGGCGGGCAGGTGCTCGTCGGGCAGGTTCAGCACGGCGAGGATGCCGGCCTGGTCGAGGCCGACACCGTCACCGAGGACCTGGGTCCGGGCCTGGTCGAGGATCGCTGGCATGGCTCGTACCTTACAAGGCGCCCCGATCAGCCGGAATGACCTAACAGCCGTCGATGCCTCGCAGCGAGTGGATCCGCCGGGCGTCGGCGGCGGGTGGTAATTTCGCCCGGCGGGTGTCGGGCTGACCGGCGCGGACGGCGGTGAAGGGGTGACGTGGCGGACTGGCTGGCGGCGCTCGACCGCCGCGCGGAGTTGCGGGCGAAGGCCGGGTTGACCCGGCGACTCAATCCGCGTCCCGCCGACGATCAGATGACCGATCTGGCCGGCAACGACTACCTCGGTCTGGCCACACATCCGCAGGTCACGGCCGCTGCCGCGGCTGCGCTGTCGGCGTACGGGCTGGGGGCGACCGGGTCGCGCCTGGTGCGTGGCTCCACCGACGCGCACCAGGCGTTGGAGGACGAGCTGGCGCAGTGGCTGGGCACCGACCGGGCTCTCGTCTTCTCCTCGGGCTACCTGGCCAACATCGGCGCGCTGCGGGCACTCGTCCAACCTCGGACGCTGCTCGTCTCCGACGCGCACAACCACGCGTCCCTGATCGACGGCTGCCGGATCTCCGGTGCGGAGACGGTGGTCACCCCGCACGCCGACGTGAACGCGGTGGCTGCCGCACTCGCGGCCGCTCCGGGTCGCCCGGCGGTGGTGGTCACCGAGTCGGTCTTCTCGGTCGACGGTGACCTCGCCCCGCTGGCCCGGCTGCACGCGGTGGCCCGCCGGCACGGTGCGCTGCTGCTGGTCGACGACGCGCACGCGCTGGGCGTGATCGGTCCGGCCGGCGCGGGCGGGGTGGCCGCCGCGAAGCTGTCCGGTGAGCCGGACGTGGTGGTCACCGCCACCCTGTCCAAGGCGCTCGGCGGCGCGGGTGGGCTGGTGGCCGGCCCGGCCGAGTTCGTCAGGCACCTGGTCGAGACCGGGCGTACGTTCATCTTCGACACGGCCCTGCCGCCGGCGGTCGCCGCCGGTGTGCACGCCGCGCTGGGGCTGGTCCGGGCTGGCGACGACCTGCGTGCGGAGCTGTCGGACCGGGTGGGGTTGGCGGTCGACCGGCTGCGTGCGGCCGGGCTGACCGTCTCCGTTCCGGACGCGGCGGTGATCTCGGTGACGGCCCCTGGGCCGGAGGCGGCGACCACCTGGGCCGCAGACTGCCGGGACCGGGGCGTCGCGGTGGGCTGCTTCCGGCCACCGTCCACCCCGGACAGCCGCTCCCGCCTGCGGCTCACGATCAGCGCGGGGGTGCCCCGGGCGGCGTTCGAGCGGGCTGTGGACGTCATCGTGGAAACTGCCCCATGACCGCGTGGGAGGGCCCGGTTCTGGTTACCGGGACTGACACCGAGGTCGGTAAGACCGTGGTGACCGCGGCGATCGCGGCCGCCGCGCAGGCCGCCGGGTTGCGGGTGGCGGTGGTCAAGCCGGGCCAGACCGGTACGGCCAGCGGTGAGCCCGGCGACGTGGACGCGGTCAACCGGTTGGCTGCCCCGCTGACCGGCCGGACCTTGGCCAGTTATCCCGATCCGCTCGCCCCGTTGGCCGCCGCCCGGGTGGCGGATCTGCCGCCGCTGGAGTTGTACGCGGTGGTGGACGCCGTCCGCGCGGAGGCGGACAAGCACGACCTGGTGTTGATCGAGGGCGCGGGTGGGTTGCTGGTGCCGATGGGGCTGCGCCCGTCGGGCGAGCCGTGGACGATGGCCGACCTGGCGGTGTCGCTCGGCGTACCCGCGGTGGTGGTCGCCCGCGCCGGGTTGGGCACGCTCAACCACACCGCGCTGACCCTGGAGGCACTCGACCGGCGTGCGGTGCCGGCCGGCGTGGTGATCGGCGCCTGGCCGACCAGACCGGAGCTGGTGCACTGGACGAACCTCACCGACCTGGTGCCGAACCTGCTCGGCGCGTTGCCCGACGGCGCCGGTGCGATGGACCCGGGGGTGTTCCGGCGGTCCGCGCCGGGTTGGCTCACCCCGGCCCTGCACGGCGTGCTCGACGACTGGCGGGTCTGGGCCGAGGAGAGCGGCTGAACACCTGACTTTCGTCGGTGTCCGCCCAGGTCGGACGTGGGTAGCCTGACCGCCGTGCCGATTTTCGACTTCTCGCCGCCGGGTTTGTCGGACCGGTGGCGTCGGCTGCTGCGGGACGTGCTGCTCTGGGCGGTGGTGGCCGCCCCGGTCGGCTATGCCGGGTTCAGCCCGCCCTATCCGCGGTACGCGTTGCCGCTGGTGGTCGGCAAGTTGGTGCTGCTCGGCGTGGCGGCGGTGCTGGCAAATCGGCGCGCACCGTTGGCGGCCCTCGTGCTGGTGGTGCTCGGGTCGGTCGTCGACGGCAACTTCGTGTTCGCGATCCCGGTCTTCAGCTATCTCGCCGGGCGGCGCAGCGCCTCCGCGGGCCGGGCGGCCGGGGTCTTCGTGCTGATCGCGGCGGGCGGCACGGCGCTCAACCTGGGCGTGCTCGGCACCGGCCCGGCCACCTGGTTCCTGCTCGCTTCGGTGCTGCTCTTCGCCGCGGTGTTCCCCTGGTTGGTCGGGCGGTACCGCCGTCAGCAGCAGGAGTTGGCCGACGCCGGTCGACGGCACGTGGAGGCGCTGACCCGCGAGGAGCGTGGTGCCGCCGAGCGGATCCGGCTGCGGGAACGGGCCCGGATCGCCGGGGAGATGCACGACTCGCTCGGTCACGACCTCAGCCTGATCGCGTTGCGGGCCGCCGCCCTGGAGGTCGCCGCCGACCTGGACGACCGGCACCGGGCCGCCGCGGGGGAGCTGCGGGCCAGCGTCTCCGCCGCCACCGAGCGACTGCACGAGATCATCGGGGTGCTCCGGGAGGAGGGCGGCGCGTCGGTGCGTCCGAGCGGGGAGACCGTCGCCGATCTGGTCGAGGGTGCCCGGGAGGCCGGCATGGCGGTACGCATGGAGGCCGGCGCGGCGGTCGCGGAGTTGCCGGCGATGACCGGTCACGCGGCCCACCGGATCGTCCGTGAGGCGCTGACCAACGCCGCCCGCTACGCACCGGGCGCCCCGGTGGAGGTGCGCCTGACCCGGGACGCTGACCGGGTCGAGGTCGCCGTCGTCAACGGCGCCGCGCCGGCGGGGCCGCTGCCCGCCCCACCGTCGCAGGGCAGCGGGCTGCTCGCCCTCGCCGAACGGGTCCGTCTCTCCGGTGGGACGCTGCACGCCGGCCCGCGTACCGAGGGCGGCTTCGTCGTACGGGCGGTGTTGCCGGCGACCGCGCCGCCGGTGGAGGCGATCGACGGCGGCGACCAGCCCGGTCCGGTGGAGCGGCCGGTAGACGCCGAGCGGCGGCTGCACGACGCCCGCCGACGGGTGCGCCGCAGCCTCCTGGTGGCGCTGGCGGCGCCGGTCGGCTTCGCCCTCGTGCTCTCCCTCGTCTACTACCCGGTGGCGACCGCCGGGACGGTGCTGGACCGGGCCACCTTCGACCAGATGCGGGTCGGCGCGGCCCGGTCTGAGCTGGCCGGGCTGCCCCGGCGGCAGTTGGAACGCCCCACGCCGGCCGACCGGGCGGACTGCGAGTACTACACCGACGGCAACTTTCCCCTCGCGCAGCCGACCTGGCGGCTGTGTTTCACCGACGGCCGGCTGGTCAGCAAGGAGTGGATCGCGTAGTGAACACCGACACGACCGGGGCAACGCCGGTCCGGGTCGTCCTGGCCGACGACGAAGCGATGATCCGGGCGGGCGTCCGGGCCATCCTCGCCACCGATCCCGGCATCGAGGTGGTCGCCGAGGCCGGCGACGGGCACGCGGCGGTGGAGCTGGTCCGTGCGCACCGACCTCGGGTCGCGCTGCTGGACATCCGGATGCCGCGGATGGACGGGCTGGCCGCCGCCGCCGAGATCCGCCGGGTCGTGCCGGAGACCGCGACGATCATGCTGACCACGTTCGGCGAGGACGACCACGTGGCCCGTGCGCTGGGGCACGGCGCCAACGGGTTCCTGCTCAAGGCCGGCGACCCACGTGAGCTGATCGCGGGCGTGCACGCCGTCGCCGACGGTGGTGCGTACCTCTCGCCGCAGGTGGCCCGCCGGGTGATCGAGCTGGGCGCCGGTCGGTTGGCCCGCCGGCCCGCCGCACGGGACCGTACGGCCGGGCTGACCGAGCGGGAACGGGAGGTGCTGGCCCTGGTCGGGGCGGGGTTGTCCAACGCCGAGATCGCCCGCCGGCTGCACCTGGTGGAGGGCACCGTGAAGAGCTACCTGACCAGCATCTTCACCCGGCTCGACGTGCGCAACCGGGTGCAGGCGGCGATCCTCGCGTACGAGGCGGGGCTGGTCGACGGCTGAGCGGGGGCGGCGCGGCCCCCGCTCAGCCGCCGGCGTCACGCGTCGCGGCGGCGCAGCGCGGCCCGGCCCAGCAGGAGCGCGGCCCCGGCCCAGCCGGCGAGCAGCAGCAGCCCGACGAGGCTGGGGTACGGCTCGGTGTCGCCGGCCAGGAAGTGCGCTCCGGCTACCCCGGGGAACACGTCGGCGATCCGGTTCAGCACGTCGATGTCCGGCTCCTGAAGCGACAACGGCACGATCATCAGGGTGGCGAGGAGCACGGTGATCGTGAGTACCGCGTTGCGCAGCGCGGCGCCGAGGCCCAGGGCGAGCACGCCGATGAGCGCCAGGTAGGCGGCCACCGCCACGATGTCGCCGATCGTGCCGGCCACCGGGGCGCTGCCCCACTTGCCGAGCACCGGCCGGGCCACCAGGGCGCCGACGCCGCCGAGCAGCAGACCGAGGGCGAAGGTGACGGTGCCGGCGACGGCGGCCTTGGCCAGCAGTACGCGGCCACGCGACGGGGTGCACTGGAGCGTGGTCCGGATGGTGCCACTGGTGAACTCGGCGGTGATCGCCAGCAGGCCGAGCGCCAGCACCACGTACTGGGTCAACTCGACCGAGTCGATCAGCACGCTGCCGACGGTGACGATTCCCCGGTCGTCGGTCGGGTCGTCGTTGGTGTTGTCGTTGGCGGCGTAGATGGCCAGCTGACCGGCGCTCGCGGCCATCACCAGCAGCCCGGCCAGCGCCGTCCACCAGGTGCTCGGCACCGAGGAGAGCTTGGTCCACTCGGCGGCCACCGCGCCACCACGGGTCATGGTGCTCATCGCGCCCCACCTCCGGTCGTTCCGCCCGCGTACTCGACGCTGTCGGCGGTCAGTTCCATGAACGCCTGCTCCAGCGACGCGCCGTGCGGGCTCAGCTCGTGCAGTCGTACGCCCAGCTCGTGTGCCAGGTCCCCGACGCGGTCGGCGGTGGTGCCGGTGACGGTCAGCTCGTTGCGGTCGGCCGCCTGCACTGTCGCGCCGGCGGCGGTGAGGCGCGCGGCCAGGGCGGCGAGGCCGTCCGGGTGCGGGCTGCGGACCCGGACCGCGACCGCGCTGCCGGCGATCACCTCGTCGGTCGGAGCGTCGGCGAGCAGTCGTCCCCGGCCGATCACCACGAGCTGGTCGGCGGTGAGCTGCATCTCGCTCATCAGGTGGCTGGAGACGAAGACAGTCCGTCCCTGGTCGGCCAGCGAGCGCATGAGCTGCCGCACCCAGCGCACCCCGTCCGGGTCGAGGCCGTTCACCGGCTCGTCGAACATCAGCACCGGAGGGTCGCCGAGCAGCGCGCCGGCGATGCCGAGCCGCTGGCCCATGCCGAGGGAGAGGGTCCGTCCCGGTTTCCTGGCGGCCCGCGCGTCCAGCCCGACGGTGTCGAGCACCTCGTCCACCCGACGGGTGGGGATGCCGTTGCTGCGGGCGATGGCCAGCAGGTGCGCCCGGCCGGAGCGGGCCGGGTGGATGGCACGGGCGTCGAGCAGCGCCCCGACCTCGTGCAGCGGCCGGCGCAACTCCCGGTACGCGCGCCCGCCGATGAGGGCCTGCCCGGCGCTGGGACGGTCCAGCCCGAGGATCATCCGCATGGTGGTGGACTTGCCGGCGCCGTTGGGGCCGAGGAACCCGGTGACCCGGCCGGGCGCGATGTCGACGGTCAGGGCGTCGACCGCGACGGTCGCCCCGAACCGTTTCGTCAACCCACGTAATGTGATCATGCGCTGACGCTAGGCGCACGGCCCCCTGCCGCACCGCGCCCGAACGGCAGCACCCGACCCTGACTTTCGTCAGGTCGCGGGCGGGTCGGTCAGCCGACGTAGTCCTCCAGCAGAGCCGGTGTGAGCCCGGCCCGGTGGATCGCCTTCAGCGCCGCGAGCAGGTCGTCCATCAGCGCCGGCCGGAAGTGCATGAGCAGCACGTCGCCGGGCTGGACGAGCCTCTCCGGGGTCTGGTAGCGCACCTTGCCCTCGTGCACGGTCTCGGTCCAGTGGAAGACCGCCTTCGCGCCGCAGTCGTGCGCGGCCCTCAACGTGGTGGCGTCGTGCTCGCCGAACGGTGGCCGGAACAGCGTCGGTCGCTTGCCGAACAGCGCCTCCAGCTTGTCCGCGGCACCGCAGATCTCGTGCCTCTGGCGGTCGTACGACCGGCCGGCCAGCGAGTTGTGCGTGATGGTGTGGTTCTCGACGACCCCGCCCGCCACCATGATCTGCCGGAAGTAGACGTCGTGCTCCTCGGCGGCCGGTGAGTTCAGGAACATCGTGACCGGGATGTGCGCCCGCCAGACGAATTCGGCCACCTCGGGCGGACGGGCCAGCCCACCGTCGTCGATGGTGATGAAGGCGACCCTCTGGTCGGTGGGCAGGCGGTGCCAGAACTGGGCCGCGCCGGTCTCGGGCAGCGGCACCGGTTGCGGCGGTGGCGCCTCGGGGAAGGTCGGCACTTGGGACACGTACCAGTCCAGGCTCCCGGGCACGGGCTTCGTCGTCGGGGACGGCGAGGTCGACGGCGCGGCAGGCGAGGCGGACAGGGCCGGCTGGTCCGTGGCGATCCGTCGGACGTGCAACGCCGGTCCGGCTGTGCAGGCACTCAGCACCAGCAGGGCCAGAAGTGTTACGACGGCGAGGATCCGACGCGCAGGGGTCGCTGACACGCCCGGAAACCTACCGAACAGAGATCAGGATCTCCTCAGGCCGGTGCCCCGGACGAGCGCCGGACGACGAAGGCGTCGGGCATCCGGAAGGTGAGATTGTCCGGGCACCAGGGCGGACGTACCACCCGCACCCCGTCCAGCAGCGGCGCTGCCTCGGCCACCACCACGGCCGCCTCCATGCGGGCCAGCACGTCACCGACGCAGCGGTGCGCGCCCGCCCCGAACGCCAGGTGCCGGCGGGACCCGCGCTGACCCGGGCGGAACTCGTCGGGGGACTGCACGACAGCAGGGTCCCGACCGGCGCGACCCAGCCACAGCACGAGACTGCTGCCGGCCGGCACCGCCGTGCCGCCCAGCGTGCTGTCCGTCGCCGCCACCCGCCGCCAGGTGACGATCGGAGGCTCCAGCCGCAGCCCCTCCTCCACCACGTCGGCCACCGCGACCTCGCCCGTGCGCAGGCCGGCCCGGACCGCGGGCTCACCGGCCAGCCGGTGCAGCAGCAGGGTGAGGAACTGCGAGGTGGTCTCCTGCCCGGCGACCAGCAGGAAGAAGAGCGCGCCCACCACCACGTCCGGCGGGTGCCCGGCCGCGCGCAGCTCAGCGGCCAACCCGCCGCCGGTGGTCGCGAAGTCGCGCAGTACGCGGTGGAACCGCCCCACCTCGGCGGCGAGGGTCACCTGCCGGTCGCCGTCCAGCGGGGCCCAGAACAACTCCAACGCGGCACGGGCGAACTCCTTGACCGCGCCGACCGGAGCGTCCGGCAGCTCCACCAGCCGGGCCAGCACCAGCAGCGGCAGGTCGGCGGCGAGTTCCGCGTACAGGTCGACCGGCTCGCCGGCGTCGAGGGCCGCGCCGAGCCCAGCGACCCGGTCCCGGACCAGCGCCGTCAGCCACTGCCGCTGCGCGGCGACCCGGGCGGGGTGCAGCGCGTCCGCGACGATCGCCCGGATCTGCGGGTGGCTCGCGCCCGAGTTGTTGGCGAGAGTCGGCGGCAGCCGGAACCGGTGCGCGGCCAGCACCCGCAGCGCGGTCACCGGCATCGGCGTCACCGCGTCCAGCGCGTTGTCCGGCCGATAGGTGACCGGGTCGGCGAGGACCTGACGGACCAGCGCGTGCCGGGTGACGACCAGGTGCGTGCCGCCGACGTGGTCCGGCACCCGGGCCACGTCCGGCCATGCGGGGTCGGTCACCTGCGCCCAGCTGCGGAACAGCACCCGGACACGCTAGCCGGGGGCTCCCGGCAGCCCGGCGCGCAACCTCCAGACGGTGGTGCGCTTCACCCGGACGCTCTCCAGAGCCTCCGGCACCGGCACGTCGTACGCCGCCAGCTCGTCGAAGCGGTCCCGGGGCAGGAACGCCCGGCCGGGGTCGCCGACCAGCGCCGGTGCGCCGGCCCGGGTGGCGCGCAGCAGGAACCGCAGCACCCGGCGGGCCATCGCGTCGCTGTAGAAGACGTCACCGGCGAGCACCACCTCGGCGTCGCCGGCGTCGCCGTCGAGGATGTCGCCGAACTCGGCGTCGACGCGTACCCCGTTGGCTTCCGCGTTGAGGGCGACCGCCGCCACCGCCAGCTCGTCCACCTCGACGGCTCGCACCGACGCCGCGCCGGCGCGGGCGGCGGCGATGGCCACCAGACCGGAGCCGGAGGCGAGGTCGAGCACCCGGCGGCCGGCGACCAACTCCGGGTGGTCGGTCACGTAGCGGGCGAGCGCCTGCCCGCCGGCCCAGGCGAACGCCCAGAACGGCGGCGGCCGATCGGTGGAGAACTCGCCCTCGGTCAGCTCCCACAGCCCGATCGGTTCGTCCGCCTGGTGCAGGCGCACCTCGGGGACGAACGGGACCGGGGCCAGCCGGGCGTGCAGCCGGACGAACGTGCTGGAGAGCTCGGACACGTCGCCGATTGTCCCAGCGGCCCGGTGTCCGGCGTGTCGCGGGGGAGCGGTGACCGGTTCACCACCGTCGGTGAAAACCCACCCCGTCCTTGCCGGCCGGTGCGAACACACCCGTCTGGTCCGGCCGACGGGCCGCTCCTAGCGTTGCTCAGTGGAGACGACCGAACGGAGGGCGGCGGTGGTGACGGTGTGGCGGAATGCGGTGCGGGTAGGGGTGGTGCTGGCCTGTCTGAGCGGGGTGGAGCTGGCATTGGTCGCTCCGGCGCAGGCGGCGTTCAGCACCGAACTGAGTGGGCTGCCGGCCCGGTTCACCGCCGGCGAGCAGGTGCGCACGGTGTCCGCCGTCGTCTCCCGGACGGACCGGCGCGGGGGCTGTGTGAAGGTGCGCTGGTCGATGGTGCTGAGCGTGCAGGGCCTCCGGCTCGACCAGGTGAAGATGGACCGGGTGGAGGAGACCGGTGACTTCCCGCTGCAGATTCAGACCGACGGTGACGTGGCCCGGTTGACCGACCGGCAGCTCGACCCGGGCACGCTCTGCCCGGGGCGCACGGTCACCGCCCGCTACCGGGTGGCCTTCGCCGAGGACGTCACCCAGGGGCGGGTCACTCTCGCCGCCGAGGCGTACGACGCCAACGCGCGACTGCTGGCCCGACAGACGGCCACCCGCTCGGTGGTGGGTGCGCCTGGCACCCCGACCAGCACGCCGAAGCCGACCGCCACCCCGTCGGAGCGCAGCGAGACACCGAGCGCGCCGGCCGAGGAGGAGAGCACGTCCGCCCAGGAGCCGGTGGGGGACTACCCGGTCGACGCCGCGCCACCGGCGCCCGGACGCCCGGTCTCGCAGACCGGCGGGTTCGGGGTGGTGCAGGCCGCGTTCCTGCTCGGCGGGCTGCTGCTCTTCCTCGGAATGGGGTTGCTGATGCGGCTACGGCACCTGACCCGGGCTGCGGGCGCAGATGCCACGGAGCCCGACGACCCACCGGTGGACCGGCGCTGGGAGCGGCCCACCACCGCCGACCGTTGGCGACCGGCCCGCCGCTGACCTCAGGGCCGTGGGGGCCGGCGGACCTGCCGCCGACCCCCACGGTTTCTCAGTTCGAGAACGCCTGGAACTCGGCGATCCTGACCTGCGACCGGGCCGGACTGGCCGTCGCGCAGTCCGTCGTGGTGGCCGGGTCGTCGTCCTGCTCGCCCGCGTAGTGCGGGCCACCGGTGCACTGACTCGCCAGCACCTCCAGTCGCAGGTGGGTGGCGACCGTGCTGGGCACCGCGAACGTCCGGAGGTTGATGTCCCGGCTGTACGCCCGGTACGCCCCGCCGGGGAACGCGTCGCCCGCGCTCGTGTAGATGCGCTGCCACCGCGCCGGGTCGGCGCAGTCGGTGGTCGTCGCGTTGCAGGCGGACACCGCGAACGAGCGCAGCGCGCTGAGCGCGTTCTGACTGCCGGTGTCGGCGTCGCCGGCGATCGCCGGGCGCAGCATCGCGCTGACGTTCACCCGCTTGACCGTCTGCGGGGCGCCCCCGGGCAGCGCCACGGTGAGCTGCCGGCCGGCCACCCCGTCCAGGGAGGCCCAGTTCGTCGCCTCGGTGTCGTCGGCGACCCGGTCCAGGTTGACCCCGTCGCCGGTGATCGTCGCCCCGGACGCGGTGGACGCGAGGTTACGGCTCATCCGCAGGTCCACGTACCCGTCCTGACCGGCCCGGGCGACCACGCTGAGCCGCTGGTGCCCGAAGCCGGGCGCGACGGCCAGCAGGTCGTACGTGCCGGCCACCATCTCCACGGTGTCCGGGATCGGCGTCGCCGGGTCGGTGTCGGCGATCGGCGTCGCCCGCGCCTCGTACGTCCCGACGTACACCCGGATCGGCGCGTCGGCGCTGTCCCCGCGTGGACGGAGGGTCAGCGTGGCGTTGCCACCACGCGGCGAGGCGAAGCTCGGCGTCGGGTCGGTGTCGGTGGCGCCGTTGGTTGCGGCGTCCCGGCCCATCCCGGAGCGGGCGAACTCGGCCCAGATCAGGTCCTGGTTGGCACCACCGAAGCGGAGCAGGTCGGCGGTGAGCATGTTGTCCCGCATGTCGAGCATGCTGACCTGGCTGGCGGCCTGGAGCAGGAACGAGTCGAACACCAGTTGCGACCAGCGCCGATTGCCCGGGCACTGGTCGGCGGCGACCTTCCCCTGTGCGCAGTCGAGCTGCCGCTGCGGGGTGCCGAGGCCGTACCGCTTGACCAGCGCGGAGCGGACCCGGAAGTTGGTGGCGCCCCAGATCTCCCCGTCGGCGTGCACGGCCGGGCCGCCGGTGTTGTAGCCGATGTCGGAGTAGTTGAGCGGGCTGCGGCTGAGGTCGTAGTTGCGGATGCCGCTGACCAGGTTGCCGGTGACGTAGCCGCCGGTGATGAAGGGCGTCTCGCCGGGCGCGCGCAGCCCGTGCTGGAAGAGGTACTCGGCGGCGAGCAGGTCGCCCCACGACTCACCCATCGCCCCGCCCTGGTGGCCGCTGATCCCGCTGTCCGGGCCGGCGATCATCCGGTTGGTGATCGCGTGGGTGTATTCGTGGCCGATCACCGTCATGTCGTAGTCGCCGTCCACACACGGCGGGTACGGCCCGCCCGCCTGGGGCTGCCACAGGTACATGTTGGTGGTCGGCGGTAGCCCGTCGCGCGGGGTGCCCTGGTTGGCGTTGTTCCGGTTGCCGGTCAGCGCGCCCTGCTGGGCACGGCCCTGCTCGGCGTCACCGCCCAGCCCGGCCGGGGTGAGGTTGACCGCCTGGAGGTTCCACGCCGACTCGGTGAAGCCCAACTGGTACGACCAGTCGTGCATCCGGTTGTGCATGGCGAACAGGTTGGCGATCGACGCGTCGGCGTCGTTGCGTTGGGCGGAGGTGAACACCTCCGGGTTGCACTTCGACTGGTGCCACTGGTCGGTGAAGGGGTATTCGTAGCGACGGTCCGGGCTGGTGGGCGCCGGGACGACGGGGGTGCCGGCACCCCAGGAGAGCACCGTGTTGGCCGAGTTGCCGCGCGAGGTGAAGGTCGGCGTGCCGGTGGCCGCGTCGACGTCCCACGGCTGGCCGGTGGCCGGGTCGCGCCAGGCGGCCTGGCAGCCGGGTGCCGGGTCGCCGCACCAGCGCACCCGGGGGTCCTGCCCGGGGCCGAGGTCGCGGGGCGGGGTGGCCGGGAAGACCGCCCAGCTCGGGTTGTCGGAGTCGAAGTCGACGAGGTCCTCGCGGACCAGCACCTGCCCGGTGCTGCCGTCCACGTAGGTGGTGAACGCGGCCGGGTGCTCGGTGTCCGCGCCGATCATGGTCACCTCGTAGGCGGCCCGTGGCCCGTCCAGCGGGGTGGGTACGGCCACCGACCGGATGGTGTGGCTGGCCACCGCGCCGGGGGTCAGCTTGGCGTCGGCGAGCGCGGCGGCGTACGCCTGCTCGGCGGTGCGGGTCGCGGGTGCCGGTGTTCCGGCGTTGCGGGCCAGCGAGGAGCTGACCGAGAGCACCGTGCCCTTGGCGACCGCGAGGGTGACGAGGCCGTCCGGCCCGGCGGGCAGGTCGCCGAACCGTTGCCGGAGGGTGACCACGGCACCGCTGCCGATCGGCCGGACCAGCACGCGTTCCATGGCGGCCACCGAGGCGGCGTCCAGCCCGAACAGGTCGCGGTTGGCGGTCAGGTAGGCGCGTGCGGCGGCCTCCGGGTCGGCGGGCAGCCCGGTGGCGAGAGGGGTACGACCGGGGCCGAGCGCCTGCGGGGTGCCGAGTCGGTTCCACCGGACGTCGGGGTCGGCGGCGCGGGCCAGGCCGCGCTGGCGGGCGTCGGGTGCCGCCGTACCGGTGCGGTTGTCGACGTCTGCGGGCTCGTGGCCCTCGGCGAACGGTCCGGAACTGCGCGCGGCGGACGCCGCGTTGCCGGTGGGGGCCGCGGTGCTCACGCCGGTGGGGAGCAGCGCGGCGACCGTCGCCGTCGTTGCCAGGACGGCGATGAGCCGGCGTCGACGCCGGCTCATCGGGGGTAACCACTCCGGTTGTGGCACGGGACCTCCTCGTGGGAGCGGGATGGCCGGCGAATCGCCGACCGTCAGTGCGCGATAACGCATGTGCATCTGTGGATATCAGTCGATCGTGATGGCGGCAAGGGCTGGGGGCGCCCACGGGCCAGGAGTTCGAAGTCTTCGCCCGGGTTCCGGTGATCGACATGCTGATCGGCGACGACCGGCCACGGGCATTCCACGTCGCGCACGACGGCGGCCACCACCTACGGTGGCGGCCGTCGAGCTGGTGCCGCCGCTGCGGCGGCGGGTGAAGGATGGGCGGGTGCTCGCCCCAACGGCGGCGACGGCACACGGGGGCGTCCACCGCCGGAGCGTGACGCCGCGGGAGGGTCAGTCGCTCGGCGCCCAGTCGGGGTCGCGGCCGAAGGCGGCCAGGAGGTGGTCCTGCTCGTCGGCGTCGTCGGGCACCCGCACCCCGGTCCGGACCAGGTTGTTGCGCCGGTAGTCGTCGATCTCGTTGGCGAACCACCGTGCGGCCACGCGCACGGCGTCCGGGTCGAGCCGAGGCTGTACGCCGATCGCCACCGCCACGTCCCAGCCGTGGATGAGGTGCTCGGCGAGGAGTTGCTGGAGGTATTCCGCGGCGGGGGTGTCGCCACCGGAGAGGTGCACGGTGCGGTCGATCGTGCCGGGATGGGTGGCGGCGATCTCGGCCTGCGCGGCCGCCTCCCGCGCCGCCGTGATCGGGTCGGCGCCGAGCTGGTCACCGTCGAGTCGGTCGCCGACCTCCTCGATGGTCCGGCCGGCCAGCAGCGGAACGCTCCACCGGTCCTCGTTCACCACGTGGTTGACCAGCGTGCGCACGTCCCAGTCCGAGCAGGGTGTCGGGTCGGACCACTGGCCGGGCTCGACCTGGTCCACCCGGTCGACGAACTCGGCCAGGCTCCGGCGGTACGCCTCCAGCAGATCCATGCTGCCGATTGTTCCGGTCCACGGGGCGGGCCGAGCCGTTTTCCCCGGCCTGGTGTGGGTGATTGCGCTGGCCGCCCGGCTCAGTCCAGGTCGGTGGGGTCCAGGCCGAGCTCCCGGGCGGTGACCAGCCGGACCCACTCGCCGAACTGCCGGCGGGAGATCACCCGGTCGTGCACGGCGAGTTGGACGGCGAGGCCGTCCATGACCGCGCTGATCCGCCAGGCGGCCCCGTCCGGGTCGGCGCACTGGAAGGTGCCGTCGGCCACGCCCGCCGAGATCACCGCCGCCAGGTCCTGACGCCAGCGCAGGTCGAGTCGGCGGGAGACCTTCTCCAACTCCGGCGTACGCAGTGACTCGGACCAGCCGTCGATCCACATCGACCAGGAGGCACCACGGCCGGCCGGGGTGTAGAGCTTGAGGATCCGGCGGAGCTTGGTCAGCGGTGGGGCCGAGGACCGGGTCACCACGTCCAGTCGGGCGAGATCCTGCTCGACCGCGTACGCGAACGCCTGTGAGAGCAACCGCTCCTTGGTGGCGAAGTGGTAGAAAACCAGTGCCTGACTCACGCCGGCGGCCTGCGCCACATCCGCCGTTCGGGTATTGGCCAGCCCGCGCTCCACGATCACGTCACAGGCGGTGCGCAGCAGGGCATCCAGGCGGATCTCGGCCGCACGTCTCGTCACGACCGTTACCGTAGCCCATCCGAGTGAACACGAACAGTTACCACCGCACCCTGATCCGCGCTGCGACAGTCGGAAGCCGGACACTTTCTCAGGCCCTCTTCGGTCGTTTTCCAAGGAGTGTCCGTCGAGGTCCGCCGGCACGAGCTGATGCGCGCGTACACCCTTCTCGCGACCTGCGACACGATGATGACGATGATTGCCTAATGGTTTCGGAGGGTGACCGTCCGCAACGAATGACGGCATCAGACCAGCCCCCTAGGAAGCCCTGCGGGATGGCGCTGATCCCACCCGCGCCGAGGGTGGGACGCGCCGAGGCGACCCCGAGTTGGCAGTCGTTCACCGGCTCGGCTAAAGTTCTCATCCGTCACCCGGGAACGTCCGGGGGCGTGCGGACGTAGCGCAGCTGGTAGCGCATCACCTTGCCAAGGTGAGGGTCGCGGGTTCGAATCCCGTCGTCCGCTCGGAGCTGCCGCCACGCATGACGGGGGCAACCTCGGTGGGGTGGCCGAGAGGCGAGGCAACGGCCTGCAAAGCCGTCTACGCGGGTTCAAATCCCGTCCCCACCTCGGCAACAAGCACGGGCGATTGGCGCAGTGGGAGCGCGCTTCCTTGACACGGAAGAGGTCACTGGTTCAAACCCAGTATCGCCCACCACACAGAACGGCTCGTCACCGAAAGCCCGGTGACGAGCCGTTCTGCTTATCCCTGGGCTCATCCGACGCTGAGCCGGTAACCGATCCCGCGAACGGTGTGCACGCGCAGGGCGTCGTCGGCGGCGCGCAGTTTGCGGCGTAACCGCTTGACGGCCGAGTGCAGGATCGACGTGTCGCCCAGGTACGCGCAGCCCCAGACCGACTCGAAGAGCCTCTCGTACGTCCAGACTCCGAGCGGTGCGGTGGCGAGCTGGGTGAGCAGGCGACGCTCGAGTCGGGTCAGGGCCAGCGGTTGTCCACGCCACGTCACCAGATGGCCGAGCGGGTCGATCGTGAGGTCACCGAGACTGGTCCGGCCGGCGGTGCCGGCGGGAGCGGCTGCGGCGGGAGTGGGAACGGCTGCGGAGGTGGAGAGCCGCGCCGGCCGGCTGCTGGCGGGCGGGCCGATCATCGCCTGCAACTCCGCGAGGTCGGTGCAGATCACCAGGGTGCCGAGGCCGTTCAGGCGCCGCACCATCCGCTCGCGCACCGACACGTCGGCGGTCACGCAGAATACGAGGGACACATCGTCGATCACTGTTGTACCTCCCCAGGGCCAGTGAAAGACAACGCTGTCTGAACCCCGTAGTCAATGGTTTCCGCACCCCGTGACCCACTCGGGTTCGCTGACTACACGCTCTCCGCTTCGCCCGCACACCGCGTTCTACGCGAAGTCGCGCGGATCAGGCTGGCTCAGAATCTCCCGTTCGACCGTCGCGGCCACGCCCTCCGCCGGGATTCCGGACATCTGGGCACAGGCCGGCACGAACAAGGTCAGGTCGGTGGTTTCGGCGCCGAGGCGACCAGGCCGTCGACACCCTGTGACCGGCGGTACTTTGTCGAACGTTCCAGATAGCGGGTAGCGTTCAGGCATGGCACGCACCCGTGAGTTCGACCTCGACGCCGCGGTCAACGCGGCGATGGAGGTGTTCCGGACCAAGGGCTACGAGGGCACCTCGATGCGCGACCTCGCCGAGGCCACCGGCCTGGGCAGCGGCTCGATCTACGCCGCGTTCGGCAGCAAGGACGGCCTCTACCTGGCGGTGCTCGACCTGTACCGGCAGCGCTACGCCACCCCGATGGTCGATCTGCTGCGCTCCGGCAACGACGCGCGAGCGGTCATCCGTGAGATGTTCGTCGGCACGGTGGACGACATCACCGGCGACGGCCAGCACCTCTCCTGTCTCATCGTCGGCGCGTCGATGGAGCGCGCACACCAGGACCAGCGGGTCGCCGACCGGCTCCGGTCGACGACGCAGTCCCTGGAGTCGGCGCTCTACGACCTGCTGGCCGACGCCCAGCTGCGGGGCCAGATCACGTCCGCTCGCAGCGCCACCGATCTGGCCGGCTTCCTGGTGACCAGCCTCCAGGGTCTGCGGGTGATGGGTGCCATCAACCCGGACCGGGCGGCGCTGACGCGCTACGCCGAGGTCGCGCTCACCTGCCTGGACTGAGTGGGGTGTCGCGCGCACGGGCCGACCACCTCGATCGAGGCGGCCGGCCCGTGACGTTGAGCCCTCACAGCGGAGGCGCGATGTCCCGCCGCTCCTCGACCTGGCGGTATTCCACCGGCTGCTCGGTGGTGGTGACGACCTGGCGGCGGCGACTGAAGATCAGCGTGGTCATGATCAGGCCGAGCACGCCGGCTCCCATCAGGATCCAGCCGACCACGTCCAGGTCGATGCCGCCGACGCTCGCATCCAGCGCGAAGGTGAGAATCGCGCCGAGCGCGATGAGGAAGATGCTGGTGCCGATACCCACGACAGCCTCCTTAAGGGGGTGTGGTGTGCTGTCGAGATTCCTCAATACCCCGCTGCCGACCAGTGCAACCGCAACCGCCCAGGGTGCCGCGCCAAGCGATCTTGGCGTCAGGTAGAGTTCACCTGTCGCCGGCGGTTGTCGGGGACGTGCGGACGTAGCGCAGCTGGTAGCGCATCACCTTGCCAAGGTGAGGGTCGCGGGTTCGAATCCCGTCGTCCGCTCGCGATGTGCCCCACGGGGCCACCACGGGCGATTGGCGCAGTGGGAGCGCGCTTCCTTGACACGGAAGAGGTCACTGGTTCAAACCCAGTATCGCCCACCACCCTGGCAGCCGGGCTCCGCCCGGTTCTGCCAGTAACCGGTTACTCGCCGGCGCGGAGAACCTCGCTCAGCCGGTCCCGTCGCCGCAGCGCCGACTCGACAGGTATGACCGCGGCGGCCGTCGCCAGCAGCGCCACGCTCACCAGGCCCAGCAGCCACCACGGCAGCACCGCCGCCGGTTCGGTGGCTTGGCCGGTGAGCAGCCGCAGGTCGAGCGGGCCGAGAGTCAGGCGTGCGAGCAGGGCCCCGAGTGGCGGGCCGCACACCGCAACGACCACGACCGGCGGCAGCAGCTCTCCGGCGGCGACCCAGCGGGCGTCGCGCGGCCGCAGGCCGAGGGTCCGCAGACGGGTCAGGGTCTGCCACCGCTCCGACGCGCCAGCGGCGGCGGCGAGCGTGAGGCCGAGCAACCCCAGCGCCAGCAGCACCGCGGCGGCCGTCCACGCCAGCCGTAGCAGCCCAGCGGTCAGCGGAGCCACTCGCTGCGCCCGCAGGACGTCCGTGCGCAGCACGACGTCGGCGGCTACGCCGGTGTTCGACATGGCCCGCGACGCGCCGGGGCCGGTCACCCAGACGGTGTTCGGAACGGCGGGCAGCCCGGCGTCGGCGAGGGCCTCGGCGTCCACTATGACGATGTCGTCGGCACCGCCGACGGAGGGAGCGGTACCGACCGCGGCGAGACGAATCGCCGGGGCACCGTCGCGGGGTAGCTGCAGCTGCGTGCCGGTCCGCAGGTTGCCGTCGCTCGATCGGACCAGCGCTGGGACGTCCCCGGGGCCAGGGCCGGGTGTCGTGAGGCGTGCCAGCGCCGGCGCGTCGGGCAGCGGAGTGGTGGCCAGCAGACGCTGGAACGCGGCGGCGTCCACGATGACCAGACGTGGGGTGAGCAGTGTCGATTCGGTGAAGACGCGTGCCGAGTCGGTCACCTGCGCGACGACGACCTGCCCTACCCCGGGTGCGGCGGCGATGCGCTCGGCGAGTGCGGGCGTGGCTGCCTCGGCGTCGGTGCCGACGTCGAGGCGGGCGTCGGCGCCGACGGTGCTCCACGCGCCGTCGTCCAGACCCCGGGTGACGGTCGTGCCGAGGATGAGCGCGAACGACGCGAGCGCCGCGGTGCTGACCAGAACCAGCAACGGCAGCGCGCGCCCGGCCGTTGTGGCCGCCTGGGCGGCACCGAACACGGCCAGCGGGCGGCGCGAACGCAGGGCACCTCGGAGCGCGAACCGTGCCCCGAGGGGCAGCAGCCGGAGCAGGACGAGCGCGCCGACGAGCGCGCCCAGAGTGAGGGCGCTGATCGGCAGGATCAGGTCGCCGGTCAGCTCAGCGGTGTCGCCGTCGGAGGCGACGGGCAGGAGCCCACGCTGGTGCAGCGTGACGAAGGCGGCGACCGTGGCGATCAGGACCGCGGCCTCCACTGCGGCGCGGCGCAGTTGGCCGGTGGCCCGGATCCAGCGTCGGGCGGCCGGGTTGGCGGGTTGGCGCCGGTCGCGGCTGGCGCGGGCGGCGGCGAGGGTGCCGAATGCCGGCCCCGCGACGGCGCCGGCCAGGACCACGGGGACGGCCCAGGTCCAGGAGACGCCCGGAGCGGCCGCGCGGGCGAACGCGAGCCCGACGGCGGCGGCCGACAGGGACACCACTGTGGACTCGATGATCAGTTCCGCACCGAGGTCGGGTAGCGCCGCCCCACGCTGCCGGGCGGCGCTCAGCACCGGGGTACGGCGGCGGACCAGCAGGTCGGCGGCGAGCAACAGGACCAGTGCGGTGGCGCTCAGCACTCCGGTGAGCAGGACGGCGGCCTGTGCGAAAGCAGCGCTGTTCCGTGTACGGGCGTCGCGTAGGGCGGTGTCGAGCTGCGACTCCCACTTCAGGGTCTGGCCGCGGTCGCTTGATGAGCCGGAGGCTGCCTTGAGCTTGACCACCTGGCTGGCGAGCGCCACGGTGGCGTCCCAGCTGAGCGCGTCGGGAGCGGGTGCGAAGTGGACGGTACGGCGGAGTTGGTCCTCGTCGATGGCGAGCCGGGCGTCCGGCAACGACTCGCGCGACAGCAGGCCGGCGAACCGGGTGATGCCCACGCCGTCGGCGCCGGCCACGGGGCGCAGGA
Source organism: Micromonospora sp. C81 (assembly GCF_018070425.1). Classification (NCBI taxonomy): domain Bacteria; kingdom Bacillati; phylum Actinomycetota; class Actinomycetes; order Micromonosporales; family Micromonosporaceae; genus Micromonospora; species Micromonospora sp. C81. The sequence continues at coordinate 76,451 of NZ_JAGPXS010000017.1, forward strand.
GTGCAGGAGCCAGGAGCCAGGCGGGGTCGGCGCTGTCCGCGGGTCGGTAGATCCCGCTGACCCGGATGTCCTTGTCGCGACCCTGGCCGTCCCTGACCGGGATTCGGTCGCCGGGGCCGAGATCGAGTGCGGTGGCGTCCTCCTCGGAGAGGCCGACCTGCACCGGCCAGGGCGGTCCGTCGTAGGGGGTCTCGACGTACTCGTCGGAGACGGTGGGGCCGGGTGGGCTGCCGGCGATCCAGGTCACGTCCGGGCCGCCGAGGTCACCGGCCAGGTAGGTGAACTGGAAGGTACGCGGCACGCTGCCGCCGGTGATGTTGAGGACCGGGCCGTTGACAGCGGCGACGGGTGGGAGCAGCGCGGCGTCCAGGTCGGGGCCGAGCGCGTAGGTCGCCTGGGCGCGGAAGTCGTCGAGCTCCTCCGCGAGGCGGGGCATCCGGACCCGTCCGCCGGTCGGCCCGTCGTCGCGTTCCCAGTTGGCGTGCACGAGGACGTTCGAGTCGTGGCCGGCGCGGCGGACCGTGTCCTGGACGGCCTCGTCGGCGGCGGCGCGCAGCAGCGCCGGCACGGCTCCGGCGAGCAGCGTGACGGCCGCGATGACGACGGCGGTGAGCAGCAGTGGCCCCGCGTCGGTGCGGCCACGGCCGCGGATGCTGGGCCAGTGCAGCGCCGGCCACCGGCGGGTCAGCCACCGGTTCACGGTGACACCCGCAGGTGCGCGGCGTCGGCCCGGCGGACCTGGACGGTTACCACGACGGCGACCGCCAGCACGCATCCGGCCAGCAGTACGGCGAGCAGTGCGGCCTCGGCTGGCCACGGCCAGTGTGGCTGGGTGGCCGGGACGGGCGCGGCGCCGGTGTCGGAGCGCACGAGCAGGGGAGCGACGACGCGGGTGGCGAGCGCGCCGACGACGGCGCCCGCCGCGAGCAGGGGCAGCAGAACGCCGGCGTGCTGGCCGAGCAGCACGGCCCGGATGCCGCGCCGGGACATCCCCAGGCCGCGCAGCCGCGCCACCTCGACGGCGCGGACCTGTAGATCACAGGTGACGTGCAGGACGACGCCGGCGAGCAGCAGCAGGGCCGCAGCCGGGACGATGAGCCGGAGCGCGGCCGGCAGCCCGGCGCGCAGCGGGCCGCCGGTGAGGCGGGCGGTCTCCGCCTCGCGGGTCGCGACGGTGCCCAGGTGCAGGGCGGTGGCCCGCTCGGCGGCGCCGGCACCGGCCGGGTGGCCGACCCACCAGGCGTCGACCGGGAACGTCAGGTCGCCGGTGACGGCGCGTGCGCGGGACAGCGTGTCCAGGTCGGCCAGGACGGCTACGGCGCCGGGGGCGGACGGTACGGTCGGCACGACCTCGGTGACGACGACCGGGACGGGCGTGATGCCGACCGTGACGCTGAGCTGGCTGCCGTTCTCGGCACCGACCTCGCTGGCAAAGCGGGCGGAGACGGCGACGGGCACCGGGCCGGGGTCCGGGAAGGCGGTGGCGACGAGGGTTCGGGCGGCGTCCTCGGCACCGTCGAGGTCGACGGTCGCGGCCATCCGAAGCGCGGATCCCGTCGGCGTGGCGGACACCATGACGGTCGGGTCTCTCAACTTGCTCGGGACCGGCGGTGCGGACGTGGCGGTCCAGTCCGATCCGTCTGTGGATCTCTCCGTCGACCCGGCGGGCGGCACGGTGAGCGTGACGGCTACGGCGACGGGTCCGCCAACCGCGTCCGCGGTGACCGGCAGGGCGACAGCGACGAGGCGTTGCCCGTCAGCCGTCGCGCAGGCGGGCAGCCGATGCTCCTGGCCGTCGAGCGGTACGGCGGGACCCGTGCAGGACGTGCGCAGGCCGCTGGCGTCCTGCAGCAGCAGCCGGGGCGTCACGGTGAGCGGTGCGTCGTCGTCGGCGGTCCCGCTCAGGACGAGCGGGGTGCCTTTCCCGATGGCGAGGCCGGTGACCCGGGTGCGCGGCGCCAGCGTGGCGCCGACGCCCGCCCATCCGCGGTCACTGTCCAGCCGCCCGCGCAGCAGCGTGTCGGCGCGGGTGGTGTCGATGGCGATCAGGCGCGGCGCATCGCCGGCGGTGCCGAGCCACTGACCGACGGAGGTACCACGGTCGAGGGCCGGACTGACCACCCCCGCGGTGACCGCGCTGACGACCGTGCCCTCTCCGGCGACCGGCACCGTGCTGAGGGTGAGTGCCAGGTCGGTGCCGACGGAGAGCGCGGCCTGGTCGCGCTGCGACTGGTGCCACGTGCTGTCGAAGGCGAGACCGAAGGTCCCGGCCGCGCAGGCCAGTCCGACGAGCAGCCCGGCGGCGACCGCCTGTGGCCGGCGGGCGGCCTCGGAAGCCGCCAGCGGAAGCGCCAGCCCACGGGCGCGGTACGCCAACCGTTCGGCGCCGCGCAGGGCGGGCATCACCACCCGGAGAGCCAGGGCGGCGCCTGCGGTGAGCAGCAGCGCGGGCGCGAGCACCCGGACGGCATCGGCGCGTGGGCTGGCTGCGGTGGGCTGCGCGTACAGCTGCCACCATCCGGCGGCGGCGAACACCGCGAGCATCAGGTCGGCGCCGGATCGGGCCAGCAGTTCGCGGCGGGTGCGCCGATCGCCGGCTGCCGGGACGGGCCGGATCGCCAGGACGGTGAGGACGGCGGCGAGCACCAGCGCGCCGCCGGCGACCGCGAGGACCTGGGCACCGGCGATGGCCGGCCGGACGGTCAGGCCGGCGCCGTCCAGCGGCGGCAGGTGGGTCAGGCCGGCGTGCAGGGCCGACGAGGCCGGTGTCGCGAGCGCTGCGGCGACGGCGGCGACGAGCCCGGCCTCGAGTGTCGCGGTGGCGGCGAGTTGGCGACGGCTGGTGCCCAGGGCGGACCGCAGGGCGGTCTCATCGGCGCGTATGCCCGCTGTCAGCCGGCCGGCGAGGACGAGTGCTGTCGCGGCCAGGACACCGCCGAGGGCGGCGACGGCGAGCACGACGGCGGCGGTGACGTGCCGTTGGTCGTCGGCGGCCCGCAGGGTCAGCGGCAGGTCGGAGGCGACACGGGCGAGCGTGACACGGTCGCCGAGGGTGCCGGCCAACCGGCGGTCGGCGCCGCCGACGGCCCCGGCCGCGGTCTCCAGGTCGTGGCGGTTGGCGTGGGACAGGTCCGGATGGGCGGTGACCTCCATCCGGTCGACTGTGGCGCCGGTGGTGACCAGGTCGGCGAGGTCGACGAGGAACGGGCCGTAGGCGTTGACCGGCTGCAGGAAGCGGCCGTCCCGGTAGCCGGTGGCGGAGCCGGCCGCGGCCAGCGGGTCGCGTTCCCAGCCGCGCCCCGCCAGCGGGCGTACGACACCGACGACTGTCACGTCGATGGCCGGGACGGGCGGGTGGGCCAGCTCGGCGCCCAGGCGCACCCGGTGACCGGGGGTGATGCCGAGCAGGTGGGCGGTGGACTCCAGCAGCACCGCGTCGCCAGGGTGCTGTGGCCAGCGCCCGGTGACCAGTTCGGCCCGGGCCGGCAGATCGTCCAGCCCGGACAGGTACGCCTGGGCTCCGACGGTGGTGCCCTTTGCGAGCGTGGGCGGCAGCGCTCGCAGCACCGTCGACGCCCGCGCGGTCGTCGTCACCGGGAACGGTGCGAGCGCGGAGGCCACCACGGTGCGGGTGTCGGCGGCGACGGACCGCGTGTCCCTGCCCTCGACGGTGCCGGTGTAGACGGTCACGTCGACGGCGGCGGGGGCGGCGCGGGCCATGGCGACCTCCAGCGCCCGCTCGGCGGTGCGGGTGACCAGCAGGGTGCAGGTGCCCAGGAGTGTCGCGCCGATCGTGACGACCCCGAGGAGGGCTGCCAGCAACGGCCACTGCGCGCGGGCGCGCCGGCTGACCAGCCTCAGCATCGTCGGGTCATCCGGCGTCCGGCACGGACTCGTACGGCTGCCCGGTCGCCTGTTCGTCGAGGTGCCCGTCGTGGATGCGGATCACCCGGTCGGCCAGGGCCATCATCACCGCGTCGTGCGTCGACACCAGTACGGTGACGCCTTCGGATTCGGATATCCCGCGCAGCAGGGCCATCACCGACAGGCCCGTCTCGGCGTCCAGTTGCCCGGTGGGCTCGTCGGCGAGCAGGAGCCGGGGCGAGGCGGCCAGCGCGCGGGCGATCGCCACCCGCTGCTGCTGGCCACCGGACAGCTCGGCCGGCCGCTGCTGGGCGTGGTCGGCCAGGCCGACCAGTTCCAGCAGCAGCTCGACCCGCCGCTCGCGCTCGGTCGGGGCGACGCGGGCCATCCGCAGCGGGGCGGCGACGTTCTCCGCGGCCGACAGCACCGGGATCAACCCGAAGCTCTGGAAGACGTACGACACCTTCTCGCGCCGCAGCCGGGACAGGCCGTCCTCGTCGAGCGCGGTGACGTCGGTGCCGTCGACGTGCACGGTGCCGGCGTCCGGGCGGTCCAGGCCGCCGATGACGTTGAGCAGGGTGGTCTTGCCCGAGCCGGACCGGCCGACGAGCGCCACCATCGAACCGGCGGCCACGTCGAACGACACGCCGCGCAGGGCGTGTACGACGGTCGGCCCGGTGCGGAATCGCCGGTGTACGCCACGCACACTGAGCAACGGCTCGCTGCTCATTCGCCGCTTCCCGAGTCGGGGCGGATCGTGATGTGGTCGGGTTCCAGGGCCAGCCGGACCCGTCGGGTCAGCGCCAGCGCCTGGCGGAACTCACGGGGCACCTGGACCCGCCCGGCCCGGTCCATCACGGCGTACTCCTCGGCGATCACATGCGTGTCGCCCTCGGCGTCGGTGGTGGTGCGGCGCAGCACCTCGCTGCTGGTACGTCCATCCCGGATCGCGACGGTCCGTTCGACCTGGCTGCTGACCTCCGGATCGTGGGTCACCACGACAACGGTGACGCCGTAGCGTCGGTTGACGTCCCGCAGGACGCCGAAGACCTCGGCGGACGTGGCGGCGTCCAGCTCGCCGGTCGGCTCGTCGGCGAGCAGGACCCGTGGTTGGTTGGCCAGCGCCACAGCGATCGCGACGCGCATCTGCTGCCCTCCGGAGAGCTGCCCGGGGCGCCGATCGGCGCAGTCGGCGACAGCGAGGCTGTCCAGCAGCTCGGCCGCGCGCTCCCGGCGCTCCTTGACCGCGGTGCGGGCCGCCGTCATCGGCAGGTCCACCATCTCCCGTGCGGTCAGGTAGGGGATCAGGTTGCTCGCCGTCTGCTGCCGTACGAACCCGACGGTGTGCCGCCGGTAGTCCACCCGGTCCGCGCGGGACATCGCCAGCAGATTCCACTCATCGACCCGGACCCGCCCGGCGGTGGGGGCGTCGATGCCGGCCAGGATGGAGAGCAGCGTCGACTTGCCCGACCCGGAGGCGCCGACGACGGCGACCAGCTCACCGCTCTCCACGGCCAGGTCCAGTCCTTGCAGTGCCTGCACCTCGATCGAACCGGTCTGGTAGATCCGCACCAGGTTCTCGCAGACGATGAGCGCGTCCCGGCCGAACTCGGGTGCCCGTGCGGATGGCTGCGGCAGGGACAGCGGTGTGCTGGACATTCCCTGCTCCGTCCGGGTTGTGCTCACGCAGATTGAAGCAGTTTCGCAATCGGCGGCTCCGTTGACCATGCCCTGGGCGGCTTTCCTGCATTCTGGACGAGGGTGCCGCGGGATCGGAATCTCCCGACCACCGGACCCCGGCGGGTTCTGCCACGGGCAGATCCGCTACCGGTGAAACGGGGTGCCGCCCGCCGGGCTGCGCCGGCACTGTGGAGCGCATGAGACTGCTGGTGCTGGGTGGTACGGGTTTCGTGGGCGGGGCGACGGTCACCGAGGCTGTGCGGCGGGGTTGGTCGGTGACCGTGTTCAACAGAGGTCTGCACGGCTCGGTGCCCCCGGGTGTACACCGGTTGCGGGGTGACCGCACCGCGCCGGACGGTCTGGCGGCGTTGGCGGGCGGCGAGTGGGACCTGGTGGTGGACACCTGGGACGGCGCGCCGTGCGCTGCCCGCGACGCCGCCCGCGTCCTGGTCGACGCGGTCGGCCACTTCGTGTACGTGTCCAGCGGGTCGGTCTACACCGACCCGGCCGCGCGCGGGTTGAGCGAGGACTCCCCGGTGGTGGACGCCGACCCGGGCGCCGTCGACGGCGACTACCCGCAGCTCAAGGCCGGTGCCGAGCGTGCCGTGCGGGAGGTCTTCGGCGACCGCGCGCTGGTCGCCCGGGCCGGGTTGATCCTGGGCCCGGGGGAGGACATCGGCCGGTTGCCCTGGTGGTTGCGTCGCGTCGAGCGCGGCGGCGACGTGCTCGCGCCCGCGCCGGTCGACCTGCCGGTGCAGTACGTCGATGTTCGCGATCTGGCGGCGTGGATGCTGGACGCGGGCGCCCGGCGGTTGGGCGGCACGTTCAACGCGACCGGTCGTCCCGGGCAGACCACGATGGGTGAGCTGCTCGACGCGTGTGTGGCTGCCACCGGTGCCGACGCCCGGTTGCGCTGGACCGATCCGACGACGATCCTCGCCGCCGGTGTGCAGGCGTGGAGCGATCTGCCGATCTGGCTGCCGACCGGTCACCCCTACCGAGGGCTGCTGGAGCGGGACGTGACGCGCGCTGTCGCCGCCGGGTTGACCTGCCGGCCGGTGACCGAGACTGTCGACGACACCTGGCGGTGGCTACGCGAGGTCGGCACCGTGCCCTCCCGCGCCGGGCGACCGCTGCACAGCTCGATCGGGCTGGACCCGGCCCGGGAGGCCGCGGTGCTCGCCGCCTGACCGTCCCGTCAGCCCTGCCCGCCGCGCACCGCGGAGGTGTCGACCACCTGCGCGGCGGTCAGTCGCGGGGTGTGCGGTGGGCCCGACTGTGCCGGGTCCGCGATGCCCAACCGCAGCACGATGTACGGGTAGCCGATCACGGAGAGCATCTGCCGCAGGGTCTGCCGGGTGCCCGGCACCTCCACCGCGGCGCTGAGCGGCACCACCGACACGCCGAGCCGAGTGGCGGTCAGCCAACCGGCGGACAGCGCCTCGCCGGCACGCAACCAGCTGTCCCGCTCGTCCTCGTCGCCGTGCAGGATCGCGTACACCGCCATGCGGTCGTGGCCGGGACTCACGGGCAGGCTGCCGGGGCGGCCGAAGTCGCGACCCGGCACTGTGGTCTGCGGCGGCTGCTCGGGCAGCACCTCCGCCGGCAGGCCGGTGCCCTCGCCGGCGCGGCTGGTCCAGTAACGCAGCTCTGCGCGCAGCTCCGGGTCCTCGGCCTCGATCGTGTCGGCGTGACTGGCCGTCGCGGCCAGCTCCAGCACCTGGTCGCGGTCGAGGATCTGCAACCGGCAGCCCTCCGCGTTGACCGCCCGGACGATCTGCTCGATCGCCGTGGACGGCACCGGCTCGTCGCTGACCGGCCGCCGGTCGGTGTGCCGGACCTGCATGCACTGCACCATGTGCATGGCGTCCGGGTCTGCCTTTGTCTGGCTCAGGTCGGTCAGTCGGGCCAGCAGCTCGCTGTCGCCCGGGTCGGGCAGCCGCTCCACCACGGCGCGCCACCCCTCGGCCGCCAGCGCGAGCCGTGCGTGGTGCAGGGCGGTGCCACAGCTGATCGCGAGCAGCCGGCCCTCCGGGTCGGAGGCGGCGAGCTGCCGGTCGGCGACCGAGCGCAGCTCCAGCGCGTCGGGCAGCACCCGCCAACGCCACGGCTGGGTGTTGTGCACCGAGGGGGCGTGGCCGGCGGTGGCGGCGGCCTCCGCCAGCGCGGTGGTCAGCTGGTTCTCCTGACTCATGGTCACGACCTTTCCGTCTCTGCTCATCGTGCCTCACGACACGGCTGTGGTGCGGGGGTTGCCGCACCATCATGTGCATAGCGGTGGTGTCACCGCAGGGCCACAGGTCCCGACCTCGGCGGGCCGGTCCGCCCGCCGAGGTCGGTCCGAAACCCTCGACACCGCGCTCAAGGTCGGCGGAGGTCAGCGTTCCCGGACCACCGCCACCGGGCAGTTGGCGTGCTGGATGAGCTGTTGGCTGACCGAGCCGAGCAGCATCCCGGCCAGCCCGCCCCGGCCCCGGCTGCCGACCACCACCAGCCGCGCGTCGCGGCTCGCCTCGATCAGCATCGCCGCCGGGCTGCTCGGGACCAGGTCGACAGTCACGGCCAGATCGGGGAACGTCCGCCGCCACGGCTCCAGCGCCTGCTCCACAGCGGCCTGCTCGTCGGGCACACCGGCCGCCCCGCCGGGGCCCGGTGTCCAGGCATGCAGGACGCGCAGCGGCACCTGGCGCTGCGCCGCCCGTTCGGCAGCGAACCCGAGCGCCACCAGCGACGGTCCCGAGCCGTCCACACCGACGGCCACCCGGCCGGTCGACGCGTCGACCGGAGCGCTGCCGACCCCGTCCCGGACCACGACGACCGGGCAGTGGGCGTGCGCGGCGACCGATATCGCCGTCGACCCGGCCAGCAGACCACCGAAGCCACCGTGGCCTCGGCTGCCGAGCACCAGCATGCCCGCCTCAGCTGAGCGTTCCTGCAACACCAGGGCGGGCGGCCCGTCGTACACCTCGCCGGTGATCCGCAGGCCGGGGTTCGCGGCGGCGGCGTCGGCCGCCGCCTTGCGGACCAGCTCCTCGACCTGCCGGCGGGCGGTGTCGTCCGGCCAGACCCCGGGCGCCACGCCGGGGCCGACCCAACTGGCCACGGTCAACCACTCGAAGACGTACGCCAGCCGCACCGGTTGGCCGCTGTGCCGCGCCTCCTCCAGCGCCCAGTCGAGAGCCACCGAGGCGTCGGTCGAGCCGTCGTAGCCGACCAGGATCTCCGCGTCGCGCACGTCGTTCTCCTTCAGGGGTTGGTCGGGTCGGTTTCGCGGACCCAGCGCCACTCGGCGACCTGTGGGTCGTCCTCGCCGTACTGGCGGGTGTAGTCGCGGGCCGCCTGTCGGGCGTCGACCATCCGTTGGCGCAGGTGCGCGGCCCGGGCTCCCAGCCCGGGCACCCGGTCGATGACGTCGATGACCAGGTGGAAGCGGTCCAGGTCGTTGAGCATCACCATGTCGAACGGTGTGGTGGTGGTGCCCTCCTCCTTGTAGCCGCGCACGTGCAGGTTGTCGTGGTTGGTACGCCGGTAGGTGAGTCGGTGGATCAGCCACGGGTAACCGTGGTACGCGAAGATGATCGGCCGGTCCGGGGTGAAGATGGTGTCGAATTCCTTGTCCGGCAGGCCGTGCGGGTGTTCGGTGTCCGGCTGGAGTCGCATCAGGTCGACGACGTTGACCAGTCGCACCTTCAGCTCCGGCAGGTGCTGGCGCAGCAGTTCGGCGGCGGCCAGCGTCTCCAGGGTGGGCACGTCCCCGCAGCAGGCGAGCACCACGTCCGGCTCGCTGCCGTCGTCGTTGCTGGCCCAGTCCCAGATGCCCAGGCCGCGGCGGGTGTGCTGGATCGCCTCGGTCATCGTCAGCCAGTTCGGCGACGGCTGCTTGCCGGCCACCACCACGTTGATGTAGTGCCGGCTGCGTAGGCAGTGGTCCATCGTGGCGAGCAGGGTGTTGGCGTCCGGCGGCAGGTAGACCCGCACCACCTCGGCCTTCTTGTTGACCACGTGGTCGATGAAGCCCGGGTCCTGGTGCGAGAAGCCGTTGTGGTCCTGCCGCCAGACATGGCTGGACAGCAGGTAGTTCAGCGAGGCGAGCGGCTGCCGCCAGGGGATGGCCCGGGTCACCTTCAGCCACTTGGCGTGCTGGTTGAGCATCGAGTCGACGATATGGATGAACGCCTCGTAGCTGGTGAACACGCCGTGCCGGCCGGTCAGGAGATAACCCTCCAACCAGCCCTGGCACAGGTGCTCGGAGAGCACCTCCATGACCCGGCCGTCGGGCGAGAGGTGGTCGTCGCCGGGCACTGTCGCGGCCACCCACGCCCGGTCGGTCACCTCGAAGGCGGCACCCAGCCGGTTGGAGGCGACCTCGTCCGGGCCGAACAGTCGAAACGTCTGCGGGTTGGCGCTGATCACGTCGCGGATCCACGGACCCAGCACGCCGGTCGCGCCGGCCATCGGGGTGCCCGGCTCGGGGACCTCCACGCCGTAGTCGCGGAAGTCGGGCAGGGCCAGGTCACGCAGCACCAGGCCGCCGTTGGTGACCGGGTTGGCGCTCATCCGCCGGTCACCGCGCGGCGGCAGCGTCCGCAACTCGTCGACCGGCGCGCCGGTGGCGTCGAACAGCTCCTCCGGCCGGTAGCTGCGCAGCCACTGCTCCAGCTCGGCCAGGTGCGCCGGGTTGTCGCGTACGCCCGACAGCGGCACCTGGTGGGCGCGGTAGGTGCCCTCCACCTGGATGCCGTCGACCTCGGCGGGACCGGTCCAGCCCTTCGGCGTCCGCAGGATGATCATCGGCCAGCGGGGGCGTTCGACGACGCCACCGGAGCGGGCCCGCCGCTGGATCTCGGCGATCTCGTCCAGTGCCCGGTCCATCGTCGCGGCGAGCGTGCCATGCACCTGCGCCGGGTCGTCGCCAGCCACCACGTACGGCTGGTAGCCAGAGCCGCGCATGAGGTCGAGCAGGTCGGCCTCGGGGATCCGGGACAGGACGGTCGGGTTGGCGATCTTGTAGCCGTTGAGGTGCAGGATGGGCAGCACCGCCCCATCCCGGGCCGGGTTGAGGAAAACGTTGGAGAGCCAACTGCCGGCCAGTGGCCCGGTCTCCGCCTCACCGTCGCCGATCACGCAGGCCACCACGAGGTCCGGGTGGTCGAACGCGGCGCCGTAGGCGTGGCTCAGCGCGTACCCGAGCTCGCCCCCCTCGTGGATCGAACCCGGCACGTCCGCCGCGACATGGCTGGGGATGCCGCCCGGGAAGGAGAACTGGCGGAACAGCTTGGACATCCCGGCCTCGTCGCGCGCCACGTCGTGGTAGCGCTCGGACCAGGTGCCCTCCAGCCAGGTGTTGGCCACGATGGCCGGGCCGCCGTGGCCGGGGCCGGTGACCAGCATGGCGTTGAGGTCGCGGGCGACGATCACCCGGTTGAGGTGGGCGTAGATCAGGTTGAGGCCGGGGCTGGTGCCCCAGTGGCCGAGCAGCCTCGGCTTGATGTCGTCGACTGTCAACGGCTCCCGCAGCAGCGGGTTGTCCAGCAGGTAGATCTGCCCGACGGTGAGGTAGTTCGCGGCGCGCCAGTAGGCGTCCAGCCGACGCAGTTCGTCTTCGGTCAGAGGGCTGTGCAGGTCAACAGCGGAGTCCATGCTGCGTAAGCCTCTCGCGGGTCGGGTGGGCGTCCGGCGTCCAGTCTCGTCGCTGCGGTCGCCGGTGGTCAGGGCCGTTGGTCCCGGGCCGGGCGGGCAGTGTGCCCGGTGAGCGGCTTCTCGGCTAGACCACGGACGACGACCACCGGGGCCGGGGAGTGGTAGAGCAGGGACTGGGCGACCGCACCCAGCATGGCGCGCCCCGGTTCGTCGCCGCGGGCGGCGACGAGCGCCACCTGTGCCGAGCGGGACATGTCGATCAGCACCTCGGCGGGATCACCCCGGACGACGCGGCACTCGGTGGGCACCCCGCCGTGGAGATCGGTGTGCCGGGCGAGCGCCTCGCTGAGCTGCTCGGCGACCGCGTCGGTGTCCTCGTCGTACTCCACCACCCGCAGGGCCAGCAGCCGGGCGTCCCTGCGGGCCGCGCACTCCACGGCCCACTGCAGGGCGAGATGTGAGCTGGGTGAGCCGTCCACACCGACCAGCACCGGCCCCTGCGGGGGCGGTTCGCGGCGGACGACCATCAGCGGGCAGCCGGCCCGCGCGGCCAACTGCACGGCAGATGTCTCGGCCGGGATGCACTGGCCGCTGCCGGCCATGCCGCTGTCGCCGACCGCGAGCAGGAATGCTGTCTCGGACCGGCGGATGAGGGTGGGCAGCAGGGCGCTCTCGACGATCTCAGCGCCCACGGTCAGCCCCGGCTCGGTCTGGTGGGCGAGTTGTGCCGCCTGTGTGATCAGTTGCTCGGCCCGATCGCGGGGCGCGGCGACGGTGTCCGCCGCGAAGGCCGCCTGCCAGTCGAAGGTGTGCAGCAGGTGCAGTGGCCGGCCGTGTCCGGCGGCCTCCTGCGCGGCCTGCGCGACGACCGGAAGGTCGAGGTCCGACCCGAGGCCGACCAGCACCGGTGCGTCGGCGGGTGCGGCCATCCGATATCACCTCCCGGGCGTCGCGCCCGGCACGACCAGCCTGTCCTGACCGAGGCTAGTCGGATGGGTTCGGCGGCGGGGCGGTTCTCGTTACGTCACCGTCGTCCGTCAACCAGAGTTGACAATGGTGGCGCTGTCAACGTATGTTGACGGCATGAGTCAGGCGACAGAACTCGCGGCGGCAGCCGGCAGCACCGACCCCCGGGTCGGGCTGCGCGCCGTCCGCGCGCTGCGCCGGCTGCTCGAGCGGCTCGAGGTGGTCCAGGTGGACAACGCCCGTCGACAGGGCTGGTCCTGGCAGGAGATCGCCGACGCGCTCGAGGTCAGCCGGCAGGCGGTGCACAAGAAGCACGCCGGGCGACCGGCGGTCAACCCATCCTGGGAGGCGTGATGTTCGAACGGTTCACCGACCGGGCGCGCGACGTGGTGCGCCGGGCGCTGGAGGAGGCACGGGCCGAGGGCCAGCGCCCGGTCGGCACCGAGCACCTGCTGCTCGCCCTGCTCGCCGACGACGCGGGCCTGGCCAGCCGGGTGCTCGCCGACGCGGGCGTGCGCGCCGACGACCTGCGCGAGCGCGTCCGCCGGCACACCGCCACCGGTGGCGCGGGCCTCGGCGACGCGGACGCGGCGGCCCTGCGGGAGATCGGCATCGACCTGGCCGCAATCGTGGCCCGCATCGAGCAGTCCTTCGGCCCGGACGCGCTGCGCGAGGCCGTGCCGGCGCCGCGCCGTCGCTGGGGGCGCAAGCGGTTCCTCGGCGGCCCATTCTCACCCCGGTCCAAGAAGGTGCTGGAGTTGTCGCTGCGGGAAGCCCTGCGGCTGCGCCACCGCCACATCGGCACCGAGCACATCCTGCTCGGGGTGCTCCGGGAGGGCCACGGGCTGGGCGCTCTGGTGCTCACCGAAGCCGGAGTTGACCTCGACGATCTGCGCCGCCGGGTGGAGGCCGCGCTACGGGCGGCCGCCTGATGGGGGCGGTCGCGTTGAAACCTGTCTGTGGCACTTCCGACGCGGGCCGGTCGCCGGGTCGCTGAAGCCGTCCGGGTGCTGCACACTGACGCCGTGGATCCTGGACAGGACAGGCGGCCCTCGGGCGGCGACGGCGGGCTGCGCTCCGCCGTGGTGGTCAACCCCGTGAAGGTCGACGATCTCGACGAGTTGCGCCGCACCGTCGACGACGCCCTGGCGGCGGCTGGCTGGCCCGCGCCGCAGTGGTTCGAGACGACAGTCGACGACCCGGGCCGCGGTCAGACCGAGCAGGCCGTCAAGGACGGTGTCGACCTGGTCTTCGCCTGCGGTGGCGACGGCACCGTGATGTCCTGCGTCAGCGGTCTGGTCGGCACCGACGTGGCCCTCGCCGTGCTGCCGCAGGGCACCGGCAACCTGCTCGCCGCCAACCTTGGCCTCTCCACCGACCTGGCCGCCGGGTTGCAGGTCGCCGTCGAGCGGGGCCGACGGCTGCTCGACGTTGGCGCGGTCGAGGACAAATACTTCACGGTGATGGCCGGCATGGGCTTCGACGCCCAGATGCTCGAGGCCACCAACGAGACCACCAAGGCCCGCATCGGCTGGCCCGCGTACGTGGTGGGTGCCGCCCGGCACCTGCGGGACCGGCCGATGCGGGTGCAGATCCGCATCGACGACCGTCCGCCGCTGCGCCGCCGGGCCCGCTCGGTCCTGATCGCCAACGTGGGCCGACTCCAGGGCGGTGTTCGCCTGCTCACCGAGGCGGAGCCGGACGACGGCTGGTTGGACGTCGCAGTGCTCACCCCGCGCAGCCTGCGGCACTGGCTCGCGCTCGGCTGGGCGGTGATCCGCCGCAGCGGCCAGGTGCCGCGGATGGAGGTCTACCGGGGTCGGCGTGTCGTGGTCACCAGCAACCGTGCCCAGCCCCGGGAGCTGGACGGCGACCTCATCACGCCCGGCCGGCAACTGCACGCCGAGGTTCGCCCTCAGGCGCTCTGGCTCTGCGTCCCCCAGCCCGAGGACGCCCCCGACCTGGCCGTCGACGCGCAGGGCGCAGGGGAGCGGGGCGAGCAGCTGATCGAGGAAGCGCGCCGTGAGTAGCACTCGGATCGTGCCGGAGACCCGGCTGATGGCAGACGAGGAGCTGTCCGCCGACGACGCCTGGCACACACTGCGTCGCGAGGGCGGCTGGCACCTGCTGCGCGACGCCTTCATCCGCTTCCGCTACGGCGACGGGTTCAGCCACTCCCGGGCCTTCGCGCTGCAGCTGTGCCTCGCCGTGGTGCCCTTCCTGATCGCCCTCACCGGCCTGATCAGCGAGCTGGGTGTCCAGGAGGGCGGCCAGGTGGTCGCCGACACCGTCCTGGCGGTCACCCCCGGCCAGAGCGCGCAGATGGTCGGCGAGCTGCTCGGCGAGGGCGAAAGGGTGGAGGACGCCGGGGAGCTGGCACTCACCCTCGGTCTGCTCACCGGCCTGTTCGCGCTGACCACCACGATGGCCCAGATCGAGCGGGGCGCCAACCGCATCTACGGGGTCGAACGGGACCGCCCGGCGCTGCGGAAATACCTCCGCGCCGCCGTGCTGGCCGTCACCGCCGGTCTGCCCGCGCTCGCCGGCTTCCTGATCCTGGTCGGCGGCGGCGCGATTGGCGACTCGGTACGTGAGCACTACGAGTGGGGTGAGGTCGCCACCGGCATCTGGAACGTGGTCCGCTTCCCGCTGAGCCTCGGGCTGACCGTCCTCGCCGTTGCCGTGCTGTTCCGGCAGGCGCCACGCCGCAACCAGCCCGGCCTCTCCTGGCTGTTCTTCGGCGCCGGCATCGCCACGGCCCTGTGGTGGCTGGCCAGCCTGCTGCTCGCCGCGTACGTGCGGTTCAGTGACGATTTCGGGCAGACCTACGGCGCGTTGACCGGCATGATGGCGTTGCTGCTCTGGGCCAACCTGACCGGGATGGCCCTCTTCGGAGGGCTGGCCTTCGCCGCCCAGTTGGAGGCGCTGCGCATCGGTGTGCGGGAGCCCGCCCAACCGGACCTGTGGGAGCCCGAGGCGGACCGGGCCGAGCTGGTCGACACCGGGGACATGACCGCGCTCTAGCTGCCCGGCGTGTACGGGTGACGCAGATCGGGTAAAGCGCCTCGCCAGACAACAAGGGAGGTGCGGGGTGACCGCGGTCAAAGAGGTGGCACGGCGTCCGATCGGTCATTTCGCCGAACGGAGCATCGCCGGCCTGGTGGCCGTCACCGGCGCCGGGGTGGCCTTCGGGCTGCTGTTGATGCTCGTCCGGGTGCGGTGGAGTCCTCTGCAGGACGCCGACCACGCCGTCGCCGAATGGTTCAACGGGCTCGTCGCCCCGCACCACGCACTCGTCACCGTCCTGCAGGCGGTGACCGACCTGGGCGGCCGACCGATCCTCATCTGGTTGGTCACCATCGCCGTGGTCGGGCTGCTGATCCGGCGCCAGCCCCGACTCGCCGTCTATCTGATCATCACCGGGGTCGGTGGTCTGATCCTCGACCCGTCGCTGAAGACGCTGGTCGGCCGGCTCCGCCCGGTCGTGGACGTGCCGATCGCCAGCGCCCCGGGCAACAGCTTTCCCAGCGGGCACGCGCTCGGCTCGTTCGTCGCGTACGGGGCTCTGCTGCTGGTGTTCCTTCCGGCGATGGCGCCGCGCTGGCGCAAGCCGGTGATCGTCGGGGTCGGCGTGCTGGTGGCACTGATCGGTCTGACCCGGATCGCGCTGGGCGTGCACTTCATCTCCGACGTGCTGGCCGGCTGGCTGCTCGGCGCCGCCTGGCTGGGCGTCACCGCGTACGCCTTCCAGCTGTGGCGGCGCGAGCGCGGGCGACCGGTGCCGCCGTTGAGCGAGGGCCTGGAGCCGGAGGCGGGGCACGACATCGCCGCCGCCCCCGACGAGGAGCACGTGCTGGCCCACCCCCGCTCGGCGGTGGCCGAGCTGCTGGTCGGCTGGGTGCTCGTGTTCGGGGCGTTGTACGGCTTCGGCACGTACGTCAGCTACCACGCCAAGGGCACCTTCTTCGACACCCTCGACACCGACGTGCCGCGCTGGTTCGCCGAGCGGCACACCGACGTGCTGACCGATGTGAGCTGGTGGTGGAGCAAGTTCGGTGACACCCACGCGATCCTGCTGATCTCGCTGGTGTTCTGCCCGCTGGTGCTGGCGGTGTGGCGACGCTGGCGGCCGGTGCTGTTCGTGGCGCTGGCGATGGTGGGCGAGCTGACCCTGTTCCTCGCGTCGGCGCGGGCTGTCGACCGGCCCCGCCCGGCCGTGGAGAACCTCGACGGGCAGATGCCCACCTCGTCGTTCCCGTCCGGGCACATCGCGGCCACGATCTGCGTCTGGCTGGCGATCACCCTCATCGTGTTCCCGCGTACCGACCGTTGGTGGCGTTGGATCTTCGTGGCGGTGGCCGTGATCATGCCGGTCGGGGTGGCCACCTCCCGGATGTACCGGGGCATGCACCACCCCACCGACTTCATGGGCGCGATCCTGCTCTCCGCGCTCTGGATCGGGCTGCTCTACCTCGTGGTCCGCCCCAACGCCGACCTCAAGGAAGGTAACCAGCCGGCCATCGAGTCGGAGGACGTGGACACCCTCGACGACGAGCTGGCGCGGGCCGGCCGAGCCGACTGAGCGCCGCCGTGCTGCGGGTGATGACGTGGAACATCCGCACCGGCGGTCAGGATCGTGGCGGCCCCGGCCGGCTGGATCAGGTGGTTCAGGTCGCCAACGAGCAGGCACCTGATGTGCTGGCCCTCCAGGAGCTGCGCGGCTTCGACCGTGACGGGCTGATGGCCACAGTGGCGGGCCGGGTGGGGATGACACCCCACCTGGCCCGGTCCTGCTTCGGGCAGCCGGTGGCGGTGCTGGTCCGGCCTCCGTACCGGGTCGTCGACGCGGGGACGCTGCGCCGGCCGTTCCACCACGGCGCGGCCCGGGTCGTGGTGGCCACCTCCGCCGGCCCGTTCACCGTGTTCGGCACGCACCTCTACCCGTATTCGGGGGGACGGCGGCGGATGGAGGTCGACTGGCTGGTCGCCGCGCTGCGGCGTACCCCCGGGCAGTTGGCGCTGATCGCCGGTGACCTCAACTCGCTCGACCCGACTGTCGACCACACCGCTCAACTGGCCGCCATGCCCGCCCTCTACCGGCGGCGGCACCTGCGCCGGCGCGGTGGCGCCGTGGACACCCGCGCGATTGCCCGGCTGCTCGCCGCCGACCTGGTCGACCTGTGGCCGTCGTGCAACGTCGGGGCACCGGAGGCTGACGGCCACACCGTTCCGACCCGGTTCGGCGGGGCCGAGTTCGCCGGTATGCGGCTGGACTACCTGCTCGGCACCCGGGCGGTGGCGCAGCGGGCGGGGGAGTGCCGGGTGATCCGGGGCGCGACGGCGGACACCGCCTCGGACCACTATCCGCTGCTGACCACGCTCGACCTCGGCCCGGCCGCAACCGACACCTGAGGCCTGGCACGGACCGGTTACCGTGCCCACCGTGACCGACCGTCCCATCGCCCACTCGCCGCTGCCCGGGCCGCCGAGCGAAAACCGTGGCGCACCAACGGTGGTGCGTCCGACACCGTCGGTTGTGGACACGGCAGAGCCGGCCGCCGTCGCGCTCCCGCTCGTCGCGGCCGTCGCGCGGGGTGTGGCGCTGGTCGTGGTGCTGCCGGTACGCCTGCTCTGGGAGCTGATCGCGGCTGCCGGCCGGCTGATGTACCGGAGCCTGCTCAGCCCCGTCGGCCGGTTCCTGCACCGGTGGCTGCTGTCCCCGCTGTCCTGGGCGCTGCACCGACTCCTCTGGGTCCCGCTGGTCTGGTGCGCCCGCAACCTTCTCTGGCTTCCGTTGCGCTGGGTGGCCCTGACCCTCGTCTGGCTCCCGCTGGTCTGGCTGGGGCGAGGTCTCGCATGGGCAGCCCGCACCCTGATCTGGCAACCGCTGGTGTGGCTGGCGTACGGCATCGCCTGGGTTGTCGCCACGCTAGTCTGGGCGCCGCTGGTCTGGCTCGTCGAACGACTGGTCCTGCCGCCGCTGCGCTGGCTGGGCGTGGCGCTCACCCCCGTCGGACGGTTGCTGTGGCGGGGCGTCGGCGTGCTGGCCGGGGCGGTGCGCGCCGCGCTCGTCGGGTTGGTCCGGGGGATCTGGTGGGTCGCCGTGGGGTTCGGCCGGCTGGTCGTCGCCGCGGTGCTGGGCGCGTGGCGGGCGGCCGGACGGGTGCTGCGGCTGCTCCACCGCCTGCTGCTGAGCCCGCTCGGGCGTGGGCTGCGCTGGGTGTGGCGGCACACTGTGCTCCCGCTGCTGCGGGGTGTCCGGTGGGTCTGGTCGGTGACTGTCGTGCCGGTGGCGCACGGGCTCGGGGTGGCCTGGCGGGCCACCGTCGTACCGGTGGCCCGCTGGATCCGCCGCGCGGTGCTCGACCCGGCCCGGTTGGCCTACCGGGAGGTGCTCAGCGCCCTGGGCCTGCGCCGCTGACCGTCACGCGCCGAGCGACGCCGCTGACAGTGGCAGCGCCGAGGCGCGGACGCCTCAGAGCACCAGGTTGAGCAGGACGGTGAGCACCACCGAGGCGAGGATCGAGAAGAGGATCATCAGGAGGCAGCCGAGGCCACCACCGAGCGGGCGGATCTCCACGTTGCCGAAGCGCATGAGCGTCACCTGTCCAGGAGTGCGGGATGAGGGGTGAGCAGGCGGCGGCACGCGTCCGCCACCTGCGTCGGGGCCGTCGTGACCACGTTGTGCGCGGCGCCGGGGACGACCACCAGGTCGGCGTCCGGCACCAGCCGGGCCGCCTCGTCCCGCCACGGTGCCGGTACGACCGGGTCGCGCTCACCCGTCACGACGAGGGTGGGCGCGGTGACGCGGACGAGGTCCGCCTCGATCGCGTTGTGCACCGAGTGCGACAACGTCGCGAAGACCCGCCAGGGCCGGGCGTTCCAGACGTCCCGGACCAGGATCGGCGCCTGCAACGGCGCTTCGCGCAGGCAGTCCACCAGCCAGCGGCCGAACTGGGCCGTGCGGGACCGCGCAGACGGGTCAGCGGTCGGTCCGGCCAACACCAGAGCGCGTACCGCGTCCGGGTGGTTCGCGGCGAGCGCGGCGGCCACCTCCGCGCCGAACGAGTGACCGAGCAGGCAGACCGGCGGCAACCGGTACGCGGCCAGCCAGGCGGCCACGTGCTCGGCGTGAGCGACCACGTCGTACGCGCCCCGCGGGTGCTCGCTCAGCCCGAAGCCGGGCAGGTCCGGCACGTACACCGGGTGGGTGGGGGAGAGCGCGACGGCCAGCGCGGTGAGGTACCGGTGCGAGACCGCCAGGCCGTGCAGCAGCACCACGGGAGGCGCCCCGGTGCCCGGGTCGGCCCCGCGCCGGGTGTGGGTGCGCAGTCCGTCGACGAGCCGCCACTCGCTGGTCAGCCCGGAGGCCGACCGGGGAGCGGCCATGGCGAGCCGCAGCTCGGCCGGGCCGAACCGGCCTGCGGGCGTCAGACGGGTCGACTCCTCCGACTCACCGGTCGGGTTCACAGCTCGCGCAACCGGGGCAGCAACTGCTCCTGCGCCCAGTCGAGGAACATGGGCTGGGTCTCCCCACCGACCTGGATGATCGCCACGTGGGTGAAGCCGGCGTCGACGAACTTGCGGAACGCCTCCACGTGCGCGTCCACGTCCGGGCCGCAGGGGACGCCCTCGGCGACGTCCTCCTCCCGGACGAACTGGGTGGCGGCGGCGAAGGAGTCCGGCCCGGGCAGGTCGGCGTTGACCTTCCAACCCATCCCGAACCAGCGGAACTGGTCGTGCACGATCTTGCGACACTCCGCCTCGTCGGGGCCGTAGCAGATGGCCACCTGTCCGTAGCGGGGCTGACCGGCGCCGCCGGCGTCGTCGTACATCTCGATGATGTGCCGGTCGGGTTCGGTGGAGATGATGCCGTTGCCGTACTCGGCGGCCAGCGTCGCGGACTGTCGACCGGACGCGGCGACGGCCATCGGCACCGGCCGCTCCGGCCGGTCCCAGATGTAGGCGTCGGGCACGTCGAAGTGGTTGCCGGAGAAGGTCAGCGTCTCCCCGTTGAGCAACGGCCGGATGATCTGCAACGCCTCCTCGAACATCTCGTGGCGTTGCTGCACGTGCGGCCACCCGCCGACCACGTGCTCGTTCAGGTTCTCGCCCGCACCGAGGCCGAGGGTGAACCGGCCGTCGGAGAGCGCGCCGATCGTGCTGGCCTTCTGCGCCACGACGGCCGGGTGGTAGCGGCGGATCGGGCAGGTCACGAAGGACATCAGCTCCGCGCGGGAGGTGGCGTGGGCGACCGCGCCGAGCACCGACCAGGCGTACGGCGAGTGGCCCTGCGAATCCAGCCAGGGGTAGTAGTGGTCGGACATCACGAGCTGGTCGAAGCCGGCGGCCTCGGCGCGTACCGCGTGGTCCACCAGTTGCTTGGGACCGGCCTGCTCGCCCATCAGGGTGTAACCGACGCTGACCATCCTGTATCCCCTTTCACCGACGGATCGTTCCCGGGATACCCAGGTCGGCGGCCGTCAACCCTCCCGTCCGGTTCGACGCCGGTGCTGCTTGACGGATCGCGGCGACCTGCCTACCGTCGCTCTTAACCGGTTAAGAGCCGGCTGTGGCGCACATCCTGTGGTGGGGATGATCGCCCCGTGACGGCCCGCGTTCGCGTGGGCCGTTGCGGCTGTCTGGGCTCGGAGCCTGCCAACTGAACCGGTTGCGGTGGCCAAGCCATCGTCCTACGCTGATGCCTGCGCGCCGGGATCCGGGCGCGGCTGCCGGGCTGCAGCCGCCTTCCCCTGTCACGTCCCACCCCTGTCGGGCACCGGGGGTCCTCCCTGAGGAAGGCCATGAAGACTCGACTCTCCGCCGTCGCGGCGGCCCTGCTCGCGTTGCTCGTCGCCGTGCTGGCATTCGGCCAGCCGGCGCATGCCGCGGCTGGTTTCTCCGTCGCGAACGGCAGGTTGTACGACGCCAACGGCACCGAATTCGTCATGCGCGGCGTCAACCACGCCCACACCTGGTATCCGCAGCAGACCAGCTCGTTCGCCGACGTCAAGGCGCTCGGCGCGAACACCGTGCGGGTGGTGCTCTCCAGCGGCGACCGGTGGACGCGCAACACCAACGCCGACGTCGCCAACGTCATCTCGACGTGCAAGGGCAACCGGTTGATCTGCGTGCTGGAGGTGCACGACACCACCGGGTACGGCGAACAGAGCGGCGCCATCACTCTCGACCGCGCGGTCGACTACTGGCTCAGTCTCGCCGACGTCCTCGCCGGCCAGGAAAGATTCGTCATCGTCAACATCGGCAACGAGCCGTACGGCAATCAGAACTACGCTTCCTGGGCCACCGACAACGCCAACGCGATCAAGCGCCTGCGTGCCGGCGGGCTGACCCACACGATCATGGTGGACGCCCCGAACTGGGGACAGGACTGGTCGTTCACCATGCGCGACAACGCCGCGTCGGTCTTCGCCGCGGACCCGGCCCGCAACACCGTCTTCTCCATCCACATGTACGGGGTCTTCGACACCGCCGCGGAGATCAGCGACTATCTGGGCCGTTTCCGCTCGGCGGGGCTGCCCATCGTGGTCGGTGAGTTCGGCTTCAACCACTCCGACGGTGACCCGGACGAGGACACCATCCTCGCCTACAGCCAGGCGAACGGGATCGGCTGGCTCGGTTGGTCGTGGAGTGGCAACGGCGGCGGCGTGGAATATCTCGACCTGGCCACCTCGTTCAACCCGGCCAACCTGACCACCTGGGGTCAGCGGCTCTTCAACGGCACCAACGGCATCCGGCAAACGGCCCGGGAGGCCAGCGTCTTCAGCAGTTTGCCGCCGACCACCCCGCCGCCCACGACGCCTCCGCCGACCACGCCGCCCCCGACCACGCCGCCCCCGACCACGCCTCCACCTGCGGGTGGCTGCACGGCGACCTACACGGTGACCGGCCAGTGGCAGGGCGGCTTCCAGGGTGAGGTGCGGGTGACCGCCGGCAGCGCCGCGATCACGGGCTGGACCACCCGGTGGACGTTCGCCAACGGCCAGAGCGTCAGCCAGACCTGGAGCGCGACAGTGACCAGCAGCGGGGCCACCGTGACCGCCCGCAACGTGGACTACAACGGCCGACTGGCTGCCGGTGCCAGCACCACCTTCG
The DNA here is from genome assembly GCF_018070425.1 of Micromonospora sp. C81. Taxonomy (NCBI): domain Bacteria; kingdom Bacillati; phylum Actinomycetota; class Actinomycetes; order Micromonosporales; family Micromonosporaceae; genus Micromonospora; species Micromonospora sp. C81. Next base: position 98,717 of record NZ_JAGPXS010000017.1, read on the forward strand.
GATTCATCGGCGGCTGGACCGGCACCAACAGCCTGCCGGCGGTGAGCTGCACGGCGAGCTGACCGTCGCACCGGTGGCTGGGTCCGCGTCGGACCCGGCCACCGGGAACCGTCCTGGTCAGTGCTCCCCGGTCAGGTTCACGATGACCACCCCGGCGATGATCAGCGCGATGCCGGTGAGCTTGGCGAGCCCCACCGACTCACCCAGGAACACCGCCCCGATCGCCACGATGGCCGCGGTGCCCAGACCCGACCAGAGGGCGTACGCGACGCCCACCGGGATCTCCTTGACGGCCTGGGCCAGCAGGAGGAACGCCAGCGCGTAGCCACCGAGACACGCCACCGTCGGCCAGAGCCGACTGAACCCGGCTGTGCTCTTGATCAGGCTGGTCGCCACCACCTCGGCGAGAATGGCAATCCCCAGCAGCACGTACGCCATGCGTCCCCTTGGTCCTTCGTGGTAGATGAACCCGTCGTCGTCGCCCAGGCTAGTGCCGGCGCTGTCCTTGCCCCGCCGACCTGCCCCACCTCAGGTTGATGTCAAGCCAACCGTCGCGTGGCGTCCGTGTGGCATCCCCGCCGCCCACCGCTGCGGCTGCGCCGTCGTCGGTCGCGCCGCCGCCCTGGGCCGTTTCCTCGCGCTGGGGTCCGCGACAGGGCTGGGGGCAGGGCTGGCAGGGGTGGCAGGGTAGATCTTGGACACTTTCCGTTCCGCGCTAACGGAAACTGTCCAAGATTGCCCACTGTGGCGGGTGAAGCTGCCTGGATCACGCCGCGCGGGACGAGTTGATCCCTGTCGTTACGGGAGATCGACGGACTCGGCGGCGAGCCGGGCCGCTCGCATGGTGAGATAGCGCTGCTCGGGCAGGCTGCTCGTCCGCGCGGCGGCGGCCCGGTAGTCGACGATCGCCTGCTCGCGGTCACCGGCCATCTCGTGCAGGTGGGCGCGGGCGGCGGGCAGCCGGTGGTGCCCGGCCAACCGGGGGTCGTCGGCCAGGGCGTCGAGGGCGGCGAGACCCGCTGCCGGCCCGTGCACCATGGCCGTTGCCACGGCCCGGTTGAGTGCCACCACCGGGCTGCCGACGAGCCGTTCCAGCACCTCGTAGAGCGCCAGGATCTGCGGCCAGTCGGTCTGCTCGGTGCTCGTTGCCTCGTCGTGCAGGGCGGCGATGGCGGCCTGTACCTGGTACGGGCCGACCGGCCCACGCGGCAACGCCCGGGTGACGAGGGCGACGCCCTCGGCGATCGCCGTCGCGTCCCAGCGGCCGCGGTCCTGGTCGGCCAGTGAGATCAGCTCGCCGGACGGCCCGGTCCGTGCCGGGCCGCGCGCCTCGGTGAGCAGCATCAACGCCAGTAGACCGGCCGACTCGCTGTCGTCGGGCAGCAACGCGTGCAGTGCGCGGGTCAGCCGGATCGCCTCGGCCGCGAGGTCGATCCGGCGCAGGTCCGGGCCGGTGGTGCTGGTGTGCCCCTCGGTGAAGACCAGGTAGAGCACCTGCCGTACGGCCGCCAGCCGGTCGGACCGCTCCTCCGGCTCGGGCATCCGGAACGACAGCCCGGACGCGCGGATGCGCTGCTTGGCACGGCTGATCCGCTGGGCCATGGTCGCCTCGGGCACCAGGAACGCGCGGGCGATCTCGGCGGTGCTCAGTCCGCCGACGGCGCGCAGGGTCAGCGCCACGGCCGACGTCGGGGCGAGCGCCGGGTGGCAGCAGAGGAAGAGCAGGACCAGGGTGTCGTCCCGCTCGGCGGTCAACTCGTCGTCGGCGGCGGGTGCGTACCGCTGGTCGTCCGGGTCCCGACGGGCGACCAGGTCCTCCCGTCGGCGCCGGGCCTGCTCGCCCCGGATCAGCTCGATCATCCGGCGGTAACCGACCTGGATCAGCCAGCCGCGCGGATTCGCCGGCAGCCCGTCGACCGGCCACTGGGTCGCGGCGGCCAGCAGGGCCTCCTGCACTGCGTCCTCGGCGGTGGCGAAGTCACCGAAACGGCGGGCGAGCACGCCGAGGACCTGCGGCGCCAGCTCGCGCAGCAGGTCCTCGGCGTGGGGATCGGTGGTCAGCGTTCACAGCTCCTGCGGTGGGGCGGACATCACCGGGTGCACCTCGATCGGCATGTTCAGCGGCCGTCCGCCGGGGCCGGGCGCGGTGGAGATGTGCGCGGCCAGCTCCACCGCCCGCTGCGGGCTGTCGCAGTCCACGATCCAGAAGCCGGCGAGAAACTCCTTCGTCTCGGCGAACGGCCCCTCGGTGACCACCGGCGCGCCGCCCTCCCCGGCGCGGACGATCCGGGCCTGCTGCGGGCCGCCGAGACCCTGCCCGTCGACCCACTCCCCGGCGGCGGTGAGCTTCTCGTTGACCTCGCCCATGAACGCGATGTGCGCCTGGACCTCCGCCGGCGTCCAGGTGTCGATGCTCGGGAAGTCGGTCCCGGCGGCGCTGAACTGCATCAGCAGCATGTACTTCATGGTTTGCTCCTCACAGCTGTGCACCGTCCTCGGTGCTCTCACCCTGAGGTAGAAGCAGCCAGCGCCGTTCTCGACACCCCGCCCGAAGAATCTCCAGAATCTTTTCAGTCGACGGCGTCGACCTCCAGCACCACGCTCTGCTCCGGGTGCAGCGCGGGCAGTTGGACACCCATCCGGGCCAGTGCCGCCCCGCTCAGGACGACGCCGCCCGCGAGCCGGCCCGGTGCGGACCGGTCGATGGTCGCCGGCGCCGGCACGTCGGATGCCGGCCGCACCCGGTAACGGCGGTCCGGGTCCAGGCCCGGCAGCCGGACGGGGCCGGGGTACGGCGTCGCGGAGGTGGCCAGCCGCGCCACCGCGTACACCGCTCGGGTGCCGTCGTGGTCGATGACGCCGTGCGCCCAGACGGCCGGGTCGGGGTGGTCGACCCGGACCACCCGGCCGGCGTGCAGCAGCGGGCGCAGCCGCTTGTGCAGTGCCACCCAGGCAGCCAGTTCGGTCTGCTCGTCGGTGCTGATCGAGGCGATGTCCCACTCGATGCCGTGGTGGCCGAAGAGTGCGGTGGCCGCCCGGAATCCGAGGTCGTGCACGCGGTTGGTGGTGTGCGAGCGTTGCGGGCCGATGTGCGTGCCGATCAGCTCCGGCGGCAGCAGCAGGCCGGTCCAGCGCTGGATGCTGAGCCGTTCCAGGGCGTCGTTGCAGTCGCTGGCCCAGACCCGGTCGGTGCGCGTCAGGATGGCCAGGTCCACCCGCGCCCCGCCGGACGAACAGCTCTCGATCTCCAGACCCGGGTGGAGGCTGCGCAACTCGTCGAAGAGCCGGTAGACCGCAAGGGTCTGCCCGTGCACCCCCGGGTGGCCGTGGTGCCCGGCCTCGGTGAGGTCCCGGTTCTGGTCCCACTTGAGGTAGCTGATGCCGGGGTGTTCGGTGAGCAGCGCGTGGAGCCGGTCCCGCACGTGGTCGTACGCCTCCGGGCGGCCCAGGTCGAGCACCTGCTGGTTGCGCCAGGACGGCGGCAGTCGCCCTGGTACGGCCAGCAGCCAGTCGGGGTGCGCGCGGAACAGGTCGGAGTCGGGGTTGACCATCTCCGGCTCCACCCAGAGACCGAACTGAAGGCCCCGACCGGTCACGTGGTCGATCAGCGGTTGCAGGCCGTCGGGCCAGACGCCCTCGTCGACGTACCAGTCGCCGAGGCCGGCGGTGTCGTCGCGTCGACCGCGGAACCAACCGTCGTCGAGCACGAACCGCTCCACGCCGATCTGCGCGGCCCGGTCGGCGAGGGCCCGCAGCCGGTCCAGGTCGTGGTCGAAGTAGACCGCCTCCCAGACGTTGAGGGTCACCGGGCGGGGGGAGCGCGGGTGCCCGGGCCGGGCCCGCAGGTGCGTGTGCAGCACGTCGCTGAGCCCGTCCAGCCCGGTGTCGGACCAGACCGCGTAGAGCAACGGAGACTCGTACGACTCGCCGGGGCCGAGCCGGATCTCACCGGGGGAGAGCAGCTCGCCGCCGCCGAGGGTCGACTCGCCGGTGGGCCGGCGCTCGGCGAAGGTGACGTGGTCGCCGCTCCACGCGGTGTGCACCCCCCACACCTCGCCGTGGCCGAAGCCGAACCCGGCGGTGCCCGCCACCAGCAGCAGTGTGGCGTCGTGACCGGTGCGACCGTGTCGACCCTCGCGCACCCAGGCGCCCTGCTGCCACCGGTGCCGCTGCGGGGACCGCTCCCGGCACCACCGGCCGGTCAGGTCGAGCAGTTCGGTGGCGACCGCCGGCACCGGCAGCACCGGGGTCAGCTCCCGTAGCTCGTAGGCCGTGTCGCCGTCGTTGCGCAGCCGGTGCCGGACGGTCAGCAGGCCGTGCGGGTCGAGCATGATCTCGCTGGTCAGGGTCAGCCCGGCGGCCGGGTCCGACGCCCGCACGGTCAGCAGCGCCGCGCCGGGCCCGTCGTCGCGCACGTCCAACCCGTCGAGGCGGAAGGAGGTGGACCAGTCCCGTCCGTCGCGGTGCCCGGCCAGCCCCGGCCGGCCACTCCAGCCCGCACTTGCTTCCGGCAGCAGCGACAGCACGGGCGGCTCGTCGAAGCTGCTCGGCACCACCGGCGGCACTGTCGCGTCCACGAGCTCGCGCAGGCCGTCGTCGTCGAGGTCGCCGACGTCGCCGCCCCAGTGCACGACCCGGGGCAGCCCCGGGCCGCGCGCGTCGAGCACCAAACTGGTCCGCGCGCGGCGCAGGTGCAGGATCGTCATCCCTTTGAGGCTCCCAAGGTCAGGCCCCGGACGAAGTGCCGCTGGAGCATAAAGAAGATCACCAGGGTGGGGATCGCGACGAGCACGCTGCCCGCCGAGACCAGGTTGTTGTCGGTGAAGAACTCGCCGCGCAGGTTGTTCAGTGAGCTGGTCACCGGGAACTTGTCGCCGGTGCGCATCAGGACGGTGGCCCAGAAGAACTCGTTGTAGATCCAGGTCACCTCAAGGGTCGCCAGCGCGGCCAGGGCCGGCCGGCACAGCGGCATGGTGACCTGCCAGTACTGCCGCCAGATGCTCGCCCCGTCGACCATCGCCGCCTCGTACAGGTCGCGCGGTAGCGCCTTCATGTAGTTGCTGAGCACGAAGACGCAGAATCCACACTGGAAGGCGACGTTGATCAGGATCAGGCCCCAGTAGCTGTCGTACAGCAGCTCCGAGTCGCTCATGAACTCCGGCAGTGGCACCTCGGTGAACACCCGGAACAGTGGGATGAGCAGCGCCTGCTGGGGCAGCAGGTTGGCCGCGGTGAACACCCCGAGCAGCACGATGTTGAGCTTCCAACTGAACCGGGCGATCACGAACGCCACGCAGGAGGCGAGGAAGAGGGTCAGCAGCACGGCCGGCACGGTGATGTAGACCGAGTTGAGGAAGTGCTGGCCGAACTCCGCCGTCTGCCAGGCGGTGACGTAGTTGTCGAAGGTCCAGCCGCCGAACGAGACGTAGCCGTTGGCGGCGGTGTAGTCGTACGAGCGCAGAGAGGTCAGCACCGCCCAGGCGATCGGGAAGAGCCAGGCCAGTGCGACGACGATGAGGAAGCCGTGCAGCAACAGCCGCAGCGGGGTCAGCTTGCGGCGGCGCGCCGGCGCCTCGGGCTCGCCCTCGGTGGGCCGGGTGACGGTCGCGGTGCTCATTCCCGGTTCTCCCTCATCACGGTCGCCAGGTAGATGGTGATGAAGACCAGCGAGACGATCAGCATGATCGTCGCCAGCGCCGAGCCGAACCCGATCCGGCTCGCCTCACCCACCACGTTCTGGGTGACCAGCGCCGAGATCAGCTCCAACCCGTTGCGGCCCTTGTTGACCACCCAGACCAAATCGAACGCGCGCAGCGACTCGATCACCGTCACCACCAGCACGATGATGTTGATCGGCCGCAGCACCGGGAAGACGACCCGGAAGAAGGTGCGGCTCTCCGAGGCGCCGTCGACCGCCGCGGCCTCCCGCAACGACGGGTCGACGCCCTTCAGCCCGGCCAGGTAGAGCAGCATGATGTACCCGACGTGCCGCCAGCCGGAGGCGACCATGACCGCCCAGATGTTGACGCTGGAGTCGCCGTACCAGTCGACGTTGCTGCCGAACACCGCGTTGATCAGGCCCTGGTCGCGGGAGTACAGCAGCTGCCACACGAAGCCGATGAGCGCCAGCGAGAGCACCACCGGCAGGTAGAGCGCGGTCTGGTAGAAGCGGCTGCCTTTCAGCTCCTTGTCGAGCAGGACGGCCAGGAACATGCCGAACGGAGTGGCGATCACGAACAGGACCGCCAACCACAGCAGGTTGTGCTGGACCGCCGGCACGAACGGCGGATAGTTGTTCACCACGTCGCTGTAGTTGCGGGCGCCGATGAACTCGATTTCGTTGAGGGGGCCGATGCCGTCCCAGTTGGTGCCGGAGAGCAGCACGGTGGCCGCCGCCGGCAGCCAGACGAACCCGGTGACGAGCAGCAGCGGGACGAGCACCATCAGCGTGATGACCACGCGGTCGGTGCGGGACAGGAGCCGTAGCCGCCGACGACGGCCACGACCACCCGTGGAGGTGGTCGCGGCCGGCGGCGGCACGGCGCGATCCGCTTGGATCAGGGGCAGGTCGGACACGATGTCCTCCCCTTTCCGCCGTCAGTCAGTGAAGATCGACTTTTTCTGGTTCTCGATGGACGAGGTGAGCCCGCTGATGTCCTTGGGGTTCTTGATGAACTGCTGGATCGCCGGGATGATCACCGTCGAGGCGAAGTCCGGCCGGGTGTCACGGTCGAGGAACTGGGCGATCTCGGTGGCCGAGCCGACCAGCTCGGCGGCCTTCTTCTGCAACGCGGTGTAGCCGCTGACGTCGGCGCTGCTGTTGGCGACGAGGGTGGCCGGGTCGTTCTTCACCGTGATGTTCGCGGCGTCCTTGCCGCCCACGTACTCCAGCAGTTTTCTGGCGTTGGCCTCGTTCTTGGGCTTGCGGGCCATCATGTAGCCGTCGATCGGCGCGTCCAGCGCCTTGGCCCCGATCGCCGGGTCGATCTCCGGGAAGGTGAAGAAGTCGAGGTCGCTCTGCTCCTCGTTGCTGAACTGCTGGCCGACGAAGAGGCCGAGCAGGTACATGCCGCTCTTCTTCTGCTGAAGCGACTGCGCCGCCTCCTGCCAGGTGCGGCCGAGGCTGTCCGGCTGGTGCAGGGGGAGCAGACCAGCCCAGGTGTCGAAGACCTTCTTGACCTTGTCGGAGGTCCAGGCCTCCTTGCCGGCCATCAGGTCGATGTGGAACTGGTAGCCGTTGATCCGCAGGTTGAGGATGTCGAAGGTGCCCATCGCCGGCCAGCCGTCCTTGTCGGCGAACGCGATCGGGGTGAGGCCGTCCCTCTTCATCTGCGCGCTGAGCGCGGTGAGCTGGTCCAGGGTCGTGGGCACCTGGTAGCCGTACTGCTGCCACACCGACTTGCGGTAGAACATCGCCCACGGGTAGTACGACGAGGGTACGAAGTACTGCTTGTCGTCGTCCCCGGTGGACGCTTTCTTGAAGGCGTCGGAGAAGCCGGAGAGTTTGCCCCACACGTCACTGATGTCGCTGGCCAGGCCCTTGGCGGCGAAGAAGCGCATCCGGTAGCCGGCGAACCACATGTAGACGTCGTCCGGCTTGCCCTGCAGGTAGTTGTTGATGTTCTCCTGGTACGTGTTGTGGTCGACCGTGTTGATCGCCGGCGTGATGCCGGACGCGGTCTTGAACCCGTCCATGACCTTGGCGGTGACGTCCTTGGGCTTCGGGTCGGACTGGTTCGAGCCGACTGACACGTCCTTCGAGTCCGACCCGGAACCGGAGTCGTCGCCGCAACCGGCGAGCAGGCCGGTGCCGAGCAGCGCGCCGGTGCCGGCAGCGCCGGCCAGCAGCGAGCGTCGGTTGAGGCCGGCGACCGAGGGTGGTACGAGCCGAGCCAGGTACTCGGCTTGGGATTGGGGACGGGACATCTGTGCCTCCTGCGGGTGAAGAGGTGCTACGCCCAAGGGTCATCAGGGTGGTGAAGGCAGAGCGGCCGCCGTGGTCAGCGATCGGGATTCACCGAGAACCCACATTGACGAACACGAACGGCCATTGGGGGCTCAAAGTACCGCTCCGACGGGCGCTGTCAAGAGGGCGTTCCGCCTCCGCTAACCCAGTTGTGACATGGCTGTTACGAGGTAAACGTTGGAAAAAAATCCATGTTGGAACCTGTTGACTTGCCTGTCCGGGCCGGTGCACCCTCAGCTCTCATGCGGCGATGGCAGGGTGACGGCATCTATTTCGGCGGCGACTACAACCCCGAGCAGTGGCCCCAGCAGACCTGGTCCGAGGACATCGAGCTGATGCGCCGTGCCGGGGTCAACCTGGTCTCGGTCGGCATCTTCTCCTGGGCCCTGCTGGAGCCCACACCGGGCCGGTTCGAGTTCGGATGGTTGGACCGGGTGCTGGACCTGCTGCACGACGGCGGCATCCAGGTCGACCTCGCCACCGCCACCGCCAGCCCACCGCCGTGGCTGGCCCGCGCCCACCCGGAGACGTTGCCCCGCCGCGCCGACGGCGCGATCCTCTGGCCCGGCGGACGACAGGCGTACTGCCCCAGCTCACCGGTGTTCCGGGAACGGTCGCTGGAGCTGGTGCGAGCGGTCGCCGGCCGGTACGCCGAGCATCCCGCCGTGGTGATGTGGCACGTCTCCAACGAGTTGGGCTGCCACAACGTGCACTGCTACTGCGACGTCAGCGCCGAGGCTTTCCGCGGCTGGCTGCGGGCGCGCTACGGCGACCTGGACCAGCTCAACGACGCCTGGGGCACCGCGTTCTGGAGCCAGCGCTACGGCGACTGGGCCGAGATCAACCCGCCGCGTACCGCGCCGACCTTCGCCAACCCCACTCAGCAACTCGACTTCCTGCGCTTCTCCTCCGACGAGCAGCGCGCCCAGCTGCGCGCCGAACGGGAGGTGCTGCGGACGTTGGTCCAGCAGCCGGTCACCACCAACTTCATGATCGGCATGGGCGTCAAGCACATGGACTACCACTCGTGGGCCGACGACGTGGACCTCGTCTCCAACGACCACTACCTGACCGCCGCCGACCCGCAGGGACATCTCGGGCTGGCGCTCGCCGCCGACCACACCCGGGGCGTCGCCGGCGGTGACCCGTGGCTGCTCATGGAGCACTCCACCAGCGCGGTCAACTGGCAGCCGCGCAACGTGGCCAAACTGCCCGGACAGCTGCGCCGCAACAGCCTGGCGCACGTCGCCCGGGGCGCGGACGGCGTGCTGTTCTTCCAGTGGCGCGCCTCCCGGGCCGGCGCCGAGAAGTTCCACTCCGCGCTGGTACCGCACGCCGGGCCGGACACCAAGGTGTTCCGCGAGGTCTGCCAGCTCGGCGCGGACCTGAAGGCGCTGGCCGAGGTACGCGGCAGTCGGGTGGACGCCGAGGTGGCGATCCTGTTCGACTGGGACGCGTGGTGGGCGGTCGAGTTGGATTCACACCCCAGCGCCGACGTCACCTACGCCGACCGGCTGGGTGCCCTCCACGGGGCTCTGTGGCGGGCCGGCGTGACCGCCGACATCGTCCACCCGTCGGCGGACCTCAGCGGCTACCGACTGGTCCTGGCACCGACCCTCTACCTGGTGCGGGACGCCGACGTCGAGGCGCTGCACCGCTACGTCGAGGGCGGTGGCACCGCCGCCGTCACCTACTTCAGCGGCATCGTCGACGCGAACGACCACATCCGGCTGGGCGGTTACCCGGGCGCGTTCCGTGAGCTGCTCGGCGTACGGACCGAGGAGTTCTTCCCGCTGCGGGAGGGCGAACAGGTCCGGCTCGACGACGGGAGCACCGCGGATGTGTGGACCGAGTGGCTGCACCCCGAGGGCGCCGAGGTGCTGGCGTCGTACACCGATGGGCCCTTGCCGGGTGTGCCGGCGCTGACCCGCCACCGGGTCGGCGACGGCGCCGCCTGGTACGTCGGCACCCGGCTGGACGAGCCGGCCACCGACCGGTTGGTCGCCCGACTCGTCGACGAGGCCGGTGTCCGCCCGGCCGCGTCGGCACCGTCCGGTGTGGAGGTTGTCCGTCGACGCGACGGCGACCGGAGCTGGCTGTTCGTCATCAACCACACCGATGCCGAGGTGCGGCTCCCGGTGCGCGGCACGGAGTTGCTGACCGGGGCGCACTGCGCCGGTGAGCTGACCCTGCCGGCCGGTGAGGTGGCGGTCGTCCGGGAGGATCGGGCCGACGACCCGGCCTGACCCCGGCGACAGCCACGGCACGAAGGAGGTTCCCCAGATGCTCGCCCAGCAGCGGCAGACCGCCATCCTCGATCTGATCCGCCAACGGGGCGGCGTGCGCGTCAGCCACCTGGTCAGCCGGTTCGGTGTCTCCGACATGACGATCCGGCGCGACCTGGAGGTGCTGGCCGAGCGCGGTCTGGTGGACAAGGTGCACGGCGGGGCGACGCTCGCCGGGCCAGGTTCGGCCGAGGAGCCAGGCTTCGCGGCGAAGTCGATCCGCCAGCAGGCGGAGAAGCGGGCCATCGCCGAGCGCGCGGCAAGAATGGTGGAGCCGGGGATGGCCATCGCGCTCTCCGCCGGCACCACCACCGCCGCGCTGGCCACCCTGCTCTCCGACGTACGCGGGCTGACCGTGGTGACCAACTCCATCCCGGTGGCCGACGCGCTCTACCAGAACCCGCGCGCGGACCAGACCGTCGTGTTGACCGGTGGCATCCGCACCCCGTCGGACGCGTTGACCGGGCCGGTGGCCGAGGCGGCGATCAGCGCGCTCAACGTCGACCTGCTCTTCCTCGGTGTGCACGGGCTCAGCCCTCGCACCGGGCTCACCACGCCGAACCTGCTGGAGGCCGGTGTCAACCGCTGCCTGATCGGCGCGGCGCGTCGGCTCGTGGTGCTCGCCGACCACACCAAGTGGGAGATCATCGGTATCGCCACCATCGCCCCGCTGGAGGCCGCCGACGTGCTGATCACCGACCGCGGCCTGCCGGCGGAGGCGCGTGCCGCGATCGGCGAGCAGGTCGGTGAGCTGGTGATCGTGGAACCCGACTAGGCCGCGCGCAGGCAGGGTCGTCCGGGCCTGATCGACTCGGGTTCACGAAAGTCGGGGTGTCCGGCTCGGGGTGATGCCCCGGTTTTCAGGAACCCGAGTCGATCAGCTCGCACCGCCGGTTGACGTGCCTGGCAGCATTCGGCCGTGGAGTCGCATGAGGTGGCGGAGTTGTTCGACCAGGCGGTGGAGCGGTTACGTCTGGTGATCGGTTCGGTCGGCACCGACGACGGGTCTGACCTGCTTGGCCACGCCGCCAGCTCGGGTGAGGTGGCCGTCGAGCTGGCCGTCGGGAAACTCGCCGATCCGGATCCTGTGGTGCGCGCGGCGGCGTGCGACCTGCTCGGCGTCGCGAGCAGCCAACACATGGACGTACGCGAGGTCGTGGCAACCGCACTGATCGTGCTGGCGGCGAACGAGCCCGACCCCGAGGTGCACTGGTCGATCGCGCGCGCCCTCGGCGACACCTTCGATGCCCGAGCGCTGCCGACCCTGGTCACCCTGGCGGGCAGCCCCGACGCCGACGTGCGGTTCCATGTCGCGGTCGCAGTGCCAGCGGTGCTCGACGATCCTCCGGTGGAGGTCGGAGTGGCAGCGCTGACAACCCTGTGCACCGACTCAGACCCCGACGTGCGCGAGTGGGCAACCTTCGGCCTCGGCTGGTCGACCACCGCCGACGGCGATGACGTCCGGCGGGCGCTGTGGGACCGCACCCGCGACGTCGAACCGGGGGTACGGGAGGAGGGCGCCCGGGGGCTGGCGCGGCGGCGGGACGCGCGGGCACTTCCACTGGTACGCGAACTCCTCGCGCAGGACGCCGTCCACAGACACACCTTCCAGGCCGCCGCCTACCTGGCGGACCCGTCGCTGCTGCCGCTGCTGGACGGGTTCGACCCGACCGCCGAGGGTGTCGCCGAGGCGCTGCTGGAGTGTGACCCGCTGCGCCGTGCCCAGCGCGACGAGGCGGCCTGGCAGGTCATGACCACGCTGCACCTGCTCCGCCCCGATCTGCGGGTCGCACTCCTCGGCGAGCGGTGCGATCTCGGCCTGTTCCTCGACATCGGCGACGGCTCCGGCCGCTGTTTCGTGGACGCGTTGCTGAACAGAGCCGGGTACGACCCGGCTCGTGCAGTCAAACTGGTGATCGCCGGCGTGACGCGCTGATCGAGCTGGCACGCTTCACAGCCACCTCACAGGGGTGCTGGATAGGGTGCCGTTCGAGTCAACGTCCGACTCCAGCCTGGAGCGGTCGGCGTCGCACAGGAGTTTCGATGGTCTTCAAGAAGATGTTGAGCGCGTTCGGTGTCGGCGGTCCCAGTGTGGACACCGTGCTGACCAACCCCAACACCCGGCCCGGCCTGACCCTCGACGGGCAGGTCAACCTCGTCGGCGGCGACGCCGAGGCAGCCATCGAGCAGGTGGTCATCGGGCTGGTCACCCGGGTCGAGGTCGAAGGACACGACACCGAGTACGCGGGCACGATGGAGTTCCACCGGATGGCGGTCAGCGGAGCGCTCAAGCTCGCCCCGAAGCAGCAGCTCTCCATCCCGTTCCAGCTGCCGGTGCCGTGGGAGACCCCGATCACCGACGTGTACGGCCAGCGCCTGCGCGGGATGACGATGGGCCTGCGCACCGAGCTGGCGATCGCCCGCGCCGTCGACAAGAGCGACCTGGACCAGGTGGCCGTGCACCCGTTGCCGGTGCACGAGCGGATCCTGGAGGCGTTCCAGCGGCTCGGCTTCCGGTTCAAGCACGCCGACCTGGAGCGGGGCCACATCCGTGGTGTCCAGCAGACGTTGCCGTTCTACCAGGAGATCGAGTTCTTCGCCTCCCCGCAGTACGCGAGCACGATCAGGGAGGCCGAGTTGACCTTCGTGACCAGTCAGCGCGGCGTGGAGGTCATCCTGGAGTGCGACAAGCGCGGCGGGTTCCTCAGCGCCGGGCACGACGCCTTCGGCCGCTACCAGGTGTCGCACACCGACGCCGACCGGGTGGACTGGGCGCAGGTCGTCGACGGCTGGCTGCGCGAGACCACCTCCCGCTACGGCAGCCTCCGCTCCCAGTACGGCCCGAGCCACGGCCACAGCCGGGGGCACGGGATGGGCGGCATGGTGGCCGGTGCGGCCCTCGGCGTCGCGGGCGGCATGGTCGCCGGCGAGATGATCGAGGACGCGTTCGAGGGTGACTTCGGCGGCGACTTCGGCGGCGACGAGTAGTCGTCCAGACACGACGATGGCCTCCGGGAGATTCTCCCGGAGGCCATCGTGCGCTGTGGTCGCGCTACCCGCTTAGTGGCGGGCCTTGCGCTCCTCGCTGCTGCGCCAGTTGCTGCCGGCCTTGGCCAGGCCCCGGCTACCGAGGTAGCCGAGCGTCAGCAGGGTGATCAGGAACCAGGCGTTGTCGGCCCGGAAGATGTCCACCCCGGCGGAGTTCTTTCCGACGACCTGCGACGCGCCCAGTACGGCGGCCACCGCGATCAGGTAGATCCAGAACTCGGTGGTCTTGAACGCCTGCTTGGTCTCCGTACCAGGTGCCTGCATGTCGTTGCGACGTCCGTCGCGCATGGCTGGCATCTGCTGGGTGGGCATGTCCCGCATCGAGGCGGGGTTCTGCGGGTCGTTCATCGGCCGGTTCATCGGCCGGGTGGAAGCAGCCTGCGTGCTCATCTGGTCCTCCTCAGGATGCGATGAGTCGTACCTGCATTCCCTCGCCCCGCTACCGCGTTTCGGCCACGGCACGGTTCGCTTTCGTGGCGGGGACAACCCCCGACTACCCGAGGCCCGGGAGCAGGTAACACCGATCGCCGGCCGGAAAAATCCGGCCGGCGATCAGGTGGGCCTGCGTGTCAGCGCAGGCCGTTGCGGATCGCGACGCTCACCAACAGGTCGGGGTCGTCGGTGATGATGCCGTCGACACCGAGGTCGATCACCCGCTGCATGACCGCGGCGTCATCGACGGTGTACGGGATCACCTTCAGGTCGTCCCGCGTCTGAAGGCTCCGGACGTCCGGTCCGTGGAAGTACGCCGGGTTCTCCCGCAGGTACCAGTCCGCCGAGGCGACAGTGCCCTGCTTGGGGTCGTGCACCTGCCAGTTGGCCGAGACCGTGCCCGCACCGGCGGCCCGGGTCAGCTTGCCCAGGTCCTGGTGCTTCCACCAGTCCAGTCCACCGGTCCACGGGCTCTTCACCGACGGGTTCCCGTACACCGCCTGCAACGAGCACTCGTCGGCGAGGGACGTGCACTCGGCCGGGCCGTACTGCCAGACCAGCGCGACCGTACCGATCCGCCGGTCGAGCTGCCGCGCGTACGTGATGGTGCGCCAGTCGAACGACTGGATGGTGGCCCGGTTGGTGAAGCCGGCGCGCTGGATGGCGTCGACGAGCTTGCGGGTGAAGCTGCGGTACGGCTCGGTGTCGTTCACCACCGGGCTGATCTTCGTTTCGATGTTCATTCCGATGTCGGTGCGACCACTCGCCTTCACCAGGGCGAAGACCTCGTCCAGGGTCGGGATCCGGGCACCCGGTGCGGGCACCTGCGCGGGCAGTTCGGGCAGCGTCCTCGTGCCGCAGTCGACGGTCTTGAGCTGCGCCAGGGTCAGCTCGTGCACCGGCTTGCCGACGTACGGGAATTTCCGGTCTCCCGGGCGCACCGGGGCGGTGTCGACGCAGTGCGACCCGTTGACGGTGCGGTCGTGCAGCACCACGAGCCTGCCGTCGGCGGTCACGCCGGTGTCCAATTCCAGCGTGGAGATGGCCCGGTTGGACAACGCGTTCGAGAAGGCCGGCAGGGTGTTCTCCGGCCGGGTGGCCCGACCGCCGCGGTGCGCCTGGATGTCGAACGGCGCCGTGTACGCCTTCGGCAGCCGGTAGCCGCGCTGCGCCAGCAGGCCACGCAACCGGTCCGGGTAGTCGGTGATCATGCCGTCCACGCCGTCGTCGATCAGCCTCGCCATGGTCGGCACGTCGTCGACGGTCCACGGGATCACCTTGATCCCGTAGCGGTGCGCATGGGCGACCATCTCCCTGGTGACGTACGGCTGGTAGCCCGGGTCGGTGACAGTGCCGTTCTGCGGGAAGCCGTGCACCGGTGAGAAGGCGCTCGCGCCGAAGCTGCGGATCGCCCTGATCGGATCGCCGCCGAAGTCGTCGATGTCCAACCCGCCCAGCCACGGCGAGGCGCCCGGCTGTCCGGTCTGGAGGAAGTCGTAGTTGGTCAGGGCGACCAGCGGCAACTTCGGTTCGACCTGGCGCATGCGCATCAGCGCGCCCCAGTCGAAGCTCTGGATGGTGACCTGCTTGAGCAGCCCGGCGGCGCGGATCTCGGCCGCGGTGACCCGGACGAACTGGTCCCGGGGCGCGGTCTCGGTCGGCGCGCCCGCCTCCACCTTGGTCTCGACGTTGAGCTTCACGTCCTTCGCCCGATAGCGGTTGACGAGCGCGAAGACCTCACGCAGCAACGGCATCCGGGCACCCGGGACGGCGAGCTGGCCGGGCTTGTCCGGCAGGGTCTTCGAGCCGCAGTCCAGCGAGCGCACCTGGGCCACGGTGAGCGTGTTGACGTACTTCCCGACGTACGGGAACTCCGGGTCGCCGGGCGTCACCGGGGCGGTGTCGACGCACTTGGCGCCACTGATCTTCCGGTCGTGGGTGACGACGGCCTGACCGTCCTCGGTGATCTGCACGTCCAGTTCGAGGGTGGTCACCCCGAGCTGGAGGGCGTTGCCGAAGGAGGCGAGGGTGTTCTCCACCCGCAGCCCGAGGCCGCCCCGGTGGGCCTGCACGTCGAATGTCCGGTCCGGTCGCGGTTTCGCCTGGGCGGGCACCGCGAACCCGGTCGTCACCGTCGCGGCCACCAGGGCCGCGACGGCGGTACGCCGTACTGTGCGCACGCTGTCATCCCCTCTGCCGGCGGGCATCTCCCACCGGTCGCCGGACAGCATGGACATCTCGGACTGCGGGCAGGCGGCCAGTGGGCGGCGCGACGGTGAACCGCCGTGGACGACCTCCCGGTCACGCCGGGTTTGGTCGGCGGGTGGCCGGGCACGCAGTCAGTTCCACAGCTTCTGCGAGGTGATGATCGTGCGTGAGGACGACATGCGGCAGGACGCCGCCCGCCAGGCCGAGGATCGGATCGCCGGAGGCGTGTACGGCAAGGGAGCCGTCGAAGAGGTGACGGTGCCCCGCACCGATGTGCTGAGCGAGATTCAGCGCGACGACCCGCTCGACCCGGCGCACGAACGGATCGATCCGCAGGTGCTGCGCGACGGCGGCCCGGTCGGCGGGCAGGGCGCGGTGACCACCACCGGTGGCACCGCCGGTCCGGCGAGCGTACGCAGGGTGGCCCGGCAGCCGGAGCGACACCCGGGCAAGGTCGCACCGACCACGACCGGCGACGCCACCACCGGCGGCCTGAGCACCCCGATGGGCGGGAGCACCAGCGACCAGTCCACGTCCGCGACCGGACCCGCCAAGTCCACCCAGGATCACGCCGGCGACTAGAGCGGAACCCCGCCGTGATCATGAGGTTGGCGTGGCTGTCGGAGATGACAGTCCACGCCAACCTCATGATCGACGCAGGGGTTGGCCGGGAGGCCGTGGGGGATCAGCTTGTGGGGCGCAGGATGCCCAGGCGTTGGGTGGCTCGGGTGAGCGCGACGTACAGGTCGCTGCGCCCGCGCGGCGACTCGGCCACCATCCGGTCCGGGTCGACGACCAGCACCGAGTCGAACTCCAACCCCTTGGCCTGCGCCACGGTCAGCACCACGACCCGGCTTTCCAGCTCGGGGTGCTCGCCCACGGCGGCCTCCGGCAGGGCCGCTGTCACGGCCGCGCCCAACTCACCCACCCGGCCGGCCGGCACCAGCACGCCGAGCCGACCCTCGGTCAACCGGGCCGCCTCGCGGGCGGCCTCGGCGACCAGCTCCGCCGCCAACCGCTCGTCGGCCACAGCGCGGTCCCACGGGGGTACGCCGCTCTCCCGCACCGAGCGCGGCGGACGCAGCGCCGGGTCGATCTCCGCCAGCACCTCGGCGGCGACCGCCATGATCTCGGCAGGGGTGCGGTAGCTGACCGTCAGCTCGGTCAGCCGCCACCGCTGGGCGACGTACGGGGCCAGGGCATCCGCCCAGGAGGGCGTGCCGCTGAGCGCGCCGGTCTGAGCGACGTCCCCGACGATCGTCATCGACCGGCTCGGGCAGCGGCGCATCAGCAGCCGCCACGCCATCGGCGAGAGCTCCTGTGCCTCGTCCACGATGACGTGGCCGAACGCCCACGTCCGGTCGGCGGCGGCCCGCTGCGCGGTGGTGAGGCGGTCGGCCTCCTCCTGCCGCTCCAGCAGCCGGTCCGCGTCGATCAGGTCGGTGACGCCGAGGATCTCACCGCCCTCGGCCTCGTCCTCGACGTCGATCGAGCGGGAACCCCGGGCGATCTCCAGCACGCCCTCGGCGTACTCCCGTTCCATCATCCGGATGCGGTCCCGCCGGGCGGCGGCGGCGCGCTCGTCCTCGCCGAGCAGCTCGGCGGCCTCGTCGAGCAGCGGCACGTCGGCCGGCGTCCACCCACCCGGCTCCCGCCGCAGCAGCGCCCGCTCGTCCTCGGTCAGCATCGGCGTGGCGGCGGCGATGCGCTCCGGGTCGGCGTACAGGTCGGCGAGCAGCCGCTGCGGGGTGAGCACCGGCCACAGCCGGTCCAGGGCGGCCTGGATCTCCGTCTCCTCGCGCAGCTCGCGGCGGATCTCGGCCCGGTCCGCCTCGTCGAGCAGGTTGTCCCCGCCCAGCGGGTCGGCGCCGATCCGCTCGGCCACCTGGTCGGCGATGGCGTGCACGATCTCCACGTCGAACAGCGCGCGGGCCAGGTTGTGCGGGCGGTCGACGCGGCGTACCCGGTCCCGGGCGGCCCGCACGATCTCCGGGTCGAGAGTCAGCGTCTCCCGCTCGACCTCGATCTCCAGCGGCTCGTCCGGCACCCACTGCCGGTCCCGCACGGCCAGCGCCAGGACCTCGGCGAGCACAGCCCGGCCCTTCAGCGCCGCGGTCTCGGCCGGTTCGGTCCGTTGGGCGCTCACGCCCGGGAAGAGATCAGCCTGGGTACGCAGCAGCACGCCGGTCTCCGCCAGCGTCGGCAGCACCTGGGAGATGTAGCGCAGGAAGGTCGCGTTCGGGCCGACCAGCAGCACGCCCCGGCTGGAGAGTTCGCGTCGGTGGGTGTAGAGCAGGTACGCCGCCCGGTGCAACGCGACAGCGGTCTTGCCGGTGCCGGGACCGCCCTGGACCACCATGACCCCCGGCAGCTCCGCGCGGATGATCTGGTCCTGTTCGGCCTGGATGGTCTCGACGATGTCGCGCATCCGGCCGGTCCGGCCCGCGTTGAGCGCGGCGAGCAGGGACGCCTCGCCGGTCAGCTCCTCGTGGCCGCCGGGTGCGGCGGTGTCGATGTCGAGCACCTCGTCGTTCAGGCCCGTGACCTTCCGCTGCCGGGTGCGCAGGTGCCGGCGCCGGCGTACGCCCTGCGGGTTGGCGGCGGTGGCGAGGTAGAACGGGCGGGCTGCCGGAGCCCGCCAGTCCATCAGCAGCGGGTCGTAGTCACCGCTGGTGTCGAAGATGCCGATCCGGCCGATGTAGCGGCGGGAGTCGTCGTCACCGTCGAGGCGGCCAAAGCAGAGCCCATTCTCCACGGCGGAGAACTGCTCGACCTGATCGGCGTACATCGCTACCGAGCTGTCGCGCTGCGAGCGGTCCTGGAGGGTGCCGCCGGTGTTGCGCAGCTCGGCGGTGAGCCGGTGGGCGGCCTGCTCACGCAGCCCATCCAGCCGGTCGTAGAGCATCGAGACGTACTCCTGCTCGCGACCGATCTCGTCGTCGAGCGGCAATTCGCCGGAACCGCCGGAGTGCCTTGACAAGCCGTCTCCCTAAAGATTAGAATCCTTTGCAGGAACGGCTTATAGCCGTTCTTTTTTGTGTCCTCGAACTGTTGAAGATAGCGCGTTGCGTCGGCTCTCACCAAGCCGGACGGGTCGGCGCGCCGGTGATCGCGAGGTGGCGGCGGATGATCCTGCGGACCGGGCAACGGGTGGTCTTCATCGGGGACAGCATCACCGATTGTGGTCGACGCGACGTCGCCGCGCCCTACGGCAGCGGATACGTGAGCCTCGTGCGCGCCCTGGTCGACGCACGGCACCCCGAGTTGGAGCTGGAGTGGGTCAACCGGGGTGTGGGCGGCGACACGGTGCGGGACCTGGCCGCCCGGTGGGACGACGACGCCATCGGCGAGCGCCCCGACTGGCTCGCGGTGCTGATCGGCATCAACGACATCTGGCGGCACTACGGTGACCGGCCGGATGAGGCAGTCGGCATCGAGGAGTACGAGCGCACCCTGCGTGACCTGCTTCGACGGGCGGTTGCCGCCACCGGCTGCCGACTGATCCTCGGTGACCCGTTCTTCATCGAGGCGGACCGGAGCGTCCCGCAACGCGCCGACACGGACCGGTACGCGGCGGTCGTGGCGGGGCTGGCCACCGAGTTCGACGCGGTGCACGTGGCCAACCAGGCGGCGTTCGACCGGGTGCTGGCGGTGAGCCCGGCGACGCGCTGGGCCGACGACCGGGTCCACCCGCACCTGCCCGGCCACGCGGTCCTCGCCGACGCCTACCTCACCGCACTCGGCGTGACCTCCGCCCGCTGACCGGGCGTCCACGGCAGCGAAGCGCCGGGCCGACCGTCAGGTCGACCCGGCGCGAACACCGTGTGGATCAGCCGCGCGCGGCCTGGTACAGCCGCTCCGGGGTGACGGCTCCGGCGAGCACCCGCCCGTCATCGGTGAGCAGCACGCTGAACAGCTTGCTGCTGAAGAGCCGACCGCTGCCCCAGTCACCACTGACCGCCGGCAGCCCACCGAGCAGCTTCGACATGTCCACGTCCGGCGAGCCGGCCGGTGGCGTAACCGGCTTCGCGGAGGTCTTCGGGCCGCCTTCGAGCCCGTCGAGGCGGCCGACCAGCACGGTCGTCCAGCCGGAGCCCACCGTACGCACCTGCGGCTCACCCGAGGGTGCGGCGTGGCCAGGCTTGCCGGCACCCGGGCCGGCGGCCGACCGCTCTGCCTTCTCCTCGGTGACGGTCACACCGGGCGGCGGGTTGAAGGTGAACTGGTCGGCGTCCGGGCGGCGGTAGTCGACCTGGGTGAAGGCCATCTCGAACGCCGGCCGGTCGCTGCCCTTCGCGAGCACCTCGAAGCGCAGCGGCACGTGCTGCTTGGCGTCGATGGCGATCCGCAACTGGTGCACCAGTGAGTCCTTGTCGCGCGGCTGGAGCACCAACTCGTAGGCGTCCTGGCCGGCGACCGTGGCCGACCGGCCGACGCTGACCTCGGTGCTCGGGTCGATCGCGCCCAACGCCAGGTCGGCGGCCTGCTGCGGGGTGGCCGGCATGGTCGCCGCCGCGTCGGGGACCGGCTTTCCGGCGTCGCCGCCCAGCGTGAGGTGCTTGGCGGTGTTGCTGCGACTCTGCCAGGTCCAGACGTCCCGGCCGTTGCGGATCACGTCCTGCTCGCCCAGGGTGTCCAGCAGCGCGACCCGCTGCTGATCCGGGCCGGAATACCAGACCCGCAGGGTGTGCGTGCCAGTCAGCATGGTGGTCAGCTCATTGCCGGAGACCAGCCCGACGAGTGGTGGCAGGCCGAGATCGGCGCGCTGCACGACGGTCCCGGACAACCCCTCCAGCCGGGAGGTCTGCAGATCGACCAGAAGCTGGGCCGCGGTACGCGGTGGCAGGCTCGGCTCCGCCTCGGCGGCGAACGTGCCGATCGCCGCGCCCCCGCCGATGACGGCGACGGCAGCCGTGGCCGGGACCAGCCAACGAAGGACGGGACGGCTTCTCAGAACGGACATGGTGACACCTCCTCCGCACATCCTCCTCCCTGTGCGCTGTGAGTGTGCTGAGGACGCCGGACCAGCACGTTTGACCCGGGTGGCACCCTTGGACCGTGCGCTTGCTGGTAGTGGAGGACGAAGCCCGGTTGGCGGCCGCCCTGCAGCGCGGCCTCCAGGCGGAGGGGTTCGCGGTGGATGTGGCGGGGACCGGTCCGGCCGGCCTGGACGCGGCCCGGCACGGCGGGTACGACGCGATGATCCTCGACGTGATGCTGCCCGGCCTCTCCGGCTACGAGCTGGTCCGGCGGCTGCGGGCCGAGCAGCACTGGTTGCCGGTGCTGATGCTCTCCGCCAAGGACGGCGAGTACGACCAGGCTGACGGCCTCGACTGCGGGGCCGACGACTACCTGACCAAACCCTTCTCGTACGTGGTGCTGCTGGCGCGGTTGCGGGCGCTGCTGCGCCGGGGCGCGCCGGAACGCCCGGCGGTGCTGGCGGTCGGTGACCTGCGACTGGACCCGGCCCGCCGACGGGTGACCCGGGCCGACGACGAGGTGACCCTGACCGCGCGGGAGTTCGCGCTGCTGGACTACCTGATGCGCCGGCCCGGCCAGGTCGTCTCCAAGACCGAGCTGCTGGACCACGTCTGGGACGCGAGCGTGGAGACCGCGCCGAACGCCGTCGAGGTGTATGTCGGTTACCTGCGCCGCAAGCTCGGCCGCGACCGGCTGGAGACGGTCCGGGGCGCCGGTTACCGGCTGGCGACGTGACCGCCGACGCCCCGGTGGGTGCCCGCCGGGCGTGGCTCGGCTGGATGCCGGTGCTCGGGCTGCGGGGGCGGCTCATGGCGCTCGGAGTGTTCGGCCTCACCATCGGCCTCGCCCTGGGCGGGGTGGTGCTGCTCGGCGCGCTCGGCTTCGTGCTCCAGCGGACGGTCGACACCGAGGCGTTCCGGACCGCCGACGCGGTCGCCCTGCTCGCCGCCGAGGACGCGCTGCCCGACCCGCTGCCGGTGGCCGGTGGCCAGGTGCGCGTCCAGGTCGTCGACGCGCAGGGGCGGATCAGGGCCGCCTCGATCGACGCCGACCGGCTGGTGCCGATGGTCCGCCCGGAGCGGCTGGACCGGGACCGCCGCCAGCGCCTGGACGTGCCGGCCGAGCGGGTCGGGCTCGCCGGTCCGGTCCGGGTGGTCACCGTTCCCGCCGGCACCGCGGCCGACCCGCTCACCGTGCTGGTCGCCCGCTCGATGGCCGACGTGCGGCACAGCGCGCACGTCGTCCGGACCATCCTGCTGGTGGCGTTCCCCCTGTTGGTGGCCGTGCTGGCCGCCGTGGCGTGGCGGGTGGTGGGCGCGACCCTGCGCCCGGTCGAGGCGCTCCGCCAAGGCGCCGAGGAGATCACCGGGCGGGCCGGCGCCGGCCGGTTGCCGGTGCCCGCGTCGGCCGACGAGATCCACCGGTTGGCGGTCACCCTCAACGGCATGCTGGACCGGCTGGAATCGGCCCGGATCCGCCAGCGGGCGTTCGTCTCCGACGCCGCACACGAGCTGCGCAGTCCGTTGACCAACATCCGGACCGAGCTGGAGGTGGCCCAGCGTCTCGCCGACCGGACGGACTGGACGGCCGTCACCACCAACCTGCTCACCGACACCGAGCGACTGAGCCGGCTGGTCGACGACCTCCTGCTGCTGGCCCGCCTGGACGAAGCGCCACCGACCCGGGGCGTCGGCCCGGTGGAGTTGGGCGCGCTGCTGGCCGAGGTCGCCGCCCGTTACCCGTCGCCGCCGGTTCGGTTGACGCCGCCGCCGGGCCCGCTCTGGACGACCGGCAACGCCGACGAGCTGCGGCGCGTGCTGGCCAACCTGGTCGACAACGCGGTCCGGCACGCGTACGGCAGTGTGGTGCTCGCCGCCGAGGCGGCGTCGACGGACGGGCGTGGCTCCGGGGCGTACCACCTGGTGACGGTGACCGACGACGGCCCGGGGATCCCGGTCGCGGACCGGGAGCGGGTCTTTGATCGGTTCACCCGGCTGGATGACGGACGGGCCCGCGACGACGGGGGCGCCGGCCTGGGGCTGGCCATCGTCCGGGAGCTGGTTCGACGTGCGGGCGGCAGCATCAGCCTGACCGACGCGCCGGAGCAGTGCGGGCTGCGAGTGTGTCTGCTGCTGCCAGCGTTTCCGGGCGAGGACGGCCCTGGGCCACAGATTGACGGTCCGTGACGGCGAGCCTGCCCCCACCCACCCCCCGATCACCCCTTTGCTCTGCACCCGCGGACGCGACAGCTACGTAGCGTGATACCTCGCCGATGCCTGTCGAAGCGGCTGCCGCGACGTCTCAGCTGTTCGTCCGCGGTGGTGCATCGAGGTATGCAGAGCAAAGGCGGGGTGGGATGTTGTGGCTGGGTGCGCCGGAGGTGACGCAATGTCACGGCAGTCTTGTCAGTGGGCAAGCCACGGTGAGTGAGGTCGGCAGGGCGGGGCCGGCAGGGCTTGGCCGGCGAGGGTGTGGTCGGCTGGGCGTGCCTGGCGGGTCAGCGGCGGCGGGTGCAGACCTGCTCGGAGCTGGCGACGGTGTCGGTGGACCAGACGACGGCGACCGTGAAGCAGTAGTCGTTGGTGCGGTTGAGCGCGTAGATGACGTAGCTGGTGGTGCCGGCGGGCAGCGTCGCGAAGACGTTGCGGTCCTGGCCGGTCCGGCCACCCGCGATGACCACCGGGCCCTCGCTGCCGGCAGGGTAGGTCCAGTTCAGCGCGATGCTGTCCCGGCTGTCGCGCAGCGTCACCGCGCCGGGCGGGCTGCCGGGCGGTGCCGCGGGGCCAGCCGACGGCGGCGGGGTGCCGGTGGAGGCGGGCGCGGTGCTGGCCGGTGAGGCGGTGCTGGCCTGTGAGGTGGCGCTGGGGGAGCCGCTCGCCGGGGGCGGGGCCGGCTCGTCGTCGCCGTCGACCTGGGCCACCCCGGCGATCACGGCGGCGGCGCCGAGCAGGACCACGACCACGCCGGCCACCAGCACCGGCACCAGCCGCTTGCGCTGCGCCGACGGCACCCGGTGCACGGGCACCGGCAGCAGCCGGGACGGTGTGTACGGCTCAAGTGGCGCGTACGGGTCGGACGGCTCGTACGGGTCGGACGGCGGGTGCGCGTCGGCCCGGCGCAGCCTGTAAACCCCGGACTGCTCCTCCGTGCCGCCGGCCAGCCCGACCACGGACGGGGGCACCGGGGTGTCGGTGGTGTACGACGAGGGTTCGCTCGTCGGCTCGGGTGGCCATCTGGTGCCCGCCGGCCCGACCGGTTCGTCGGCAGGCACCCGGGGGTTCGGAACGGATCCGCCGCCCGCCGCCGCCCCGGTGTGGTGCGGGGGAGGCGCGGGCGGGTCGTAGTCGGAGTCGCCCGGGTCGTCGCGGTGCGGAGGGACACGGGCGGCCGGCACCACCGGGGTGTCCCGGGCCGTGGGCGTGTCGTCGGCGCAGGCATGGTCGGGGTTGGCCGCCGCCCGGGCCAGCGTCGCCACCTGTGCCGCCAGCGGGTCGTCGGCGGGCAGGTGCTGCCGGCACAGCTCGCGGGCCAGCGCCAGGTTGTCGTGCGCCTCGGCGAACTGCCCGCAGTCCCGCTGCATCGCCCCGAGCCGCGCCAGCATCTTGATGCCGCTGGGGTGCCCGTCGCCGTACACCTCGCGGTGCAGCTCCCAGGCATCCTGGAGCCGGTCACGGGCCACCGTGCACTGCCCGCGGGCGTACTCGACGGTGGCCAGGTCGGCGTGCGCCGCGAGCACCCGCAGCGACTCCGGACCGTCCTGTGCGGTCAGCTCGATGATGACTTCCTGGTAGAGCCGGGCGGCCCTCGAATGGCTGCCGACCCGGTGCAGCACCGCGGCCAGGGTCGCCGCGGCGGCCACGGTGCGCGGGTCGGAGCGGCCGTGCAGTCGGGTGGTGGCCGCGTACGCGAACGCGGCCCACCCCCGGGCCGAGTGCGGCTCACCGAGAGCCACCAGCACCCGCGCCTGGAGGCTGGCCGCCTCGGCCAGCTCTCCGGTTGCGTTGGCCGGGCGGGGGTCGGCGTCGGTGAGCGCGTCGGAGAGCAACTGCTGCGCGCCGGCCAGATCACCGGCCGACACGAGGTGGTGCGCCTGATCAGTCAGTTCGCCGAAGCCGGAAGACACGCCCCATCGTGCTCATCCGACGACGGTAAGTACAAGACCCGCGCCGGTGTCGATTGGTCAGGATCCGGTCAGGTGCTCGGCCAACGTCTCGCTGATCCGGCGCAGCTGGTCGACCTGGGCGGGGCTCAACGCGTCGAACAGGTGCCGTCGTACCCCCTCGACGTGGCCGGGCGCGGCGGCCGCGAGGGTGGCGAAACCCTCGTCGGTGAGCACCGCGATCTGCCCTCGTCGGTCGGTGGGGCACTCCTCGCGGCGCACCCAGCCGGCGGCCTCCAGCCGGGCCACGGCGTGCGACAGCCGGCTGCGCGACGAGCCGGCGGCCTGGGCCAGCTCGCTCATCCGCAGTTGGCGGCCGGGGGCCTCGGAGAGTTGGACCAGGATCTCGTAGTACGCGTGCGGCATGCCCGCCTCGCGTTGCAGCTCGCGGTCGAGCGTGTCCATCAGCACCCGGGAGGCGGTGAGGTACGCGCGCCAGGTGCGTTGCTCGTCGGGGTCCAGCCAGCGGGTCATGACAGCCATCATATCCCCTATAGTTGAACGTTCAACAAAACCGCGCTAGTCTCGGGTCATGGGTATCCACCGGCTCAACCACGCGGTCCTCTACGTCAGTGACCTCGCCCGCAGTGTCGCGTTCTACAGCGACGTGCTGGGCTTCCGCCCGGTGGCGATGACCCCGGACGGCTTCCGGGGTGCCACCTTCCTCCAGGCCCCCGACTCCACCAACGACCACGACCTCGGCCTGTTCGAGATCGGCGCCGCCGCCGGGCGGTCGACCGCCGGTCGAGCCACCGTCGGCCTCTACCACCTCGCCTGGGAGGTGGACACCCTCGACGAGCTGGCCGCCACCGCCGAGCGACTCGCCGCCGCCGGCGCGCTGGCCGGCACCTCCGACCACGGCACGACCAAGAGCCTCTACGGCAAGGACCCGGACGGTCTGGAGTTCGAGATCGTCTGGCTGATCCCCGCCGACCTGCTCGACGACAGCGCGCTGGCCGCCCGCAAGCAGATCGGTCGGCTCGACCTGGACGCCGAGCGGCAGCGCTACGGCGGGCAGACCAAGGGCGGAGTGGGGATCTCCGTCCCGGCCTGATCGGTCGTACGGTAGAACGGACCGATGCCGACCGACCGGACCACTGATTTCCTCCGCGAGCTGCTGGTCCGCCAGTTGACGACCTGGCTGCCCGCGGCCCTGCACCGTTCCCGGCGGGCCACCGTCGCACTCGCGGGCACGACCGCGGGCAGCGCGGAGGCCGCGCTGCGCCTGGTCGCCGCGCACGGCGACCAGGTGCGCGGCCGGCAGGTGACGGTGCTGGTGCTGGCCGACGGCGCCGCCGACCTGCCGGCCCGACTCGGCCCGATCGAGGCGGAGCTGCCCGCCGAGGTCACCGTGCACCTTCTGCCCGGTGACCCATACCGGCTTCCGGTCGCCGTGAAGGCCGCCGGGGCCGCTGGCGCCCCGCTGTTCTCCTTCGTGGACCTGCCCGGCGCCGTGACGCCGAAACTGCTCACCGCCGCGACCAACGGTCGCACCGGAGAGTTGCTGCTGCACACCGGCGACAGCGCCCGTGACGCGCTCGTCTCCGCCGGCTTCCCCCTGGTCGCCGAGGTGGCGCCGGTGCTGCCGGACGGCGACGGGGCCGGCGTGATCGCATTCGGCAGCCGCTCCGACCGGAGCCTGGAGGCGGTCCGCGACGCGCTCTGGGCGATCGGCGCGGATCTCGACGTGCGCTACCGCGACCCGGCCGACCCGATGGGCGCGACTGTCGACGTGACCGGCGATCCCGACCTCGAACCACTGATCCGCGAGCTGCTGGCCGAGCTGCGCGAGGGCGGGTCGCGGCCGGTCACCGAACTGCGCCGGCACACCCTCACCGCGACCGTCTACCGTGCCGCCGACGCCAACCGGGCGCTCGCCGACCTGCTCGACGCGGGTGAGGTGCGGCGCGACCGCGACGCTGGCCGGCTGGCCGGCGACGAGATCATCGCCCTGGCGCGCTGAGCATCCCGCACCCCCACAGACGCCGAGCGGGGTGCCGGTGAATCACCGGCACCCCGCTCGACTCCCGGGATGATTACGACCGGGACTTGTCCTGCTTCCAAGACAGCGGACCCGGCAGGTCGACCCGGTGCGCCTTGGCCTTCGAGTTCCAGGACCAGCGACCGATCTTGATGCTCCACGAGGAGAAGCCGTTCTCGGTGAAGTTCAGGATGATCGGACCGTACTTCTTGCGCTTGCGAAACATGAGGCCCATCGGAGGTCTCCCCTCGTCACCGTTCCCTGCCGTGTCGAGATCGAACATGCCCGAACCGACAACTTTTGAAACCCTCTCAATGTCCGTCCTGGACACTGCTCCGCCGCGTACCCGAATCTCTATCCAACAGATAGGTGTTGCGGCGCGGTAAACGCTGCTGAGGGCACTCCCGTAACATCGGCAGCGGCGGAAGTCTCATCTGCTGGAAGGCCGTTGACCGCTCGATCCCGTGCCCGGCAACATGAGGTCATGTCGCAGCGGGATGAGCTTCTCCTTACCGCTCGTGTGCACGTCGACCTGGTCCGGCACGCGAGGCGCGTCACCCTGGTGTCGGCGTGACCACGGTGGAGCGTCCGACGGCGGACGCCGCCGAGCTGCGGCCGGTGAGCCGGGACCTGTTCCGTGGCCTGCTGCGTCGGCAGGCCACCAGTGTCACAGTGGTCACCGCCGTTGCCCGCGCCACCGACCCCGCCTGCCTGGGTGGGATTGGCGCACCGGTCCGGGCGGGGTTCACCGCCACCTCGTTCACTTCGGTGTCGCTGGATCCACCTCTCGTCTCGTTCTGCCTCGGGACGGCGTCGTCGAGCTGGCCGGTGCTGGCCCGAGCCGAGCACGTCGCGGTGCACCTGCTGGCCGCCGGGCAACGGGAGGCCGCCGCCGTCTTCGCCACCAGCGGCATCGACAGGTTCGCCGCGTACCCGGACTGGACGCCGGGGCCGTTCGGGGTGCCGTTGCTGACCGGAGTGCTGGCTCGGCTGCTCTGCCGGGTGGTGCACCGGGTGCCGGCCGGCGACCACACGCTGGTGATCGCCGAGCCACTCGCGTTGGGCGACGGCGGGGACGGCGCACCGTTGGTGCACCACCAGGGCGGCTACACCACGGCGGTCGAGGTGTGAGCGCACCGACCACGTCGTACCGTACGTCTCCAGCAGCAACCGGGCCAGGACGGCCATCGCTCCGTTGACAGCGGTCCTCGCCGCCGACGTGGACTTCCACCAGCGGCTGCCCGAGCTGTATCCGCACCGTCCGCAGGCGCGGGACTGGCTGGCCGACCGGGCGGCGCGGGTCGAGCAGGCCCGGTTCAACGCCACCCTGCAGATCGGCTATTTGATCGTCGGTGTCCGCGCGGCGGGTCTCGCCGCCGGCCCGATGGCGGGCTTCGACGCCGCAGGCGTGCGGCGGGAGTTCTTCCCCGACGGTCGCCACGAGGTGCTGCTCCTGCTCAATCTCGGGCACCGGCCCCGGGGCCTCGCACGAGCGTCTGCCCCGGCTGGACACCGGGGAGGTGATTCGCACCGTCGACGATGCCGGCTGAGCGGTGGCCGGGGAAAAGAGCCGTCCCCGGTGTCGGCGGGGTGCCGGCACCGGGGACGGGAGTTTCGCGGATCAGGCGCCCTTGACCCAGTCCAGTGTGAAGCGGGCGAAGAAGATGCCTCCGGTGTTGCCCACCTCGTACAGGTTGCCGATCGTGCCGTCGTTCAGCACGGCCATCGTGGAGTAGCCCGCACCGCCGGGCTTGACCAGTGCCCGCGCCGGCCAGCTCGCACCGTCGTCGGTGGACAGCCGGACGGTGAGGTCGTTGCGCGCGGCCGGGGCCGCGTTGTTGCTGAACAGCGCGGTACGGGTCCGCACCGGCGCGCCGTTCGTGCCCAGCTCCGACGGGCGCAGGTAGGAGATCTCGTCGGCGTTGCAGAGCGGATCGGTCAGCAGGGCGCTGGCCGTGGCCGGTCCGAACGTCGCGCCGCCGTCGGTGGAGGTGGAGTAGAACCGGCTACGGGTGCTGTTGTGCCGCATGTTCTGCACGATCGCCCCGGTGCCACGCTCGATCGCCTTGCTCTCGTTGATGTTGCCGCCGGCGGGTCCACCGCGCTGCCACGTCGCGCCGTTGTCGTCGCTGTAGATGTTGCCGGTCTGGGTGAGACCCGCACCGTCCCGGTAGACGAACGGCTGGATCAGGCGCCCGGTGCTGCTCTGGATGCCGTGACCGGAGGAGAAGAACGCCTGCTGCCACGTCGGCACCTTGATGGTCGGGTTCAGCTCGACCGGGGCACTCCAGGTGGCACCGCTGTCCCTGCTGGTGATGTATTGCAGGTGCAGGCTGTTCGGGTCGTTCGCGGTGTTGAGACCGGATGAGCCGGACCAGAAGCTGATGCCCGGCTTGGGGGAGTAGGTGTAGAAGCAGTAGACGACGCCGGTCTTGCGGTCCACCAGCAGGCTGGGGTCGCCCGCTCCCTCGCTCGTGGTGGCGGGGGCGTGGATGATGCGCGGCTGGTCGAAGGTGCGACCGCCGTCGGTGCTGCGGGTCATGGCGATCTGGATGTTGTTGGTGCCGCCACCCAGGTCGTACGAGCCGTTGATCCGGGCGTCCGCGACGGCGATGACGGTGCCGTTGTTGGTGACGGCCATGCCCGGGATGCGGACCGAGGCGGAGGTGCCGTCGTAGCGGCCGTTGGGCCCGTTGAGGTTGCGGATGACGGACTGCGTGCTGATGACCGTCGTGGCGTTCATCTGCGGGGTGCCGGCGGCCAGGCCGCACCCGGCGGTTCCCCGCAGGGTGCTGTCGAAACCGGGGGCGGTGACCCGCAGGGTGTACGCGGTGCCGGCGCCGACCGTCCAGTAGTGCAGGTAGTTGCCGCCGGCGGCGATGGTGCGCGTCCACGGGGATCCGGTGCGCCCGGGCCAGGCGACTGTGAAGTCTCGGGCGGTGGTGGTGCGGTTCTCCACCGCGAGCTGGAGCCGACCGGCCGTGCAGTCGTAGCTGGCGACCGCGGACATGCCGGTGCCGCAGTGGAAGATGCCGGCGGAGGTGTCGTCCAGTCCGGTCGGCGTGGTCGTGCGCAGCGTGTACGCCGTGCCCGCCGGCAGTGTCCAGTACAGCTCGTTACTGCTGCTGCCAGCGGCGACCGTGCGGGTCCAGGGGGAGTTGGTGCGGCCCGGCCAGGTGACGGTGAAGGTCTGCGAGGTGGTGCTGCCGTTGGTGAGCCGCAGGTTGAGCCGGCCGGTCGTGCAGTCGGCGCTGGCCGTCGCGCTCACACCGGCGGGGGCGGCGTGAGCTGGCGTGGCGGGCAGGATCGCGGCCACGCCGAGGACGGCGACCACGACCGCCGTCACTCGGCGCGTCAGTACTCGGACAGGAGACACGGGGGATGTCCTTCCGGGGACGGGGGTGAGGAACGGAGAAGTTAGCCATAAGACGTCGGATATCTGACGTCCAAGACGCTAAGGGGCGCCGGGCGGGTCGTCAATAGATCGACGCTCGGGTACCCGTGGCGGCTGCCAGATGCGGGCGTGCGGGCTCCATTGCGGACGCAGATGATCGAAGGTGCAAAGCGAGCTTAGATATTTACATCTTGTTGCATCGTCTGGCAGGCTCGCTCTACATCGATCATTGTCGACACGCTGGCGATCCGGCCCGTCCGGCCCTCGGCCGCCACCGGCGTGCCGACGATGCCTGTCCGAAGGAGACACCATGCAACGGCGCCAACTCCTCACCCTGGGTGTGCTCAGTCCGTTCGCGGCGATGCTGGCGTCGGGCGGCCCGGCCGGTGCTGCGGCCGCGGCACAGGTCTTCGGGTTCTCCGCCGATGGCAGCAACTTCCTGCTCAACGGTCAGCCGTTCCAGATCCGCAGCGGGGAGATGCACCCGTCCCGCATCCCGGTGCAGTACTGGCGTCACCGGATCCAGATGGCCAAGGCGATGGGCATGAACACGATCGCCATCTACGTGATGTGGAACCACATCGAGGAACGGCCGGGCGTCTTCGACTTCACCACCGACCGGCGGGACATCGCCGGCTTCATCCGGCTGTGTCAGGCCGAGGGCATGTACGTGCTGCTGCGTCCCGGCCCCTACGTCTGCGCCGAGTGGGACCTCGGTGGCGTGCCGCCGTACCTGCTGCGCAACCCGAACATCAGGTTGCGGGTCCGCACCGCCTCCGACCCCAACTACATGGCGGCCGTCACGCGCTACGTCAACGCGCTCGCCGCGCAGGTCAGGCCGCTCATGGTGGCCAACGGTGGGCCGATCCTGATGGTCCAGATCGAGAACGAGTACGGGTCGTACGGCAGCGATGCCGTCTATCTCGAGGAACTGCGGCAACTGTGGCTGGCCGCCGGGATCACCGGGCCGTTCTACACCGAGGACGGGCTCGGCCAGGTGCAGGGCAACCGAACGGTCGTGACCGGCGGTGCGATCGCACTCAGTGGTGGTGACGCGGCGGCCATCGCCGCGGCCCGGCAGTCCTTCCCGACCGTCCCGGCCATGTCTGGCGAGCTCTACACGGGCTGGTTGACGCACTGGAGCGACGGTGGCTTTGCCGGGTCGAACACCGACATCTCCACCCAGCTGCGGGGCCTGATGGCCGGCAGGCTGTCATTCAACCTCTACATGATCCACGGCGGGACGAACTTCGGGTACTCCGCGGGTGCGAACGCCGCCGACAACGGGACCGGCTACCAGGCGGACATCACCAGCTACGACTACGGCGCGCCGATCAACGAGCAGGGCGGCCCGTCGCGGCTGTACCCCACCTACCGCGAGATCATCGGCACGGCCCTCGGGGTGACGCTGCCGGCTGTGCCCGCGCCGAACCCCACCATCGTGCGTACCGGCGCTCAGGCGGTGGTGCCGACGCCGTACGCCTCGCTGTGGGACAACCTGCCGGCCGCGCTGTCGACGCAGACGAACCCCCAACCGATGGAGATGTACGGCCAGAACTCCGGCTTCATGTTGTACCGCCGGGTCCTGCCCGGCTACACCCGGGCGACGCTGGACATCAGGTCGGTGCGCGACTACGCGACGGTGTTCCTCGACGGCGTCTTCCAGGGCGGTCTGTCCCGGAGCAACCTCCCGGCGGCCTACACGACCCCGCTCGGGGTGATCGTGCAGGACGCGCCGCTGGCGTTGAAGACCTCGGCCAGTGGCAGTCCCACGCTCGACATCCTGGTGGAGGGAATGGGCCGCAACAACTTCGGCCAGGCCCTGGTCGACCGCAAGGGCATCACGGAACGGGTGTCGCTCGTCGACGCGGGCACCCTGACCGGCACGTTGACCAACTGGCAGACCCACCTGCTGCCCGTCGACGAGGCGTACGTGGCCGGCCTCCGTCCGGTGATCACCAACAGCTCGCGGCCCGGCATCTTCTTCAAGGCCACGGTGAATCTCACCCAGACCGGCGACACGTACCTCGACATGTCCCGGTGGACCAAGGGCGTGGTCTGGGTCAATGGTCGTAACCTCGGCCGCTACTGGAAGGTGGGGCCACAGCAGCGGCTCTACTGTCCGGCGCCGTGGCTGCGGGTGGGGGCCAACGAGATCGTCGTCTTCGACCTGCACCAGGTGCAGGCGCAGCCGATCTCCTTCGAGGCCACATTGAGCGGCCAGTCGGGCGCCGTCCGCCACACGGTGGTCAACCGGGCCAGCGGCAAGGCCCTCGACGTGCCGGACCTGTCCCGGGTCACCGGCGTGCAGTTGATCCAGTGGACCCCCAACGGCGGGACCAACCAGGCGTGGTTGATGGCTGGCGCGGTGGGTGGCGTCACCACGATGACCAGCGTCAACTCCGGGCTGCTGGCGGACGTCGAGGCCGGCTCCACGGCTGAGGGGGCGCGGGTCATCCAGTGGAGCGCGACCGGCGGCGGCAACCAGCAGTGGCGGGTCGTCACCGCCACCGGCGACTTCGTGAAACTCGTCAACGTGCAGACCGGCAAGGTCCTCGCCGTGGCCGGCGGGGCGACCACCAACGGTGCCGCCATCGTGCAGCAGAGCGACACCGGCAGCGCCTCCCAGCACTGGCGGCTCGCCGACGCGTGATGTCCACCCCGTGCTCCCAGGCCCGCTCCGCCGTGGTGCGGTACGGAACTTTGCATCAGGGATGCAAGGATGGGCGCATGGGCGGGCCGAGCGACCGGAGTGAGACGTGAACCAGCGCGAGCGGTGGCACCGGCTCCTGGAGATGGTCGCGGTCGAGGGTCAGCTCGACATCGAGTCCACCGCCCGCGAGCTGGGCGTGAGCACGGCGACCGTCCGACGTGACTTCGACGAGCTCGCCACGCAGCAGTTGGTGACGCGTACCCGCGGCGGCGTGGTCGTCACGAACGTGTCCTACGACCTGCCGCTGCGCTACAAGGCGGTCCGGCAGGCATCGGAGAAGCAGCGCATCGCCGCTGCAGCCGTCGCACTGATTCCGCCGGGGAGCACGGTGGGGCTCAACGGGGGCACCACGACGACCGAGGTGGGCCGGGCTCTCGCGCTGCGCACCGACCCGAACGGGCAGACGACGGCGAACACGGTGGTGACCAACGCGCTGAACATCGCCCACGAACTCATCGTGCGGCCGCACATCCGGGTGGTGCTCACCGGTGGGACGGCCCGCCCGCAGTCGTACGAGCTGGTCGGCCGTATCGCTGAGACGATGCTCGCGTCCGTGGCGCTGGACGTGGTCGTGCTCGGGGTGGACGCGATCGACCACCAGCACGGCGCCAGCGCGCACAACGACGGCGAGGCGGCGGTCAACCACGTCATGGTGACCAGCGCCGCGCGAACGATCGTGGTGGCGGACGCCTCGAAGCTGGGCCGCCGGAGCTTCAACCGGATCTGTCCGTTGGGCAACATCGACACCCTGATCACCGACAGGGCGGCGGATCCGGAGCAGGTGAGCCTCGTCGAGCAGGCCGGGGTGAAGGTGGTGCGGGTCTGACGAGCGTCTCTCGACGGCAAAGATGGAACTTGATGCGAAATCGTCGCTGATTTCTTGCATCTTGAGTCAAGTGGGTGCAGCATCCCTGCTTATCGGCCCCCGTGAATGTCCGGAGCCGCGTCGACCCCTCACCACACCGGGAGAAATCGATGATCTGGTCATCGCTGCCCGCGTTCCGTCGCCCCCGCACCGCCGTCCGGGCCGCCGTGGTGGCCCTCATCCTGCTCGCCGCGATGCTGCAAGCCGTACCCGCTCATGCCGGCACACCGGGAAGCGCCACCGGCCTCACGCGGGCCGGGAACACGTACACCATCGCCACCAACACGGCCGCCCGTATCCGGGTGACGCTGACACGCGCGGACATCTTCCGCGTCTGGGCGGCACCCAACGGCACATTCACCGAACCGGCGGCGAACGAGATCACCGTACGGACCGACTTCGGCGGGGTCGCCAGCACGGTGACCGACGACGGCACCGCCTTCCGCATCACCACCGCGGCGGTGGTCATCCGGATCAACAAGAACCCCCTGACCATGCAGGTTCTACGCCCGGACGGGCGGCCGGTCTGGCGGGAGGCACAACCGCTGGACTGGTCCGCCGGCCGGACCACGCAGCGGCTGGTACGCGACGCGGACGAGCAGTTCTACGGCACCGGCCTTCGGCTGGGCGAGTGGGCGCTCCGCGACAAGACGGTGCCCATCGCCGTGGACAACCAGTGGCGGGAGAACACGAACGCCAGCCCGGCGCCCTTCTACCTGTCCACCAACGGCTACGGCGTCCTGCGCAACACCTGGGCAGCCGGCTCCTACGGCTTCACCGCACCGGTGACCACCACCCACAACGAGGAACGCTTCGACGCGTACTACTTCGTGGGTGATTCGCTCAAGGCGGTGCTCGGCGCGTACACCGACGTGACCGGCAAGCCGTTCCTGAGCCCGATGTGGGGCCTCGAACTCGGCAACGCCGACTGCTTCAACGCGTCCAACCCCACCTACCAGGGCGACCACAACCGGGCCGGGCATCAGCGGACTCCCGACGTGCTGGCGTACGCGCGGGAAGCCCGGGCCAAGAACATGCCGTCCGGGTGGTTCCTGCCCAACGACGGGTACGGCTGCGGCTACACCGACCTGCCGTCGACAGTGGCGGGCGCCAAGGCACTCGGCTTCCAGACCGGTCTGTGGACATCCGCCGGGCTCGGGTCCATCGACTCGGAGGTCGGCACCGCCGGCTCGCGCGGCGTGAAGACCGACGTCGCCTGGGTGGGCGGCGGGTACCGCGACGCGTTCCGTGGTGTGCAACAGGCTGTGGACGGCATCGAGCGGAACTCCGACGCGCGTCGCTACGTGTGGACCGTCGACGGCTGGGCCGGTAGCCAGCGCAACGCCGTTGTCTGGACCGGTGACACGTACGGCCGGTGGGACGACATGCGGTGGACCGTGCCGGCCGTAGCCGGCGCGGGACTGTCCGGCTTCAACTACGCCACCGGCGACGTCGACGGAATCTTCGGTGGCAGCCCGAACACCTACGTGCGGGACCTGCAGTGGAAGTCGTTCACGCCGGCCTTCATGACGATGTCCGGCTGGGGCGCGACCAACCCGGCGCCCGGCTACCAGGACAAGCAGCCCTGGCGCTATGCCGAGCCGTACCTGTCGATCAACCGCAGGTACCTCCAGCTCAAGATGCGGCTGATGCCGTACCACTACACGATGAGCCGCGTGGCCAGCGTGACCGGCGTGCCGGCGACCAGGGCCCTGGTGCTGGAGTATCCCAACGACCCGGTCGCCCGCGGCAACGCCACCGCCGGGGAGTTCATGGCGGGCGATGCCTTCCTCGTGGCGCCGGTGGTCTCCGACACCGAGTTGCGCGACGGCATCTACCTGCCGGCCGGCACCTGGACCGACTACTGGACCGGGCGGGTGTACCAGGGGCCACTCACGTTGAACGGGTACGCCGCACCGCTCGACCGGCTGCCTCTGTTCGTCAAGGGCGGTTCCATCGTGCCGATGTGGCCGCAGATGAATTACACCGGCGAGAAACCGGTCTCCACACTCACCTACGACCTGTATCCGCGTGGCGCGTCGAGCTTCACGCTCTACGAGGACGACGGCATCACCCGCGCCTACCGGAACGGGGCCTATGCCACCCAGCTGGTCCAGATGACTGCGCCGACGTCCGGCACCGGAACGGTCACCGTGGACGTGGGCGCCTCCACCGGCACGTACGCCGGTAAGCCGTCGTCGCGGTCCTACGAGTTCAGCGTGCACCTGGCGGGTGCTCCGCAGGCGGTCACGGTCGCCGGCCGGACGCTGCCGCCGCTGAGCACGCGCGCCGCCTACGACTCGGCCAGCAGCGGATGGTTCTACGCGGACGGAGTTCTGTGGATCAAGGCCGGTGCGCGGAACACCGCGTTCCAGACCCGGATCGACGGCGCCGTGCTGCCGGTCGCCGGCACCAGTACGACGCCGCCGCCGATCCCGAGGGACGGCTGGCGCCTCGTGTACGCCGACAGCGAGGAGACCAGCGCGGAGAACGGCGCTGCCACCAACGCGTTCGACGGTAACCCGGCCACCTTCTGGCACACCGCCTGGTCGTCGACGGCCGCACCCCTGCCGCACGAGATCCAGATCGATCTGGGTGCCACGTACCGGATGGATGGGCTGCGGTACCTGCCACGGCAGGACGGGGGAGTGAACGGCCGGATCGGCCGCTACGAGGTGTACGTCTCGGACAGCCCGAGCAACTGGGGCACCCCGGTGGCGTCGGGGGCGTTCGCCGACACGTCGACGCAGAAGGTGGTGCCGTTCGGCGCTTTCCGCAGCGGCCGGTACGTGCGGCTGCGGGCACTGAGCGAGGCTGGCGCCCGGGGTCCCTGGACGACGATGGCCGACCTGGCGATCACCGGAACCCCGGTGACGTCGGGGAGCTGATCCCCGCGTGGCCCGTCGGACAGGGTTGCCGCCCTGTCCGATCGGCCATCACCACATCCCGGGACCGGGATCGGTCCCGGTGCTGACTAGGACAAGGACCACCGCTGGTGGGTCGCGCCGGTGGCGGTCTCAGCAGGCAGCACGTGCAACTTTCTGCAAGATCGGTGTCGTACGCGCGGCAGCTCACCGACCGACTCCGACACCTCACTGATCCTCGTGCCGGTGGGGTAGCCCAACGGCCTCCACCAATTCGAAGCGGGTTGGGAGACCTTGACGGCAGTCGGGTCAGATCCTAGGGTCTGCAACATCCTGATTGATACAGGCGCTCGGATGTCACGAAAGATCATGCGTGCTCGTGTAGCCGGCATCTGCCGGAGGAGGCGGCCAGATGACGATCGAAGACCCGCCCCGGGCCCGCGGTCGGGGTGACCTGATCATCTCGGTGGCGCTCAATCCGGCCCTGGACATCACCTACACCGTTCCCCAACTGGTCCCGGACACGTCGCACCGGGTCACCGGCGTGGTCGCCCGTGCCGGGGGCAAGGGTCTGAACGTCGCCCGGGTGCTGCGTCAACTGGGCGCCGAGACAGTGGTCCTGGGTCTGCTCGGCGGTGCCTCCGGCGAGCACATCGAAGCGGAACTGGCGGCGGCCGGCGTGCCGGCGCAGTTCACCCGCCTCGGTGCGGAGACCCGTCGGACGGTGACCGTCCTCGCGCAGGGCACGGCGACCGTCCTCAACGAACCTGGCCCGCACGTCACCGAGGCGCAGTGGGCGGCGTTCCGGGACGCGTTCGCCGAGCGGGTGCGGGCCGCGCGGGTGGTGGTGCTGTCCGGCAGCCGGCCGCCGGGCGTACCCGAGACCGCGTACGCCGATCTCGTCACCATCGCGCGAGCCGCCGGGGCCGAGACCATCGTGGACGCCGACGGCGCCGCGTTGCGGCATGCCCTGGCCGCTGGACCGACGTTGGCGAAACCGAACGCCCACGAGGCCGCCGACCTGCTCGGACGCTCGGTACGCACCCGCGAGGACGCCGTCACGGTGGCGCACCGGCTCGTCCGAAGCGGTGCCACCGCCGGCGTGGTGTCCCGCGGCTCGGACGGATTCGTGGCGGTCACCGGCGGGGCCGCCTACAGCGTCCGTGCGCCCGAACGGGTGTCCGGCAACCCGACCGGCGCCGGCGATGCCCTCGCGGCCGTGCTCGCGTACGGGCTCCTCACCCGCGCGCCCTGGCGGGACGTCCTCGCCCAGGGCGCGGCCGTCTCGGCGGCCGCCGTCGCCTGCCCGTGGGCGGGCGAGTACGACGACGACGTGGCTTCCCGGCTGCTGCCCGGAACCACTGTGGAAAAGCTGGAAGAACACCGCACCGACAGAGAGCAGGAACCGTGTCGCACGTCGCCTCCGAGATAGCCTCCCAACCCGAGACGTGGCGTCGCGCCGCAGACCTGGTCGCCCAGCCGGGCGTGGCGCGGGCCCTGCCCCAGCGCGGTGAGCGCGTCGCCGTCGTCGGCTGCGGCACGTCGTACTTCATGGCGCAGAGTTTCGCGACGCTGCGCGAGTCGGCGGGCCAGGGAGAGACCGACGCCTTCGCCGCCTCGGAGTTTCCCTCCGGGCGGCGGTACGACCGCGTCGTCGCCATCACCCGCTCCGGCACCACCACCGAGGTGATCCGGCTCCTTGAGCAGCTGCCGCGCGGCAGCCGCTCGACCGTGATCACGACCGATGCCGACCGGCCGGTGAGCCGGCTCGTGAGTGACTGCGTCGTCCTCGACTTCGCCGACGAACAGTCAGTGGTGCAGACCCGCTTCGCCACGACCGCGCTCGCCGCTTGGCGCGCCGGCCTCGGAGAGGACCTGACCGAGCCGATCGAACAGGCGCGCGCCCAGCTGAACACGCCGGTCGACCCGGACGTCGTCGGTCGGAGCCAGTTCACCTTCCTCGGCACCGGCTGGACCGTGGGGTTGGCGCACGAGGCGGCCCTCAAGCTGCGGGAGGCCGCACAGATGTGGGCCGAGTCGTACCCGGCGATGGAGTTCCGGCACGGCCCGATCAGCGTGGTGGACCACCGGTCCGTGGTCTGGATCTTCGGGCCGGTGGTCCCCGGCCTCCGCGACGATCTGGCCGCCACGGGCGCGATCGTCGTGCACGAGGACGTCGACGCCATGGCGCACCTCACCACCGCGCAGCGGCTCGCGGTCGAGCTCGCGAACCGTCGCGGCCTGCACCCGGACCAGCCCCGGCTGCTCACCCGGTCCGTCGTCCTGACCGCGCCGGTTGCCTGAGGACCACTGATGACCCTCGTGCCCACCGCCGACCTGGTGGCGGCGGCCCGAGCCGCCGGCACCGGCGTGCTCGCCTTCAACGTGATCACGATCGAGTACGCCCAGGCGATCGCCGCCGCGGCGGAGCGTGCCGGCCGGCCGGCGATCCTGCAGATCAGCCAGAACGCTGCGCGCTACCACTCGGGCCTGTCGGCCATCGCCGCGGCGACGGCCGAGGTCGCCTGGAGGTCCAGCGCGACCCTGTCGCTGCACCTGGACCACGTCGACGACATCGGTCTGCTGGAGCAGGCTCCCGACTCGGGCTTCAGCTCCGTGATGGTCGACGCGTCCGCGCTGGCGTACGCCGCCAACGTGGCGACCACCCGCAAGGCGACCGAGTGGGCGCACGACCACCGACTGTGGGTGGAGGCCGAACTCGGCTACGTCGGCGG
Source organism: Micromonospora sp. C81 (assembly GCF_018070425.1). Lineage (NCBI taxonomy): Bacteria > Bacillati > Actinomycetota > Actinomycetes > Micromonosporales > Micromonosporaceae > Micromonospora > Micromonospora sp. C81. Next base: position 138,347 of record NZ_JAGPXS010000017.1, read on the forward strand.
TAAGCCGAACGCTCCGGCGAGCGCCCACACCGCCGGCGTCCGCACCGACCCGTCCGAGGCCGCCCGGTACGTGGCCGAGACCGGCGTCGACGCTCTCGCCGTCGCGGTGGGCAGCTCGCACGCGATGGCCGACCGCACCGCCTCGTTGGATCTCGACCTCGTGGCCGCCATCCGCGAAGCCGTACCCGTGCCCCTGGTCCTGCACGGTTCCTCCGGGGTGCCGCTGGACCAGATCCGCGCCGCGGTCGGTCATGGCATGGTAAAGATCAACGTCGGTACGGCCCTCAACGTGGCGTTCACCGACGCGGTCCGTGAGGCCCTGCCGCAGTCCCGGGACCCGCGCCGTTACCTCGCAGCGGGACGGGACGCGGTGACCGGGGTTGTCGAACGACTGCTCACGCTCCTGCCCGCGACGCCGTAGCCAGCCGCCGCGCTGGTCCTATGCCGTGGGGAGGGCCGGCAGGGGCTCGGACATGTTGAGCCGCAGGGCGGCAGCGACGGCGCCCAGGGCGCCGCCCTCGTCGCCGAACTGGGCCGTCACGACGTCCAGGCGGCGGGTGTGTCCGGGGATCGCCAGCTGACCGATGGTCGTCCGGACCGGTTCGAGCACCGCTTCGCCGGCATGGGCGAGGGTGCCACCGATGGCCACCTTGCCCGGGTCCAACTGCACCACCATTCCCGACAGGACTCGGCCGAGCAGCGTCGCGGCGTGCCGCACCACGTCGGAGACGATCGGCTCGCCGGCGATTGCCCGCGCGACCAGATCGGCCGGGTCCGCGACTGTGACACCGCGCCGGGCGCACTGCTCGATCAGCGCCGACGGGCGGATCAGCAGCTCAAGGCAGCCGCGGCCACCGCACGGACAGGGGTCGCCGTCGGGCTCGACGCTGACGTGACCGATCTCGCCGGCCGCGCCGTGCGCGCCTCGGGCGAGCCGGCCGTCGACGATGAGCCCGCCGCCCACGCCGTCACTCCACCGGACGTAGATGGCGTCCCGCACGTCACGGGTCGCCCCCCAGGTGCCTTCGGCCAGCGCGGCCAGTCGGGAGTTGTTGTCGGTGACGACGGCTACGCCGTACCGGTCCTGAATTCGGGTGCTGACCTGCTTCGCGGCCACCGAGGGGCTGCTGCCGCTGTCGCCGGCCGAACGGCTCCGACCCGCCACCAGGCCGGGCAGGCCGAGGCCGATCGCCTCCAGGGCCCGCAGGTCGATGTCGTGCTGCTGCACGAGGTCGTCGATCAGCTTGATCGCGGCGTTGGCTCGTCGGGCCGGCCCCGCCGTCAGCGTGATGGGGCGGCTCCCCCGGGCCAGGATGTCGTGGCCCAGGGTGGCGACGATGACGGTGATCGTCGCCCGGCCGAGGTCGATGCCGACGATCCGGCCGGCGGACGGGTTGAGGCTGACGGTCGTGGACGGCCGTCCCCGGCCCCGGTGCCCGGACAGCGCGGGCTCGCGCTCGACGACCACACCGCGGGCGATGAGGTCGCCGATGATGTCGAACAGCGTGGTACGCGAGAGCCCGGTCAGCCGGATGAGCTCGGCCCGGCTGAGCGGGCCGGCGCTGCGGAGCTGAGCCAGCAGGACCTCGGTGTGTGCCAGCCGCACACGCTGCATGGCATCCGGGCGTTCGATCATCGGACCATCATGACCGATGCCTCATTTCGAATGTCGTTGCGGCAGCGTACGGGCGCGGTGGCCGGCGCCGTCACCAGCGCGAGGTGACGGCGCCGGCCGGTGGTCAGGGTGCTCGGACCGTGACGGTCAGCGCCGCCTCGACGGGGGAAGCCCCGGCCGAGCGCACCGACAGTCTCCCGGTGTACGTGCCCGGTGCGCCGAACGTGCGTCGGGACACCACGGTGAACGCGCTGTTGATCTGCATCGCGGAGATGCTCGGGTCGCGCGTGGCGGTCGGTGTGAGCGCCTCCACCCGCCCGTCGCTCCAGGTGACCGTGGTGGCCAGGTCGGCGGACCGGAGTCCGGGGGCGGTGACCGTCCAGGTGGCGCCGGCCGGTGCGCCGACGACCGCGGTGGCCGGACGGCCGATCGCCTGCTTGCGCCACGCGACGTCCGCGGTGGGGAAGAAGTTGACGCCCTGGACCGTCAACCGGCCGCCGGCCACGGACAGGCGGGTGGTGAAGTCGGCGTAGCTGCGCTGCGCCTGCGGCGTCCATCCGACCTCGGCGGTGGCGACCAGGCGCGGGAAGCTGTAGTACTGCGCCTGACCGATGCGGCGGATGAACTCGCCCCAGAGCGCCGATTCGACCCCGAGCACGCTGGTCTCGGCGATGTTCGGGATGAAGGTGCCGGGGTCCCAGTTGTAATGCCGGTCAAGCCCGCACGGTCCGCCGCACGCCCAGGTGCCACCGAGCGGCTGACGGGAGTCCTGCTTCTGCGGCACGTACGTGTGGGCGGCGGGGGAGAGGACGACCTGGGCGCCGCGGCCGGTCACCGCGTTGGCCACCGCGGTGCGGTCGCCGTTCCAGTACTGCACGACGGCCCTGTTCTGGGGCAGCGTCGTGCCGGCGTACTCGTTCCAGCCGACCACCGTCTTCCCGAGCGAGGCGACAGTCGAGGTGAAGGCGTTCACCATCGTGGTGTAGTTCGCGTGGCTGGTCACGTGAGCCTCGTCGCCGCCGATGTGCAGGTACGGCCCCGGCGTCATGGCGGCGATCTGGGTCAGGACCTGAGTGACGAACTCGTACGTCGTCGTGCTGGCCGAGTCGAACGTCGAGTAGCCGACGTTGCCGGTGCCGTTGGCCGGTGCGGTCCGCTGTCCGGCGGCCGGTTTCGGCTGGGCGCCGGTCGTGTTCAGCTGGGGGATGGCGTGCAGCGCGGCGTTGGTGTGCCCGGGCATGTCGATCTCCGGGATGACGGTCATGCCGTTCACGCCGGCGTAGCGCACGATCTCGGCGTAGTCGGCCTTGGTGTAGAAGCCGGTGACACCCAGCTCGGTGCCCATCAGCTGGCCGCTGTCGTTGTAGGTCATGGCGGTACGGCCACTGACCGTGGTGAGCAGGCCGTAGTCGATGCCCGCCGGGTTGCTCGCCGGGTTGTCGAGGGCGATCCGCCAGCCCTGGTCGTCGGTCAGGTGCAGGTGCAGACGATTGATCTTGTATTGGGCGGCGCCGTCGATGTACGCCTTGATCTCGTTCATCGGGTAGAAGCTGCGAGCGACGTCGAGCATCATCCCGCGGTGGGCGAAGCGTGGGTAGTCGGAGATCGTCACCGCCGGCACGGTCCACGTGGCGTCGACGACGGTGTCGGACTCCACCCACTGGGGGAGGAGTTGCCGCAGCGTCTGCACGCCGTTGAGTGCGCCGTTCGCCGTGTCGGCGCTGATCTGGACCTTCGTGGTGGTGACGACGAGGCGGTACCCCTCGGCTGCCTGCCCGGCGGGGCCCTTGCCGGCGCCGACCTCGACGACGATGGGCGCGGGCGCGCTGCTCCGGGTGACCACCGGCAGGCCGTACCCGGTGGCCGGTCGTAGCAGGCCGGCGAGGTAGGTCGCGGGCGCGGTCGCTTGCGCCCCGACCGCGACGATGGGCGTGTTCCGGTTCAGCGTGTACGGCGTGCCGCCGTTCTCCGTCATGGACACGGGTTTGGGCAGCACGCCCAGCGAGGGCGCGGGTGCGGGCGCCGTCTCGTTCCAGATCTCGAATTCGGAGATGGAGTAGCCGTAACCCGCCCACCGCTGGTGCCCCTGCATGCGCACGTGGGACACGGGCTGCGCCGAGTTCACCGCGATGACGTCCGTCCGGGGGCAGGTGTCGCGTTGGACGCGGGCAACGTCCGTCCAGGTGGTGCCGTTGGTCGAGGTCTGCAGTGTGAAGTCACGGGCGCACGCGTTGGGCCAGGCGAGCACGACGTGGTCGACAGTGGCAGGGGTCGCGAGCCGTACCTGCACCCAGTTGGCGTCCTGGTACTTCGACGACCACCGGGTGTTGCGGTCGCCGTCGTTGACGTGGGCGGCGACGAAGTCGGCCCGGTCGAGCTCGACGCTCGACGCGGTGGCGGTGCCGGTCCGGGCCAGGTTCACCGGCGCGGCGGCGGCCGCGGCCGGCGTGCCGGAGGTGACCGGCGCGACGAGCGTCGCGGCGATCAGCAGGGCGAGGGGGGCGGCGATGCGCCGGCGTCTCGATCCGGTGCTGTGGCGGGAGCGTGGAATCGACATGGGACTCCTTGGGCCGTCGCCCGGAGCGCCGGGCGGCTGGGGTGGCTCGGTACGCCGCAGTCTGACGAGAGCCGTCAATTTAGTCAATGCGTCGCACAATATCCGGCGCCCCCGGCGGGGTGGGCGGGCGTTGTCATGGCAGCGCCGTCACCCTAGGGTTGCTGGTCACCAGACATCGGATGTCTTATGAATCGAGGCAGTGCCGCCAGCTCGGCAATTTTAGTCCGAAGGGTTGACATGATTAGTCCGGTCACCAAAGATTCCCTTACCTTGAGCGCCGCCCACCCGGAAGGCGCGCTCCAATCCGACCTGGGCTACGGAGGGCCACCGTGCCGATAGACGTTCAACCGCCCCGGACCCGCGGGTCGGAGACCACCCGCACGGCGTCGCCGCCACGCCGTGCCGTACCACTGCTGGCGTGGAACGTGATCGCCGTCGTGCTCGGCATCGGCATCTGGACCGTGCTCGCGCGGGTCGGGGTGTCGGGCCTTCCCGGGCCGCAGGCGGTCGCCGTCCGCGCCGGTGAACTCGCCATGGACGGCACCCTGCTCGACGACAGCCTCGCCAGCCTGCGCCGGGTGCTCATCGGATTCGCGCTCGGCACCGCCCTCGCGATCCCGGTCGGCTTCCTGATGGGGTGGTACCGGACGGCACGTGGCCTGATCGAGCCCTACGTGCAGTTCTTCCGCACGATCCCGCCCCTGGCCGTCATCCCGTTGGCCATCCTGCTCATGGGCATCGGGGAGACGCCGAAGATCTTCGTCATCTTCCTGGCCGCGTTCCTGTCCTGCGTCGTCTCGACGTTCCAGGGCGTGGTGAGCGTCGAACGCACCATGATCAACGCAGCCCGGGTGCTCGGCGCGAACGACGCCGTGGTGTTCCGCCGGGTCATCGTCCCCGCGTCCACCCCGTTCATCCTGGTCGGCATGCGCGTCGGCCTCGGTGCGGCGTGGGCGACCCTCGTGGCCGCCGAGCTGATCGCCGCGCAGGAGGGCCTCGGCTACCGCATGCAGCAGGCGCAGATCTACTACGACCTGCCGAGCATCTTCGTCGGCCTGATCACCATCGGTGTGCTCGGCCTGATCATGGACCGGCTCCTGCTCACTGCGGAGAAGCGCCTCACCGGATGGCAGGAACGTCGATGACCGAGAAAATCTCCTTCCGCTCCACCAGCCGCACGTTCGAGGTGGGCGGCAAACCGTTCCACGCGCTGCAGAACGTCGACCTGGACATCGCCGACTGCGAGTTCGTCACAGTGGTCGGCCCGTCCGGCTGCGGCAAGTCGACACTGCTGAACATCGCAGCCGGCCTGGTCGAACCCACCGGCGGTGAGGTGCTCGTCGACTCGCGACCGGTGCGTGGGCCCGGCCCGGAACGCGGCGTCATCTTCCAGCAGTACGCGCTGTTCCCCTGGCTGACCGTGCGCCAGAACGTCGAGTTCGGTCTCCAGATCGCCAAGGTCGGGCGGGCCGAGCGGCGGCGACGGGCGCAGCACTTCATCGACCTGGTGGGCCTCACCGACTTCGCCGACGCGCTGCCCCGGATGCTGTCCGGCGGTATGCGGCAGCGGTGCGCCATCGCCCGCGCGTACGCCGTCGACCCCGGCGTCCTGCTCATGGACGAACCCTTCGGCGCCCTGGACGCCCTCACCCGGGTGCAGATGCAGGATCAGCTGCTGGCCACCTGGGGCTCCGAGCGACGCACCGTCATGTTCATCACCCACGACGTCGACGAGGCCGTCTACCTCGCCAACCGGGTCGTCGTCATGGCTGCCCGGCCCGGCCGGGTGCACGAGGTCATCGACGTCGACCTGCCCTACCCGCGCACCGAAGCCGTTCGCCTGTCACCGGAATTCTCCCGGATCCGCAATCGGGTCTGGCGCGCCGTCTACCACCAGACCCCTCAGGAAGGTGCATCGCAATGAGCCCTCTCTCCCGTCGATCCCTGCTCACCGGCATCGCCGGCCTCGGCACCGCCGCAGCCCTCGCCGCCTGCGGCGACGACGACCAGTCCGGATCCGGCGGCTCCGGCAGCGAGCCGGTGAAGCTGGGCTACATCGCCGACTTCACCGGCGCGAGCCTCATGGCGATCGCCGACGACAGGAAACTGTGGGCCGAACACGGTCTCAAGCCGGACCTCAAGGCCTTCACCAACGGCCCCCTGCAGGTGCAGGCGCTCGGCGCCGGCGACCTCGACTTCGGCTACCTGGGCCCGGGCGCGATGTGGCTTCCGGCCTCCGGCAAGGCCCGGGTCATCGCCATCAACTCGCTCGGTTTCGCCGACCGGGTCATCGCCCAGCCGGGCATCACCTCCATGGCCGCGCTCAAGGGCAAGAAGGTCGGCGTGCCGGAAGGCACCTCCGGCGACATGATCGTGCGGCTGGCCCTGCGGAGCGCCGGCCTCTCCATCGACGACGTCCAGAAGGTCGCGATGGACCCGAGCACTGTCGTCACCGCGTTCGGGTCGGGCCAGATCGACGCGGCCGGCATCTGGTACCCGCTCATCGGCACCATCAGCAAGCGGGTGCCGAAGCTGACCGAACTGGCCAAGAACGACGACTTCTACCCGGCCATCAGCTTCCCGTCCGCCTATGTGGGCCGCAACGACGTGGTGACCGGCAAGCCGGACCTGGTGAAGAAGGTGCTCGCGGTGCTGCGTGCCGCCAACGACGAGCGGGCCGCCAACCTGGACCGCGCTGTCGAGGTCACCGCGAAGTTCCTCAAGTCGGCCCCGATCGACCAACTGCGCGCCGAGGCCGCCAACGCCCGGTTCCTGCCGTCCGCCGAGCTCGCCGCCAAGTCCACCGACGGCACCGTCGCGGGTTGGCTCACCGGCCTCAACGGCCTCTTCAAGGACCTGGGGAAGCTGCCGAACGCTGTCGACCCGAGCACCTACTACGACGCCGCCGCGTACGCGTCCTGAGGCGGGTCGCGTGAGAAAGGATCAGCACGTGCGGCCCAACATCGTCTTCATCATGGCCGACGACCACGCCGCGCACGCGGTGGGCGCCTACGGAAGCAAGATCAACGAGACGCCACACATCGACCGCATCGCGGCCGGCGGTGCTCTCCTGGAGAACTGCTTCTGCACCAACTCGCTGTGCGCGCCCAGCCGGGCCACCATCCTCACCGGCACCTACAACCACGTCAACGGCGTGCAGACGTTGTCGACCGAGTTCGACAACCGGCAGCTCGTCTTCCCGGAGCTGCTGCGCCGCGCCGGCTACCAGACCGCCCTGGTCGGTAAGTGGCACCTCGGACACGGCCCGGAGCACGACCCCCGGGGGTTCGACTACTGGGAGGTCGTGCCCGGCCAGGGGCGGTACCGCGATCCCGTCTTCATCGGTATGGACGGCACCGAGCAGGTCCGTCCCGGCTACTGCACGAACATCATCACCGACCTGGCCGTCGACTGGCTCGACCAGCGCGACCCGCAACGACCCTTCTGCCTGCTGGTGCACCACAAGGCGCCACACCGCAACTGGGAGCCCGACGACAAGCACCGCGACATGTACGTCGACGACGTGGCCGTGCCGGGCTCGTTCGACGACGACCACTCGGGGCACGCCGCCGCCGCCCGGGCCGCCCGGATGCGGGTGGACCGGGACCTGACCGCCAACGACATCAAGGAGATGCTGCCACCACACCTGGACCCCGACGAGGCCGCCCTCTGGACCTACCAGCGCTACATCAAGGACTATCTGCGCTGCGTCGCCAGCGTCGACGACAACGTCGGCCGCCTGCTCGACTATCTCGACGAGCACGGGCTGACCGACGACACCATCGTCGTCTACACGTCCGACCAGGGCTTCTTCCTCGGTGACCACGGCTGGTACGACAAGCGGTTCATGTACGAGGAGTCGCTGCGGATGCCGTTCCTGATCCGCTACCCGGCGGAGATCGCGGCCGGCTCCACCACCAACGCGCTCGCCATGAACGTCGACTTCGCCCAGACGTTCCTCGACTACGCCGACGTGCCGGCCGACTCCCGCATGCAGGGACGCTCACTGCGACCGCTGCTGCGCGGTGAGGACGTCGACGACTGGCGGCAGTCGGTGTACTACCGCTACTGGGAACACGACGACGACGAGCACCACGTGTGGGCGCACTACGGCGTACGCACCCACGACCACAAACTGGTCTACTACTACGCCGACGGGCTGGGTCTGCCCGGCACCTCCACCACGGTGCAGGAGCCGGAGTGGGAGCTGTTCGACCTGCGCGCCGACCCGTGGGAGATGCGCAGCGTCTACGACGACCCGGCGTACGCGCGGATCAGGGCGGCGCTCGTCGAGGAACTCGCCCGCGTCCAGCGGGAGTGTGGCGACGTCCCGTGGCAGCCGCCGGCACCGGTCAGCGGGTGACGGACGAGGCACCTCCCGCGCCGGCCGGCCCGGGCCGCCCCGACCGTCGCTGGCCACGCCGCGTCTACGGGGTCGGCACGGAGCCGGACCCCCGGTTCACCCTCGCCAACGAGCGCACCTTCCTCGCGTGGCTGCGGACCGCGCTGGGCCTCATGGTGGCCGCCGCGGCGGTCAAGGCCTTCGGCGCGGAAGGCTCGCAGTGGGCGGCGGCCGTGCTGGCGGTGCTCGCCGTCGGGGTGGCCGTCGAGGCGTTCCCCCGTTGGAGCCGCAACGAACGGGCGCTGCGGCTCCAACTGCCGTTGCCGTCCACTCCCGTCGCGGTCGTGGCGGCTGCGGGGGTGGTCGTGGCCGGCCTGACCATCCTCGTCGTGGTGCTGATCTGATGTCGGTGCTGATCTGATGTCGTGGTGCTGATGTGACGGAGCCACCACGGCTCGCCGACCGGGGAGCACAGGCCGAACGCACCCTGCTGGCGTGGCTTCGTACGGCGTTGGCGACGGCCACCGTGCTGGTGGCCGTCGGACGGGAACTCGTGCCGCGTCATCCGTTCGCGGCGGGACTTGTGCTGGCCTGCGCTCCGCTCGCCGTCGTGGTTGCCGTCCTGGCGCGGCGTCGGTATCGGACCGTCCGACTGCCCACCCACCTGGGTCAGCCGGAGGGTGCCGCACTGCTGGCCGCCGGCAGCGCGCTGGTCGTGACGGGCGGCGTGGCGGTCCTCGCCCATGTTCTCGCCCGATAGGGCGGGTTGCCGTCGATCCTGCCGTTCCGGGGCGACACCAGCGTCGCCCCGGAACGGCAGAGAGACCGGTCAGGCCGTCGAGCCGTACAGGTTGATCTCGGCGGCGGAGGCGTACCCGGCGCCGTTGGCGGCGCGGGTGGTGCGCAGGCGTACGTGCCGGGCCGTGGTGGGCGCGAAGAGCGCCGACTTCACTGTGCTGCCGGAGCCGAAGGTTCCGGCGGCGATCTGGGTCCAGGTGGTGCCGTCGGTGCTGGTCTGGATCTGGTAGTCGGCGATGGTGCCGTTGGTGCCGCCGTCCTGGCGGGGCAGGTAGTCGAGTTTGTCGATGCGGAAGGTGCCGCCGAGGTCGATGGTGATCTGGTGCGGCATGGCGGCGACACCGCCGGCGTAGCGGGTGTGCCAGATGGTGGCGGGGTTGCCGTCGATGGCATTGGCGGCGGCGCCGTTCTCGCCGACCGTCTCGACGCTGTCCGCCGTCGCGGTCCAGCGGGCGCGCGACAGCTGCGGGCTGTCTCCGCCGCCGATCGCCTCGTCCGTCGGTGCGGCCTGGAAGACGGCCACCTCGAACGGCGCCAGCGTGATGCTCACCGGTGCGGCGGGGCCCGACACGAAGCCGGACCGGCGCCCGTCGCGTTCGGTGAACTTGTATCGCTGGTGGGTCCCGCCGGGCAGCTCGAAGACCGTCTGCGGGTTGACCGTGAAGCTCTGCGCGGACGCCGACGGGTTACGCAGCATCAGCATGCCTCTGGACGCCCCGGCCGAGGAGTTCCAGGCGGCCGTGCCGTAGACGGCGCCCGCCGCCGGATCACCGCCGACCCAGTGCACGTCGCTGAGCAGTCCCTGGTTGGCGCGGGCCCACTTGGCGTTGGCCGCCACGGTGTCCCAGAACCAGGCCGCGCCCGGCCTGCTGGCGTCGACGAGCGTGTTGCGCACGTACAGCTCCTGCAGGCTCAGGCCGAGCGCGAAGTAGGCGCGGATGTCCTGCGACACCTCCGCCTGCACGCTCGGCTTGGTCAGGTCGTAGTCGGCGGTGAACTGCGGTGTGCGGTCGGAGAAGATGACCCCGTGGTTCATCAGGCTCGGGATCGGGAACAGCGGGTTCTGGGTGGCGACGTTGCGGAACGTCTCCGAGTCGCGATAGTTGACGTAGCGCTGTTGCGCGCTGCCCGCACCGGTCAGTGACGCGTCGTGTCCGTCGCGCCAGATGGAGTCGGTGTACCACAACCAGTACGGCGAGCCCCAGGTGCCGACTGTGGCGTTGACGAACACGTCCTTCTGGTGCGCCCGCAGATCCCCCGTCAGCCCGAGCAGTGCCTCGTAGTCGGCGATGTAACTCGCGTTCGGGCCGGACTGGTAGAGCCCGCCGCCGATGCCGTCGAGCTTGAAGCCGCGTACCCCCTGGTTGTCCATCATGTCGAAGGCCACCGACCGGAACCGGTCGTAGTAGCGGCTGCCGCCGAGTTTGAACTGACCGCCGCTGTGGGTTTCCAGCCGCTGGTCGGCCGGCTTGCTCGCGTTGATGGCCTGGCGGGTGGCGGCGCTGGTGCCGTACCCGCCGAACGGCGACATCCACACCGACATCGATGCGCCATACTGCGCGGCCGCGGCCTTCTGCGGTGCGAAACCGGTGGGGAACTGGGTCGGGTCGAACGACCAGACGTTCAGGTTCGTCTCGTCGACCCGTGGTGAACGCAGATAGTCCCAGCCGTCGTCCACCCAGAAGCTGTCGATGGTGGCGCCGCGGTTGCGCAGCTGGGTGCCGAACAGGTTGACGGCCCGGGTCAGCTCGGCGCTGTTGATGACCTCGCCGGGTGGCTTGAGGTCCAGCCAGCTCTGGTAGTGCAGGAACGTGCGGCGGTCGTGAGCGCGTTCGCGTTGCAGGTAGTACTGGAACGAGCGGCGTAGCTGCCCGGCGGGGGAGACACCGGTGGAGGCGGTGTACACCCACGACGCGCCCGCGGTGAGATCCCCGGCACGGGGCACCGCGATGTCGACGGTCGACCCGGTCACTGTGGCCTTCGCCATCGGGTTCTCGATGCCGACGAACACCGTCTCGCCACCGGCCGCGCCGTGCACCACCGGGCTGCCGTCGTCGTTGCCGAGCACCCGTGCGTTCGCCAGGTTGAGCTCCATCAGGCGCAGCGACGTCACGTCGAACGTGCCGGCCACCGAGCGCACGGTGAAGCTGTGCTGCACGGAGTTGGCACCGCCGCGCAGCCGTACCTGCCACTGCACGTCGAGGGTCCGCGCCCCGCTGCCGTACCGGAAGGTGGTGGTGACCGCCTTGCCGGCGAAACGTTCCGCGAGCCGTGCCGACGCCGCGTTCGCCGGCAGGTCGCTGACCACCGGGCCGGCGGAGACCGTCGTGTTCGCCGTCGTGATCGTGCTGCCGTCGGCGAGGGTGAGGGTGAAGAGCCCACGGAGGCTCATCGGCACCGTGGTGTTCGCTGCCCGGTTGTCGAACCGGGTCAGCGACACCGTGCTGCCGAGCACGCTCCACGTGGTCGACAGCGCCGCGTTGGCCAGGGTGAAGCTGCCGCCGGACAGCGACGCCGTCGCCGCGCCCGGTTGGGGGCCGGGGAAGACCAGGCCGGCGGCATCGGTGTAGGTCGGGTCGGCCGGGACCGCCGCCCCGGCCGGGGCCGGATGGCCCCCGACCGTGGCGACGGCAGCGGCGATCAGAGCCAGGACGATGGTGGGCACGACGAGTCGTCGTGGCCGTGCTGCCGATGAGGATGGCGGGGGGATGGCGTGCTGCATCGTGCCTCCATCGGTGGTTCAGGCGGTGGGGGTGCTCCAGCGCTGGTTGGCGCCGTTGGTGCAGGGCCAGAGGATGAGGCGGGTGCCGTTGGCGGTCGCGCCGCCGTTGGCGTCGAGACACTTGCCGCCGGTGCGGTAGGTGCTCGTGGCGGTGTCGTAGGTCCACCGCTGGGTCGTGGCGGTGGTGCAGGTGCCGATCACGATCGTGGTGCCGTCGGTGAGGCTCCCGTTCGCTGGCCACAGGCACTTGCCCAGCGCGGTGAGGGTGCCGTCGTTGCGGTGGGTCCACGTCTGGTTGGCGCCGCTGTTGCAGTCCCAGAGGTTGACCGCGGTGCCGTCGGTGGTGTTGCTGCCGGGGATGTCGACGCAACGGCCGCTGGCAGCGCCGGTGATGACGCCCTTCTTCGGGCCGTAGACCTCGAACTCCCAGAGGGAGTAGCCGAAGGTGGTGGCGCGCGCGGTGCCCTGCATGCGGACGTACCGGGCGTTGGTGTTGACGAGGTGCTCGTCGGTGCCGCCGTCCCCGGCGGTGACGGTCACCGCGGTGCTCCAGGTGGTGCCGTTGGTGGACGTCTGGATCTGGTACGCCCGGGCGTAGGCGGCCTCCCAGCGCAGTGCGACGCGGGACAACTCCTGACTGCTGCCGAGATCGACCTGGATCCAGCTCGGGTCGGTGTAGGCCGAGGACCAGCGGGTGCTGATGTCGCCGTCCACCGCCGCCGAGGCCGGGAAGCTGGCCGTCTCGGTCGACGACGCGGTCACCGGGCGGTTCGTCGCCAGGTTGCCGGTCGCCACCGCCGGGCCGCCGGGAGCCCGGCCGATGCGGTCGATGATCGCCCCGAAGGCGGTGTACGTGGCGACCGGCTTCGGTGACCCCCAGGTCTGCTGGGCGATCACACGCAGGACGGTCCGGATGCCCGCCGCGATCTGGTCCTCGGTCTCCGCGTCCGGGTAGTCACACCAGATGTGCAGCACAGTGCCGAGGTTGCGGGACGTGTCGCCGACGGTGGTGTTGCCCTGGAACCGGTCCGGGGTCCAGGTCTCGTAGGCCCACGTCACGTTCGGCTTGCTGATGGCGGGAACGTAGTAGGTCGGATCCCACGCCTGGTTGGAGATGGTGTGCCCACGGTCCAGCAGGGCCTGCGGGGTGATGCCGTAGTTGTACCAGACCTCTACGTGGATGTTGGACGCCGGCCGGATGGTGCCGTCGGTGCCGATGCCGTCGTTCCACATGCGGGTGGTCTTGCCGCCGGCGCGGACGATGTCGTTGGCCCAGTTGATGAAGCCGTAGTAGGCGTCCTTCGCTGTGGCGTTCGCCCCGTAGGTCGCGCGGGCGTAGGTCAGCAGCTGCGGGTAGGCCGCGTAGTTGCCGATGTACTCGTCCGCGCCGATGTGCCAGTACCGGCCGGGAAACAGCGGCAGGAACTCGGTGATGAGGTCCCGGGCGAGGGTGTAGGCACCCGGCTTGGACAGGTCGAGGTAGTAGGGGTTGCGGTTGCCGTTGGTGTCGGTTAGTTGCAGGTCCGGGTGGTCGGCCAGAATGGCGTTCATGTGGCCCGGCATGTCGATCTCGGGGATGACCTCGATGTGGTACTGGGCCGCCAGGGCGATGAGGTCGCGGATCTGCTGTTTGGTGTAGAACTGCTCCGACACCACCTCCGGGTGGGTGGTGCTCTCCAGCCGGAATCCGAACGTGTCGGACAGGTGCAGGTGCAACCGGTTCATCTTCAGGTAGGCGAGCTCCTTGACGTGCCGACGGAGCCAGTCGACGGTGAAGTACTTGCGACCAACGTCGACCATCATGCCGCGTTCGGACTTGGTCGGGGCGTCGGTGGTCGTGCCCGCCGGCACCGTGCTGGACTGCTTGAGCAGTTGCAGCACCGTCCGGGTGCCGTAGAAGGCGCCGGCGTCGGTCGAGCCCTGGATGGCGATGCTCGACCCGACAGTCATCGTGTAGCCCTCGGCGGGTTGGCTGCCGCCCAGGGTCAGCCGGATGTCGCCGGTGGCGGCCGTGCCGGTGGTGACCGGGATGGTGCGGCCGGTCAGGTCCCGCAGGTCCGCGGCGAAGGTGGCAGCGTCGTCGTTGAGCTGGACGGTGTACGCGGGATCGACCACGATCCGGGTCGTGGTGCCGAAGGTGTAACTGCCGGTGCCCGCCGTCCACTGCTTCAGCGCCGGGATCACCTGCAGATCACCCGGTACGGCCGAGGCCGGCGTGGCCGGCACTGTCAACAGTGCGGCGGCGAGTACCCCCACCGCGCCGGTGACACTGATACGTCGAAGACGCATTTGTTCACTCCTCTCAAAAGGCTGGGAAATCAGCAGGACGCCGGGTTGGCGGTGCTGTCGGTGGCGTACGCGGTGAGAGTCGCGACCTGCGGGACACCGCGCGCGGCGGTGACCCGCAGCCGCAGCCGGTCGCTGTTCACGGCGGCGGTCAGCGGCACGATCCGCTTGTGTCCGACCGTTCCGGCGGCGGCGACCTGTTGCCAGCCACCGTTGATCCAGGCGTCCACGGCGAACGCCTCGATGCGCTGGCCGTTGCCGACCGACTCCTGCAACAGGAGCCGGTCGAACGTGCGGGCCCGGCAGGCGGTCAGTTCGACAGCGCCGGTGGTGGCACCACCCGAGGGCGACCAGTACGTGCCCAGGGCCGTGTCGGTGAGGGCGGCGTGGGTGCCGGTCGCACCCGCCGTGGCGAACAGCTCCCGGCCGTACCGGGCGCGTTGTGCGGTGCCGAACCCGTCGAGGGCGGTGACGTCCGGCGCGTCGATCACGCCGGCCCGGTTCGGCGGGACGTTGAGCAGCAGGTTGGCGTTGCGACCCACCGCGTTCTCGTAGAGCTGCATCAGCGCGGCCGGCTGCTTGACCGAGCCGTTCTGGCCGGAGTGCCAGAACCAGCCGGGTCGGATGGACACGTCCGCCTCGGCCGGATACCAGGACAGGTACGTGACAGTCCCCAGGTTGCGCCCGATCAGCGCGCTGGATCCCAGGTCGCCCGACGCGGCGCCACTGAGCATGTCGTCGTCACGGTTCAACGCGCCGGGATCGGCGCCCTTGAACGGCAGTGCGCTCCACTCGTCGGCCCGGAACGCCCCGGACTCGGAACCGACCCAGCGCACGTCCGGGCCGTTGATCGCGATCGTGGCGCCTGGTTGCAGGGCCCGGATCAGCCGGTACCAGTCACCGACCTGGTACGGCTGCGGGTACGCGGTGTACGGGTTGGCGCCGTCGAACCACACCTCGGCCATCGGTCCGTACTCGGTGAGCAGCTCGTAGAGCTGGTTGAGGAAGTAGGCGTTGTAGTCGTCGGCCTGGTACGTGTACGTCTGCGTGGGGGTGCGGGTGTCCCCGGCGACGAGCGTCGGGATGGTGACGTTCCGCTTGGCACTGCCGTTGCCGAACCGGTCGCCGCCGCGCCGGCCGGGGATCTCCGCGCCGTCGGCGGGGGAGAGGTAGAAGCCCACGGCAAGACCTGCCGAGCGGGCGGCGTCGACGGTGGCGCGAAGGATGTCGTTCTGGCTGGTCCGACCCCACCAGGGGCTGCTGCGCACCGAGTGGGTGCTGTATCGCGACGGGTAGAGCAGGAACCCGTCGTGGTGCTTGACGGTGAGGATGATCTGCTTGAAACCGTTGCGTTTGAGCACGCCGATCCACTGTGTTGGGTTGACCACCGTGGGGTTGAACTGGGCCGGGTCCTCGTTCCCGCTGCCCCATTCGACGTCGGTGAAGGTGTTCATGCCGTAGTGCAGGAACGCCGTCAGCTCGCGTTGTTGCCAGGCCAGTTGGGCGGCTGACGGCGTGACCTGGGCTGCCTTCTGCCGGATCCGGTCGAGGGTGTCGCACCGGTCGACGGTGATGACGGTGGCCGGCGTGACCGGGCCGCTGCTGCCCGGGTCGCCCGCGCAGCCGGGGGGCGGCGGTGTGCCACCACAGACCGGCGCGTCGAGTTGGAAGTCGGCCGGACCGGCGGCACCGGTCATCGACGCGAGGGCGACGGCGTCCAGCGTGCCGTGCCAGCCGCGGTTGCGAGCGCCGGCGTCGTTGCCGAAGGCCAGCAGACCCTGCGACGCGTTGGCCGCGGCCACCGGTGTGGTGACTGTGGTGCCCACCTGGCAGCCGTTGACGTACGCGACGAGCCGTGCCGCGGTGTCACTCACGTACTCGTAGGCCAACGCCACATGGGTGTCCTGCGTGTCGGCCAGGTTCGGCCCGCTCTGCCGGGTGTCGTGGTACGGCGCGTCCGGCCCGTACATGCCGAACTCGGTAGTGGTCTGCGAGCCGCTGGCGTAACGGTAGTAGCCACCGCCGGCGAGGCTGAGCAGCGTGTCGAAGGTGATCGTGGCGCCGCTCTGTCGGCGTACCACCGCCTCGGCCAGCAGGCTCTTGTTGACGTATTTCGCGCTGGTCACCGGGATCCGGGGGGTGAACCCGATGCCGGTGCCCCCTCCGGTGAGCGTGACGGTCGTACCGCTGATCACCTCACTGCCGGCCAGCCGGGTGAGCTGCCCGTCGACCAGTTCCCCGGTCGAGGGGGTGTAGCCGGTGGTGGAGGTGAACGTGCCGCTGAAGCCGACGTCGAGCAGCGGTTGGTAGTCAGCCGCCGCGACGCGCCACTGCTGGTTGGTGGCGGTGGTGCAGGGCCAGAGGATGAGTCTGGTGTTGTTGGCGGTGGCGCCGCCGTTGGCGTCGAGGCAGGTGCCGGTGGCCTGGTTGCGCAGGGTTTTGGCGGTGGTGTCGTAGGTCCAGCGTTGGTTGGTGGCGGTGCCGCAGGTGGTGATGGTGGCGGCGGCGCCGGCTGTGGTGCTGGCGGGGGCGAGGCATTTGCCGCGGTTGCGGATGGTGTTGTCGGC
>NZ_JAGPXS010000018.1:0-139956 GCF_018070425.1 Micromonospora sp. C81
GGCGGGGGGCGGGTGGGTGTGGGCTCTACTTGAGCTGGCCTGCGGTTAGGCCGGCCTGCACCTGTCGTTGGAACGCCACGTAGATCGCGAGGACCGGCAGCACCGCGATGCTCAGCCCGGCGAACAGCCGCGCGTAGTCGCCGGCATACCCCTGGCTGACCGAGAGCGCGAACAACCCCTGCGCCAGCATCCACTTGGAGTCGTCGCCCTGCATCAGCACCTGCGGCAACAGGAACTGATTCCAGTGGCTCAGGAAATTGAAGATCGCCACACTAATCATTCCCGGACGCGCCATCGGCAGCATGACCCGGAAGAAGAGCCGGAAGTGACCGCAGCCGTCGACCATCGCGGCCTCCGCCACAGTGGTCGGCAGGGTCCGGAAGAACGCGGTCAGGAAGAACACCGTGAACGGCAGCGAGTAGGCCGCGTACACCAGGATCAGGCCCTTCCAGGTGCCGAAGAGGCCGGCGTTGCGGACCACGAAGAAGAGCGGCACCAGGGCGAGGAACACCGGGAACATCAGGCCGCCGACGAACAGGTAGTAGACGACCTGACGGCCGCGGAACTCGTATCGCGCGAAGACGTACGCGGCGGTCGCGCCCATCAGCATGGTGAGGCTGACCGAGCCGGCCACCACCACGAGGCTGTTGAGGAAGTACCGGCCGATGTGCGCGCCCGTCCAGGCCCGCGCCCAGTTGTCCCAGTGCAGCGCGCCGGGGAGACCCCAGGGGTCGGACAGGATCTCACCGTTCGTCTTGAACGAGCTGATGAACATCCACAGCAGCGGCAGTACGGTGAGCAGGCCCCAGAAGACCAGGAAGCCGTGCGAGAGGACGTTGGCCACGCCGAGTTGCCGCCGCACCGGGCGGTCCCGTGTGGCAACCGGGGTCGGGGCGTTCACGGTGGGCTGATCCAGAGTGGTCACGAGTACTCGATCCGTTCACGCCGGCCGACCCGCAGCGACAGCACCGCCACCGTGAGGGTCAGGAAGAACATCACCACGCCGATCGCCGAGGCGTAGCCGAACTTGGTCTCGCTGCCGAAGGCGGTGTCGTACATCCGTACGCCGATCACGTCGGTGGAGAAGTTCGGCCCGCCGTTGGTCATCAGCTGCACGAGGATGAACCCGTCCAGGGCGAAGATGGCGAGGTAGACCCAGGCGACCTGGATGGTGTCCCAGAGCAGCGGCAGCGTGACCCGGCGCAGGGTGGTGAACCGGGACGCGCCGTCGAGCAGCACGGCCTCGTAGATCTCCTTCGGCACTGCCGACATGGCGGCCCCGAACAGCACGACGTAGAAGCCGACGTTGCTCCAGACCATCACCGCCAGCACGCACCAGAACGCTGTCGCCGGGTCGCCGAGCCAGGTCGGCGCGGGCAGGCCGACCGCGCGTACGGCGCCGCTGAGCAGACCCTGGTTGGGGTGGTACACCTCTTTCCAGAGCAGCGCGATGATCACCACGGAGAGCACCTGCGGGAAGAAGTACACAGTGCGGTAGAGCGCCCCGCCGCGTACCCCGGTCACCCCGGCTCGGCCCTTGCGCCCGCCGAGGGCGAGCATGCTGGCGAAGAAGAGCCCGAGCACGATGGTCAGCACCGGCACCAGGCCCAGCAGGATCGCGTTGTTCTTCAGCGCGTTCCACACGTAGTCGTCGTGCCAGAGGGTCCTGAAGTTCGCCAGGCCGACCTGGTTGGCGTCGGCGGAGTAGCCGAGCCAGTCGGTGGTGGAGATCTGGAACGCCTGCAGGTACGGCGAGACGACGAAGAACACGTACAGCAGCACCGGCGGCACCAGGAACGTGACGATCAGCGGCCACTTGCCATGTCTCACGAGGGGACCTTTCCGAAGGTGGTGCGGCCGGTGGGGGTGGAGAGCTCCCCCACCGGCCGGGCGGTCAGGCCGCTCGCTTGTACTTCTTGATCGAGCTGTCCTGGGCGATCGAGTCGGCGCCCTTCTGACACTGGTCGAGGAACTCCGCCGGGCCGATCCGGCCGCTGAAGAACTCGCCGCACGCGGCGTCGACGAGGTTGCGCTCCAACTTGCGGTAGTAGTTGTTGTAGACCCAGTTGAAGCCGTTGGCGCCGGACGCGTCGAGCGCCTTGACCACGGTGGTCAGCCCGTACGGCAGCTCGACGCCCTCGGTGGCGCCGGCGACCACGGTGAGGCTGGCGACCTTCTTCGTGAAGTCCTGGGCGCCCTTCTTGGAGAGCATGGTGCGGAAGTACTCCAGGCCGCCGGCGAGGTTGCGGGCCTTGGCCGGCACCATGAACGGCTCACCGGCGGTGCCCCGGATCGCCTCGAACGGCAGTTTGTCGCCGCTGCCCAGGCTCGGCGTCGGCGCGATGGTCATGTTGAACCCGGCCGGGGTGACGTCCTTCTGCTCGCTCTCCAGCCAGGAGCCGCAGGAGATGAAGGCGGCCTTGCCCTGGCACCAGGCGGTCTGCGATTGCTTGTGATCCAGACCGGACGAGCCGTCCAGGATGTACTTGTCCTTGACGATCTGGTGCCAGGCGTCCGCGGCGGTCCGCATCGACTCGGATTTCCACGCGTTCGGTTCCAGGTTGTCGATGGCGGTCGCCACCGAGGGGCCACCGAGCTTGATCGCGGTGGCGATCACCGGCCAGCTCATGTAGCGCGGGTGCAGGCCAGCGTACGTCCACGGGGCGATGCCGGCGGCCTTGATCTCCTTGCAGAGCGCGATGTGCTGGTCCCAGGTCTTCGCGTACTCCCAGGAGCGCTCGGTGAACAGCTTGCTGGAGTGCCAGATGCCGTACGCGGTGTACGTGTAGTTGAGCACCAGGAACTTGCCGTCGTACGAGCCGACCTCGACCGCGCCGGGCAGCAGGGTGTCCCGGACCGTCTTGCCGGGGACGTCGAGGCTCGGCGCGGCGAGCAGTTCGCCGAGGTCGGCGATGGCGTTCTGACTGACCAGGCCGTTGAAGTCGATCTGGCCCGCACCGGAGTTGTTGACCACGTCCGGTGGGGTGCCGTCGACGAAACGCGGCTGGAGGGTCTTGCTGATCTCCTGCGTGACGGAGTGCTTGACCTTGGCCTTCGGGTACTTCTCGGTGTACATGGCCTCGTGGGCCTTTGCGTACTCCTCGCCGAACCCGCCGCCGAAGATCACCACCTCGAGTGGGGCGTCCTCCTTCACGCCGAGCGGGTTCTGGGCGCTCTTGGTGCCCTGGTAGGTGCTGGTGTCCTTCTTGTCACCACCGCCTCCGGTGGCGCAGCCGGTCAGCAGACCGGCGGCGGGGGTGGCCAGCAGGCCGGCGGCAGCGGTGCGCCGCAGAATGTCACGCCTGTTCATCGAGTCTCCTCGGGTCGGGTCGGGCGGACCGCCGATGTCAGGGGGACGGCGGCCGCCGCGCGAGGCACGTTGATTCTCTTCAGTTCATGCTCTGTTACTGAAGAGTTTCTACGACAGCCGGCCCCGGACTTCAAGTCCTGACGGTCGAACCGTTATCGCCACCGGCGACGGTCGGGTCGCCTAGCCTGGGGCGATGCGCCGTCTGCGCGAGCTGGCCGAGCGCACCCCGGCCGGGCGGGAACGGTACGTCGACCTGCTTCGCGCACTCGCGATCGCCATGGTCATTATCGGACACTGGGTTGTCACGGTCATCGAGCGCGACGCCGACGGACAGACCACCGGGCACTCCGCGCTCGGCGATCTGCGGTGGGCGTACCCGTTGACCTGGCTGGCCCAGGTGATGCCCGTCTTCTTCCTGGTCGGTGGCTATGCCAATGCGGCCTCACTGACCAGGCTGCGGGCCCGCGGCGGCGACGCCGCCGGCTGGCTGCTCGACCGCAGCGCCCGGCTGGTCCGCCCCACCAGCGTGCTGCTGCTGGTCCTCACCGCCGCGGCGGCGGTCGCCTGGCTGGTCGGCACCGACCCGACCCGGATCCGCGAGGTGTTCTGGTTCGCCACCATCCCGCTGTGGTTCCTGGTCGCCTACCTGGCGGTGGTCGCGCTCACCCCACCGATGTACGCGCTGCACCGCCGCTTCGGCCTGGCCGTCCCGCTGGTGCTGGTCGCCCTGGTCGGTCTCGGCGACCTCGGCCGGCTGACCGGGCCGGAGGAGTGGAGCTACGGCAACTACCTCTTCGGATGGCTGGCCGTCCACCAGCTCGGCTTCGCCTGGCACGACACCCGCGCCGCGCCGCCGGCCGCCGGTCAGACCGGGCCGCCGTCCACCGACGCAGCCGGGCCGTCGACGCACGAGCATCCGGGGGTACGCCGAACACTGCCCATCTCCCACCGGGCCGGCCTGATGTTCCTCGTCGGCGGGCTGGGCGCGCTGGTGCTGCTCACCGTGCTCGGCCCGTGGCCGGTGGCCATGCTCAAGGTGCCCGGCGAACGGCTCGACAACGCCTCGCCACCCAGCCTCGCGCTGCTGGCCGTCGCCGCCGGTCAGCTGGGCCTGATCCTGCTGCTCCGAAACCCGGCGGAACGACTGCTGCACCGGACCCGCCCCTGGCAGATGGTGATCGGGGTCAACCTGGTGGTGCTGACCATCTTCCTCTGGCACCTCACCGCCGTGATCCTGCTGATCGGGGTGCTCGACGCGACCGGGACGCTGCCCACCCCGGCGGTCGACTCCGCCGGCTGGTGGGCGTGGCGGCTGCCCTGGCTGCTGCTGCTCACCGTCGTCCTGTCGGTGCTGGTCGTCATCTTCGGGCCGGTGGAGGCGCGCAGTGGCCGGCACCGCACCGCTGGGCGGGCCGGCCGGTTCCGGGCCGCGTTGACCGTCGCCGGATACGCCGCAGTGGTGGCCGGGCTGCTGATCAACAGCACGACGGCGGCCCGCGCCCCGGAGCCGCTCGGCACCCCCGTCCCGGCGCTCCTGGCGTACGCGGCCGGGGCGGGCGTGCTGCGACTGCTCAGGTCGGGGTGGGGACCCCGAGGTTGACCCCGTCCGCCGCTCGACCGGCGGCCTCGCCTGGTGACCAACTTGCCCGGGTGTAAAGCGCACCCCGTCCTCGCCGTGGGCGTGCGGGATCACCGAAGAGCGAGGATTCCGACCGCCCAGGCCGACGGGTCAGGCTGGCTCGGGCCCTGCGCTCCGATCGGTACGATCCGACGGTGCCCGAATTCCCCGACCTGCCACGATCAGGGCCGGTGCGCACCCGGCCCGTGCTCATCGGGCCGGGCGTTCCGCTGCCCGCCGGGGCCCCGGGCACGTCCGCGATGATCGACGGGATCGAGGGATGGGTGGGCGCCGACCCGCTGCGCCAGCTGATCGACCGCTTCGGCGGCAGGTGGCCGGCCGGTGACCTCACCGACATGCTCCGGTTCCTCGACGACTTCTCCGCCGAACACTGGGACTTCCGGGGTGGCCGGGAGAGGCCCGACGCCCGGGAGCCGGATCTCGATTCCGGCACCGTCCAGCTGGTGCACGCCGCCGCCGCCGCGCTCGGGCTCGTCCGACCCGTGCCACCAGCCCGGCCCGCGTACGCCCACCTGGTGGTGCTGGGCGGTCTGGCGCACGCCTGCCTGCGCCGCGTCGCGTACGCCGCGCGCCTGCTGGACGGTGGTCTGGGGGTGACCGGCGAAGTGGCGGTGCTGGGCAGCTTCCGACCGCTCTCCGACCGGGAACACCGAATGTTGGCCGAGGCGGGGGTGCCCGGCTGTGTGACCGAGGTGGACGCCCTGGACGCGGCGGTCCGGCTGGCGTTCGGGGTGAGCACCCCGGCAGTCGAGGACGGGGTCGACGCGGATCACCCGCACCATTCCTGGTCGTCGCGCACCTATCTCCCGGCGGGTCTGCCACCGGTGCGGGTGCTGGCCGCGCCCTCCAGCGAACCGCACCGACGGCGCGCCCACACCGCGGACACCCAGCGGTTCTGGGCCGGGCACGTCCAACTCGCCCCCGACGACGCGGTGCTGTTGGTGACCGCGCCGATCTACGTGCCGTTCCAGCACTGCGACGCGCTGCGCACCCTGGCCGTGCCGTACGGCTGCGGTATCGACACGGTCGGGGTGGACCCCGGTCTGGTCGACCTTGATCGGCTGCCGGAGCCGACGCTCAGCCCCGGCCGCTACCTTCAGGAGATCCGCTCGGCGATCCGCTCGATGCGCGCCCTGCACCAGGAGCTGACCGCCGGCTGACCGCCGTGGAGGGCCGGCGCACGGCGGGTCGCCGCGCACCGGCCCCGTGGACCGTGGTCAGTTCACGTAGACAGCGGCGTTGCCCTTGGTGCTGTCGCGCACCGGCGAGTAGGTCGCCGAGAAGTACGCGGTGCCGAAGCAGAGGGACGGACCGGAGAACTTGGTGAACGGCTGGTTGGTGAAGGTGATCGAGTTGGTCGTGTTGACCGCCGCGCCGGTGAGGCTGTTGGTGCTGGTCCGGTAGACGCAGGTGATCGTGCCGAGCAGCGAGTTCAACACGACGGTGCTCTGGACCGGCGCCGCCGTGGTGCCGGTGATCTTGACGACGCCGGCGCTGGTGACGGAGGTGGCGTACGGCAGGTTGTTGAGAGCAATGCTCTGCACCCCGGTGGTGCCGAACACGTTGGTGGTGCAGCTGCCGAAGCTCTGGGCGGTGAGGCTCTCGGTGGCGGTGCCCGGGGCGGTCGGGTTGGTCAGCACCTTCGCGCTGAAGCTGGACGCGGCGCACCTGATCCCGGTGGTGCCGGAGGTGGAGTTGTAGAAGGTGGCGTTGGTGCCGGTCTTGAGGCTGGCCTGGATGACGTCGTTGACGGCGACGGCGGTGCCGCCGGCCGTGGGGTAGGTCAGCACGTTGCCGGCGAGCGCGGCCGACGGGTCGGCAGAGGCTGGCGTTGCGGCGACGAGACCGGTCAGCAGCGCGAGGGCCACGAGGCCCCCGCCGATTCTTCCGTACCTGAGCATGGTTTTTCCTTCCGCGGTGGGACGGGAATGAGCGGACCGCACGGGCGGTCACCGCCGGGCGGGGACGCCCGGGCGGGGATTGGGGCCGTCCGTAACGGACGGCGGTGGTGGAGGGTGCCGGGCGGCCGTCGGGACCGGCCGGCGGTGGTGGCGGAGGCCGGGCGGCGGTCAGGGCCGGCCGACGGTGGTGGAGGTGCCGCCGTTCAGGTGGCGGGCCAGCGTGGCGCACTGCGACGGAATCGCTTCACCTGCGCCTTTTCGGCCTTGGGAGGGCGCTCGTGTTCGGCGATAATGACAGCCATCGAGCCCTCCTTCGACGAGTCAGGGCGATCATCCGGGGAGATCACCATAGGTGACGGGACAACAACTGAGCGTGGAGAAAGTTATAAACCCCGGAGGGTCGTAAAGTCAACGCATCAAAGGCGGTCAATGAGTTGACCACGCAGAGCCAGCCGCGCCCGGCGCCGGTGCCCCTCCCGGGCGCGCGTCCCGGCCGCGACCCCGACCGCGCGATCAAGCGCGGCCCGCGCCGGGTCTCCGCCGAGGCGGTGGCCGCGACCCAGCGCGACCGCCTCTTCGACGGGCTCGTGCACGAGGTGGCGACGAAGGGCTACGACAACGCTCGGGTCAGCGACATCTGCCACGCCGCCGGGGTGACGCGGCCCGCCTTCTACGCTCTCTTCACCGGCAAGGAGGACGCCTTCCTCGCCGCGTACCGACACGGCATCGCCGTGGTGTCACAGCTGATGGACAGCGCCTACCACGAGGCGGGCCCGGCCTGGCCGGACGCCGCCCGCGGCGCACTGCGCACCCTGCTGGAGGTGCTGGCGAGCGTGCCCGCGTTCGCCCGGATGGCGCTTGTCGAGGTGGACGCCGCCGGCCCGGACGCCCGCCGGGAACGGGACGCGCTGCTCGGCAGCTTCCGCCGGTTCTTCGCCGAGGCCGGCCCGGGACCGGCGGTCAGCGGGGTGGACCGCGACGCGCTGGTGTCCACAGTGGTCGGCGGTGTCTACGCCACCATCCGCGGCCGCGTGGCGCAGGGTCGGGCGAATGAACTGCCGCAGTTGTTGCCGGTGCTCACCTACGCCTCCATCGCGCCGTTCCTTGGCACCGAAGGTGCGGCTCGGGCGACCCGGCCAATACGCCCGGACGACGGCCCGAGCACGGCCGCGCCCTGCGTGCCGACCCTCCAGCCCTGATCACACGGTCGGAAACCGCAGCGGTTTTTCACTTTAGACGCATTTCACAGATACCGCGTAACCGGCTGCCGCTACACGCTGTTGACCCGCCCTTTACTCGGCGGTAACTTCGGCTCTGCGCCTCGATACGCAGCATCCCGGGTCGCAATTCCCATTGTCACCGATGAATGATCTCTAAGGAGAGCCCCATGTCGGAGGAGACCGCACACATCGAACCCGGTCCGCCGCGCAGCGGTGTGCGCTGGCGCCGGTTCGCCGCCGCGTTCGGCACCGTCGCGGCGGGCGCCGCCGGCATGATCGTGCTCACCGCCCAGGGCGTGCTGGCCGCGCAGTTCGCCATCTCGGGCATGCCGTTCACCGTCACCGCCGACAAGCTCACCGGCACCGGGTTCGAGCAGTTCGCCACCCTCGACCAGATGATCCCGGACAGCCCCAACCAGGGCGACACCGGCGGGCAGGTCCTGGTGATGGTCTCGGCGATCGACAAGGCGGAGCTGACGAACCTCTGCCAGAGCATCAACCTGGGCGGCGTCTTCCTGAAGATCACTGCCGGCAACGGCGACAAGCCGGTCAGCGCCCGCACCCTGGTGGTCGACGGTGACGAGATCGCCGGCAACGCCGCCTTCAAGAACATCGACATCGGCCAGGATGCCAGCACCCTGGACAAAGTGCCCGGCGTGAAGGGCAACCCCGGCGTCTTCTCCCAGCAGGCGGACTCGATCGTCATCGAAAACCTGCGGCAGAACAACTACGCCACCACGGCCGCCGTCTTCAACCTGCCCAACCTGCGCATGGCGTTCACCCAAGACGGGTGCTGACGTGAGCGCAAAACGACACCAGGCTGCGCCGGCCGCCCGCGGATCCCGCGGGCGGTGGCGCCGCTGGCGGCGGGGCCGCCCCTTCACCGCCGCGGTGCTGATCGCCCTTGGCGGCGCGGAGATGCTGGTGACCCTGCGCGCGCCGCTCGGGGTGCTGCTGCACGTCGGGCCGCAAGGGCTCGCCGCGTACCTGGTGCCCACCGTCCTGGTGCTCTGCGGGCTGTTGCTGATCACCAACCCGCAGCAGAGGGTCTTCTACTCACTTGTCACGCTGGTGCTCGGGCTGGTCTCCTGGTTGACCTCGAACCTGGGCGGCTTCGTGATCGGGATGCTGCTGGCCCTGCTCGGCGGAGCGCTCGCATTCGCCTGGACCCCGGACAAGAATCGCCCGCCGGCCGTCGCGGCGGAGCCCGAGGCACCGGAGCCGAGGGAGCCCGACAACGACGCCGACACCGTGCTGCTGCCCGGCATGCAGACGCCGGACCCGACCCCGGCCGACCGGGGCTGACTCAGCGGGCGGTGTCGGCGACCGCCTGCGCGAAAACCTCGGAGCGGTGCTCGAAGTTGCGGAACCGGCCGTAGCTCGGCGCCGCCGGGGAAAGCAGCACGACCCCGCCGGCCGGGGTCACCTCGCGGGACAGCCGGACCGCGTCCACCAGATCGTCGACCAGTTCGGTACGCACCTTGGGCAGGCCGGCGAGCGCCTCGACGATCCGGGTGCCGCTGTCCGGGATGCCGATCACCGTCAGCTCCCGCTCGACCAGGTGCTCGGCCAGCGGCGTGTAGTCCAGACCTCGGTCGGTGCCCCCGACGATCACCGTCAGCGGCCGTCCGTCGTACGCGTCGATCGCGTGCATCGCCGCGTACGGGCTGGTGGCCAGGGTGTCATCGACGAAGGTCAGCCCGGACGGGTCGGTGATCTCGGTGAGCCGGTGGGCCAGCCCCTGGAACTCGGCGACCGCGACGGCGAGGTGGTCCTTGCCGGCCACCACGTCCATGCCGAGCGCGTCGAGCACGGCGAGCGCGACACACAGGTTGCCCTCGTTGTGCCGTCCGACCAGCGGCAGTACGGCGCGCGGAAACAGCGCCTGGTCCCCGAGATGGAACCAGGGCGTGCCGTCAAGGCCGGGGGCGACGTGGGTGGTGTCGGGGTGACCGGCCCGGACCGCCGGCAGCTCACCCAGCTCGGCGGCGAGCCGGGGGTCGCCGCCGTTGACCACGATCGTCTGCGGGTTGTGGGCCAGCAGATTGAGCTTGTCGCGGTAGTACTCCCGCTCACCACCGTGCGCGTCCAGGTGCTCGGGGAAGAGCGCGGTGACCACCGCCACCCGGGGTGAGTCGGTGAGATCGCTGCACTGATAGCTGGACAGCTCCAGCACGTACAGCTCCGCGTCCGGCAGGTCCAGGGTCGGCACCCCGATGTTGCCGCCGAAGACGTTCGGCCGGCCCATCGCGGTGAGCAGGTGGCTGATCAGGCTGGAGGTGGTGCTCTTGCCCTTGCTGCCGGTGACCCCGACGGTGCGCGCGGCGTGGTCGGCCATCCACAGCGCGGTGCCCTGGGTGACCATGACCCCGCGTCGGCGCAGCTCGACCAGCCACGGGTGGGTCTGCGGCACGCCCGGGGAGCGGACCACCACGTCGGCGGCGGCCAGCCGTTCAAAGCCCGCTTCACCGGTGACCAGCGGCGCCGCCTCGGCCAGGGGGCCGTCCCAGGGCAGCGACAGGAAGTTCGCGCTGTCGTCGACGGCGACCAGCTCGGCCGGGCCATGCGCCGCGATGGCGGTCACAGCGGCCCGGCCCTCCCGACCGGTGCCCCAGACGGCGACGGTACGTCCGCGCAGGTCAGACAGGCGCACAGGGCTCTCCTCGGGGGTCGCGGCGGCGGCAGGGCGGGCCCGGTCCGGACACGGCCGGACGAACCAGGGCCTAGTATGGCGTGTGCCCAACGAGCAGCTCCGGCGGATGGACGCCTTCACCTTTCCGTCCTACTCGATCGACTTCGCCACCGGCGAGGTGTTGTTCGACTACGCCCTGACCGGCCCGACCGGCGAGCAGCGATTCACCGAGGTGATCACTCTCCCGCTGCCGGCCGGGCCACCCTCGGACGAGACGGTGGCGACCCTCGGTCGGGTGCTGGAGGTGCTGCACCTCGTCGCCGGCGTCAGTTACTACAAGGCTGCCGCGCCGCCCCGACTCGTGCTGCCGGCGCCGCTGGGCGCGGCCACCGTCGACTACGTCACGGCCGTCTACACCAAGGGCCTCGCGGAGTACGCGTACCGCAACCAGCTGCCGCACGTGCTCCAGCTGCGCCCGGAGGTGCCGGCCGGCTCACCGGAGCCCCCGCGCGTGTACGACGACTCCGACCGTCGCCCCCTCTCGGCGGTGGGTGGCGGCAAGGACTCGATCGTCAGCCTGGAGGCGCTGCGCCGCGCCGAGCTGGACCCGGTGCCGTTCTCGGTCAACCCGAACCACGTGATCGTCGCGGTGAACGAGGCGTCCGGGCTGACCCCGCTGGCCGCCCGACGGCGGCTCGACCCGGTGCTCTTCGACCTGAACGCGGCCGGCGCGCTGAACGGGCACATCCCAGTCACCGCCATCAACTCGCTGATCGCGGTCGCCACCGCGGTGCTGCACGGGCTGGGCCCGGTGGTGATGTCCAACGAGCGCTCGGCGTCCGACCCCAACCTGGTCTGGGACGGCCACGAGATCAACCACCAGTGGTCCAAGGGCGTCGAGGCGGAGGGGCTGCTGCGGGCGGCGCTGGCCGAGCACGCCGGCCTGACCGAACCGTACTTCTCGCTGCTGCGCTCACTGTCGGAGCTGCACATCGCCCGGCTGTTCGCCGAGATCACCCGGTACGACGACGTGGTGACCAGCTGCAACGCCGCGTTCAAGCTGCACGACGCGAGCGAGCGCTGGTGCCGTAACTGCCCGAAGTGCCGGTTCGTCTTCCTCGCCATGGCACCGTTCATGTCCCGCGAGCGGGTCACCCACATCTTCGGCGGCGACCTGCTGGCCGACGAGTCGCAGATCCCCGGCTACCGCGAGCTGCTGGGTGTGGACGGGCACAAGCCGTTCGAGTGCGTGGGCGAGGTCGAGGAGTCGGTGGTGGCTCTCGGCCTGCTCGCCGAGCAGGACCAGTGGCGCGACGCCCCGGTGATCCGAGCCCTGGTCGACGCCGTCCCGGCGACAGCCTGGTCGGCGGTGGCCCACTCGGAGGTCTTCACTCCCGGTGGCCCCAACCACATCCCCCCAACCTACGCAAAAACCCTGATCCCCCTCCCCTAACCCCATCCCCTCGCCCCGCTTCACCCCGCCCCGCCCCGGTGATCAAGAAGTTTGCGTCAGCAGGACTGGGATTTCTGACGCGAATCTCTTGATCAACATGGCTGGTCAGGGGGTTCGGACTGCTTCGAGGGCCAGTAGGGCTACGTGTAGGGACAGGCTGGCCTCTACCGAATCCAGGTCGACGTCGAGGATGCGGGCGATGCGGGCCAGGCGCTCGTAGAACGCCGGCCGGGACAGGTGGGCGGCGGCTGCGCCCGCGGTCTTGTTGCGGCCCTGCTCCAGGTACGCGCGCAGGGTGTCGAGCAACTGCTCCCGGGGGTGGCGGGCGTCGTACTCCAGCAGGGCGCCGAGTTCACGTTCCACGAAGGTCTGCAACCGGGGCTCGTCGCGGAGCAGGTGCAGCAGCCCGGCCAGCCCGACGTGCGGCAGCCGGAAGATCGGCAGGTCCCGCCGGTCCTGCCGGGCCGCCTCGGCGATCTGCCGCGCCTCGACCAACGACCGTCGGGCCTCGCGCAGGCTCCCCACCCCGGACCCGGCGGCCACGATCACGGCACCCGGACCAGCACCGCGGTGCACATCGACAGCGAACGGCCCAGCTGACGATTCGGTGCCGGCCGTCGACCGGGGCACGTCGCCACCGGAGGTCGCCCGGCTGGCGGCGGAGTCGAGGCGTACCCGACGGAGTGCGCCGGCGAACGCGGACAGCGCGCGGTCCTCGGCGGCCGGGTCGGTCAAAGCCAGCAGCACGCCCACCGAGTTGTCGTCGACCGCGCTGGTCAGCGCGGTCAGTTTCGCCTCCCGCAGTGCCTGGCCGACGGCCTCGGACAGGTCCCGCAGCCGGGCCTGACCCGCCTCCGGGCCGCTCTCCCCGACCGGTTCCTCGACCCGGTGTCGGACCATCACGCCGACCAGGTGCCGGCGGTCGAGCACCACACCGAGCGCCTTGGCCCGCAGCGCGACCTCGTCCACCGGCCGGGAGTGGTCGAGCAGCGCGGTGAGCAGGGTGCGGTGGATCTGCCGTTCCAGCCCTTCGGCGTCGCGGCGGATCAGCCGGCCCAGCGCGAGGGTGGACGCGGCCCGCTCGATCAGGATGGTGAGTCGGGTGGGCGGGCCGACGGCCGGCTCGCTGGACCGGGCACCGGGAACGTCGCCGCTGGCCGGCCAGCGCAACAGCAGGCGACCCCAGTCCTGCCCCCGCGCGCCGACGGCCGTGACCAGCCATCCGTTGTCCGGGTCGTACGCGGTGCGCCCGGTCGGCCGGATCCGCCGGGAATGCTGCTCCCAACTGTCCAGCAGCAGTTCGGCGCTCTCGCCCGCCGGGTCGTACCCGAGCACCTGCCGGGACAGGTTCTCCAGGACCACGGGGCAACCGGACAGCTCGGCGGCCTGCCGGATGACCTCGGCGGCGTCGGCGCCCTCGACGGACAGGTCGTTGAAGCGCTGGTGGATCTCCTCGGTGGCGCGCAACTCGGTGAGCTGCGCGTCGACGATCAGCGCGTGCACCGCCTCGGTGATCCGCACGAACGGGGTGGCCCGGCGCAGCTCCACCAGGGGCAGCCCGCGCCGCTCGGCGGCGGCGACCATCACCCGGGGAACCCCGCTGACGTAGCGACGGCCCAGCTCGACGACGAGCCCGGAGACTCCGACATCGGCGAGGTCGCCGATGAACGCGCGCAGCCCCGCGTCGTCCCCGGGCAGGCCGATGCCGGTGGTGAGCACCAGCTCACCACCACCGAGCAGGGTGGCGATGTCCGGCACCTCGGCGACGTGCACCCAGCGGACGGGTCGGTCCAGCCCCGCGTCTCCGGCCACCACGCGCGGCGCGAAGTGGCGGACGGGGTCCAGGGCCAGGACCTCACGGACGGTAGGGAACACGGCCGACACGCTACCGTCCGTGACGCCGGATCTCGACTCGCCGCAGCCGAGGCCGGTCTGCGGCTCAGCCGCCGAAGCCGGTCAGCGGCTCAGTCGACGCCGAACTCCATCGCGGCGCGGTCGAGCGCCTCGTCCTCGGGGGAGGCGACGCCCCGGGAGGCGATGGCTTCCGCGCCGCCCTCCGGCATGGCACCGATCAGCCCGGTGGAGGCTGCCTGCGCGGCGCCGATCATCCGCTGTGGGGCCCCACCGCCGACCATGCCGAGGGAGGCGTACTGCTCCAGCTTCGCCCGCGAGTCGGCGATGTCCAGGTTGCGCATGGTGAGCTGGCCGATCCGGTCCGACGGGCCGAACGCCGAGTCCTCGGTACGCTCCATCGACAGCTTGTCCGGGTGGTAGCTGAACGCGGGGCCGGTGGTGTCCAGGATCGAGTAGTCCTCGCCCCGGCGCAGCCGCAACGTCACCTCGCCGGTGACCGCCGTGCCGACCCAGCGCTGCAACGACTCGCGCAGCATCAGCGCCTGCGGGTCCAGCCAGCGGCCCTCGTACATCAGTCGGCCGAGGCGGCGGCCCTCGTTGTGGTAGTTCGCCAGGGTGTCCTCGTTGTGGATGGCGTTGACCAGCCGCTCGTACGCGGCAAAGAGCAGCGCCATGCCGGGTGCCTCGTAGATGCCCCGGCTCTTGGCCTCGATGATCCGGTTCTCGATCTGGTCGGACATGCCCAGGCCGTGCCGGCCGCCGATGGCGTTGGCCTCCAGCACCAGGTCGACGGGGCTGCCGAACTCCTTGCCGTTGATCGTCACCGGGCGGCCCTGGTCGAAGCCGATGGTGACGTCCTCGGTCGGGATCTCCACCGACGGGTCCCAGAACCGGACGCCCATGATCGGGTTGACCGTCTCGATGCCGGTGTCGAGGTGTTCGAGGGTCTTCGCCTCGTGCGTGGCGCCCCAGATGTTGGCGTCGGTGGAGTAGGCCTTCTCGGTGCTGTCCCGGTACGGCAGGTCGCGTTCGAGCAGCCACTCCGACATCTCCTTACGCCCACCCAACTCGGTGACGAAGGCGGTGTCGAGCCACGGCTTGTAGATGCGCAGCTGCGGGTTGGCCAGCAGGCCGTACCGGTAGAAGCGCTCGATGTCGTTGCCCTTGAACGTCGAGCCGTCGCCCCAGATCTGGACGTCGTCGGAGATCATCGCCCGCACCAGCAGGGTCCCGGTCACGGCCCGGCCGAGCGGCGTGGTGTTGAAGTACGCCCGCCCGCCCGAGCGGATGTGGAAGGCGCCGCAGGTCAGCGCGGCCAGGCCCTCCTCGACCAGGGCGGCGCGGCAGTCGACGAGTCGGGCGACCTCGGCGCCGTAGCTGAGCGCACGACCGGGCACCGAACCGATGTCGGGCTCGTCGTACTGGCCGATGTCGGCGGTGTAGGCGCAGGGGATCGCGCCCTTGTCGCGCATCCACGCGACCGCGACCGAGGTGTCGAGGCCGCCGGAGAAGGCGATGCCGACACGTTCGCCGGTGGGCAGGGAGGTGAGAACCTTGGACACAGGGAAGATTATGCGTCAAGACGCATGGCCATGCAAATAGAAGCGGGTTACGCGCCGCCGAAAGGTGGGTCGTCGCGGCCCAGCTCCCAGAACGCCACCGCTGCGGCGGCTGCCACGTTGAGCGAGTCCACCCCGCGCCGCATGGGGATGACCACCCGCACGTCGCTGGCCGACTGGGCCGCCGCGGTGAGGCCGGGGCCCTCGGCTCCGAGGAGCAGCGCCGCCCGCTCCCGCTGCGCCGGGGTCAATTGCTGGATGGGTACGGCGTCCGGGGCCGGCGTCATGGCGAGCACCGTGAAGCCCGCGTCCCGCACCTGATCCAGTCCCGTGGGCCAGGGGTCGAGCTTCGCGTACGGCATCGCGAAGACCTCGCCCATGCTCACCCGCACGCTGCGGCGGTAGAGCGGATCGGCGCAGGACGGCGACAGCAGCACCGCGTCGATGCCGAGCGCGGCGGCTCCCCGGAAGATCGCCCCGAGGTTGGTGTGGTTGTTGACGTCCTCCAGGATCAGGACCCGGCGCGCGGCGGCGAGCACCTCGGCCGCCGTCGGCAGCGGCCGGCGGTGGAACGACGCCAGCACCCCCCGATGTACGTGGAACCCGGTGGCTCGTTGCAGCACGTCCTGCGTCGCGGCGTAGACCGGCGCGTCGCCGGTGTCCAGGTCGGCGAGTTGGTCGACCCTCTTGGCGTCGACCAGGTACGACCGGGCCGGGTAGCCCGCGCGCAGCGCCCGGCGCAGCACCAGCTCCCCCTCGGCGATGAACAGGCCGTGCGGCGGCTCCCAGCGGGTGCGCAGTTCGACGTCGGTGAGCGCGCGGTAGTCGGCGATCCGGTCGTCGTCGGGGTCGGTGATCTGGTGGACGGGCACCCGACGATTCTGCCGGACGGCCAGCCCCGCCCTCCGACGCCCGCCCGGCGGGGTGGTTTGTCCCTAGAAGAAGGGGAATGGCCGGCGGAGCATCGGACCGGACGGGAAGGATCAGCCGGGTGAGCGCAGACCACACCGCCCCGGGCGAGGCCGGTGCCCTACCCCGGCGCCCGACCGTCGCGGACCACATCGTGTCCCGGCTGGCCAGCTGGGGTGTGCACCGCTACTTCGGCTATCCCGGTGACGGCATCAACGGCATGACCTCCGCGCTGCAACGCACCAACGAGCGGGCCCAGTTCATCCAGGTACGGCACGAGGAGACCGCCGGTTTCGCCGCCTCCGCCCACGTCAAGTACGGCGGCGGACCGCTGGGATGCGCCCTCGTCACCAGCGGGCCGGGCGCCATTCACCTGCTCAACGGCCTGTACGACGCCAAGCTCGACCACCAACCGGTGGTCGCCCTGGTCGGGCACACCGCGACCACCGCCGAGGGCGGCGGCTACTACCAGGAAGTCGACCTGCTCGCCCTCTACAAGGACGTGGCGGCGGCGTTCCTGGCCCAGCTCGACCACCCCGCGCAGGTGCGCCACCTGGTCGACAGGGCATGTCGTACAGCGTTGGCCCGGCGTACCGTCACCGCCCTGATCCTCCCCCTGGACCTCCAGGACGAGCCGGCTGTCCCGGACCCGCCGCACGCGCACGGCTACTACCAGACCAGCAACGCGCCGAGCAGCACGCCGACCGTGCCTCCGGCGGCGGACGTGCGCCGGGCGGCCGAGGTGCTGCGTGGCGGGCAGCGGGTGGCCATGCTGGTCGGGCAGGGCGCTCTGGGCGCGCGCGACGAGGTCCGCGAGATCGCCAACCGACTCGGGGCCGGTGTGGCCACGGCACTGCTCGGTTTCACCGCCGTCGACCACCGCGAGTCGTGGGTGACCGGCGCGATCGGGCTGCTCGGCACCCGACCGAGCTGGCAGTTGATGACCGGCTGCGACCGGCTGCTGATCGTGGGCAGCAACATGCCGTACTCGGAGTTCTACCCGCCGCCCGGGCAGGCCCGCGCGGTGCAGATCGACCTGGACGGCACCCAGCTCGGGTTGCGGTACCCGACCGAGGTGAACCTGACCGGCGACGCGCGCCCCACAGTGCGGGCCCTGCTGGACGAGCTGGGCCCCGGCCCCGGGCCGACCGCCTGGCGGGCGGAGATCGCCGACAACACCTCGGCGTGGCGGCGGGTGCAACGCGACCTGGCCGAGCAGACCGCCGACCCGGTCAACCCGCAGTTGCTCTTCCACACCCTCAATGAACGCCTGCCCGACGACGTGATGCTCGCCGTCGACTGCGGCACCACCACCGCCTGGTACGCCCGACACATCCAGGTCCGCCCCGGGATGCTGGCCAGCCTGTCCGGAACGCTGCTGTCCATGGGCGGCGCCATGCCGTACTCGCTGAGCGCCAAGTTCGCCCACCCGGACCGGCCGCTCGTCGCGCTGATCGGCGACGGCGCCATGCAGATGAACGGCGTCAACGAGCTGATCACCGTGGCCAAGTACTGGCGGAGCTGGGCCGACCCACGGTTCGTGGTGCTGGTGCTCAACAACCGGGACCTGGCGTTCGTCAGCTGGGAACAGCGCTCCAGCGAGGGGACGCCGATGTTCCCGGACAGCCAGCAGTTGCCGGACATCGCCTACCACCAGTGGGCGGAGGTGCTCGGGCTGCGCGGCGAGCTGGTCGACTCGCCGGAGCAGATCCCCGGCGTCTGGGACCGGGCGCTGTCCGCCGACCGGCCGGTGGTCATCAACGCCCTGGTCGACCCGGCCGAGCTGATGCTCCCGCCGCACTTCACCGCCGAGCAGGCCCGCAAGACCGCGGCGGCGGTGCTGCGCGGCGACACCGACTGGGCCGGGATCGTCCGACGCGGCCTACCGGCCACCCTCGCCAGCTACCGCCCCCGCCGCCGCAAGGGCTGAGACCGTCAGCCGCGACGATCGAGCCAGCGTTGCAGGGCCGAGCGGGGGTCCTGGGTCGGCTGCTGCTGACGCTCCGGGACCACGGGACGCTGCACGGGGCGGCGCGCGTCGCCGGCCAACTCGCGGCTGGGTGCGGCGAACGCCTTCTCCGGCTGACCCTTCACAGCGGTGGCGATGACCCGGGCGACCGCGTCGATCACCTTGCTCTGCACCGCAGAGCCCACCGAGTCGGCCGGGTCGTCCGGGTTGGCGGCGATGCCGGCCACCGCGACCTGCGGGGTGAAACCGACGAACGTCTCGGTCGAGTTCTGCTCCGAGCTGCCCGTCTTACCGGCCACCGGCCGGCCGTCGAGGATGTCGTTCACACCGGTCGCGGTGCCGCCGTTGCACTGCCCGAACGCCGACTGCTGGCCCACCGGGCAGCGAGCGGCATCGGTCGCGGCACGGGCGACGTTGACGTCGATGACCCGCTTGCAGGACGGCTGACCGACCGGCACCTTCGCACCGTCCGCGTCGGTCACCGAGACCACCGGCACCGGTGTGCAGTAGGTGCCCTCGGCGGCCACCGTGGCGTACGCGTTGGCCAGGTCCAGCGGGGTGGTGGCGGCGACGCCGAGGGTGAACGACCCCCAGTTCGCGGCGTTGTCCTTGGCGAAGGCGGCGTCCGTGTCGGCCCGGAAGGTGATGCCGAGGCGCTGCGCCATCTCGACCACCTTGTCCTGGCCGACCTGCTCGGCCAACCACACGAAGTAGGTGTTCACCGAGCGGCCGAAGCCGTCCCACATCATCCGGTACCCGTCCATCCAGTCCGGGTTGGCGTTCGCCGGGCACCAGCGGCCCTCACAGCTGCCCGGCCCCTCAGCCGCGTACCGGGTGGGCAGCTTGGCGGGCGCGTCGAAGCCGGTGGAGAGGGTACGGCCCGACTCCAGCGCGGCGAGCATGGTGAACAGCTTGAACGTCGAGCCCGCCTGGTACCCGTCGACGCTGGCGCCGCCGGAGATCAACGGGTTGACGGTGTTCGGGTGGTTCGCCTGCCCGGCCGGGTTGTCGGCCAGGCTGTAGTGGCGGTTGACCGCCATCGCCAGCACCTGCCCGGTGCCCGGCTGGACCGCCGCGATCGGCAGGGCGCGCTTGTTGTCGTATCCGTAGACCTTGGTGGCCTGCTGCTGCGCGGTGGCCTGGATCTTCGGGTCCAGCGAGGTGACAACGGTGTAGCCCCCCGACCGCAGGGCCTGCTCGCGCTCCGCGACGGTGGCGCCGAACGCCGGCTGGGTCAGCCACCACTGCCGCAGGTAGTCGCAGAAGTAGCCCCAGTCGTCGTGGCCCTGGGAGACCGCCGTGCAGCCGTTGGGCTGGGCGGTGGGGTGCAGGGTCAGCGGCTCGGCCTTGGCCTGGGCGGCCTGCGCGGCGGTGATCGCGTTGGTGGCGACCATCGAGTCCAGCACGTACGACCGGCGGGCCAGCGCCTCGGCCTTGTCGCCGCTGATCGGGCTGTACGCGTCCGGGGACTGCACCAGGCCGGCGAGCAGGGCCGACTCGGCGAGGGTCAACTGCGCCGGCGGTTTGCCGAAGTAACGCTGGCTGGCCGCCGCGATCCCGTACGCGCCGGAGCCGAAGTAGGCGATGTTCAGGTACCGGTCGAGGATCTCGTCCTTGCCGAGGCTCTTGTCCAGCGCACTCGCGTACCGGATCTCCTGGATCTTGCGCCCGAAGGTGGGGTCGGTGGCGGCGGCGCGCTCCTCGGCGGTGCGGGTGGGGTCGGTCTTGAGGACGTTACGGACGTACTGCATGGTCAGCGTCGAGCCGCCCTGCTCGGTGCCGCCGCCCTTGACGTTGGCCACCAGTGCCCGGGCGAGGCCGCGCAGGTCCGCGCCGCCGTGGTCGTAGAAGCGCCGGTCCTCGGCCGCCACGATCGCCTGCCGCATCACCGGGGCGATCTCCGACAACGGCACGTCGGTGCGGTTCACGTCGTAGAACGTGGTGATCAGCGTCTTGCCGTCGTTGGCGTACAGGTACGAGCGCTGCGGCGTGGCTGGGGTCTTCAGCGAGGCGGGCAACGCGGCGTACGACCCGAGCGCGGCGCGGGCGCCGAGCCCGAGCAGCAGGTTGCCGGGCAGCGCGGCGACTGCCAGGACAAGCCCGGCCAACACGCCGGCGAGCAGCACGGTGAACAGCCGCGACAGCGGCGAGCGGGGGGCGGCCATGCTCCCCAGGATTGCCACGAAAGCCGCCAACCGACCACCCCCACCCCGCGATTGTCACCAACTTCACGCCCCCAACCAGCCCACCCCCACCCCTCTGCCCGGTGATCAAGAGGTTTGCGTCAGCCGAGGCACCATTTCTGACGCAAACCTCTTGATCACCGCAGCTGGGCGAGGGTCGAGGGCCCGCTGGGTGCGTTAGGGGTTCGGAGTGCTCAGGCTGGCGCTGGCGGCATCTCTCGCGGTTTCACGGGGCATCAGGCGGCCGGAGCGGTAGCCGATGCCGATGCCGGCGATCAGCACGAAGATCGCGCCGAACGTCTGCAGGGAACCGATCAGGGCGCCACCGAGGCCGAGCAGCGGGGCGGCGATGATCAACATGACGCCGTCGCCGAGGCTGAAGGTGCCCGAGCGGGCCACCGCCCATCCGGTGAGGAACCAGCCGACGCTGTAGAACGTCGCCCCGAGCAGGACCAGCGACCGCGCGGTGGTGCCGAAGACCGGCGTCTGCTCGGCGAGCCCGGCGAACGGCAGCATCAGCACGGTGCCGGCGATGCTGACCAGCAGCCCAGCGGCGGCCACCCGGCGGCTGCGGGTCGCGGCCAGCAGACCGGTGAGGGCCAGCAGCGCGAGCAGGCCGAGCCAGACCGCGGCCACCCAACCGATCAGGTACACGGCCTGGCCGTCGGCCGGATAGGGGTCGTTGCCCACCCCTCCGTCACTGGCCATCGCCACCGCGCCGTAGAGGATGGCGTACGCGGGCAGCAGCCACACCGCGGCCCGCGCGAACCGACGTATCGACCAGGCCCAGGTGGCGTTCGTGGCCGGGGCGCCCGGGCTGGGCTCGCCCACGAACGGCAGTACGCCGAACCCGCCTCCGCTGCGCCTGGAGCCCAGCGGGGCGACCGGGTCGTGCGCGCCGGGCACCGGGGCCGAGGACCACATCCGATTCGCCGGATCCTTCATGCGTCACCTCGCTCGTCCACGAGCGGTGCGAGACGCGCCGGGGCGCCCCGATTGCCTGGTCACCACCCGTCCTAGGACCGATCGTGGCAGGCGTCGGAGCGCCCCATGAGACTTTCTCGTATTAAGGCCGTGATCAGCCGCGTTCCCGCTGGTCGGCCGGGTCCTCGGTCAGGCTGGCCGGGGACACCGGCTCCGGGGCGGGCAGCCCCTGCGGCTTGTTGCCGCCGGTGGCCTGCGCCTCGGCGACGCGTACCTCGTCGTGGATCTGCTGGGCGGCGTCCGCCGCGGCCTGCGCCGCCTCCGCGGCCTCGCGCTGGACCTGGCTCGCGTGTTCGGCCGCCTCCGGTGCGGGCAGGTCCCCCACCATCTGGCTCAGCCCGCCGAGCGCGCCACCCATGCCCTCCAGGGCCTTGGTCAGCTCGGCCGGGACGATCCAGACCTTGTTGGCGCTGCCCTGGGCGATCTGCGGCAGGGCCTGCAGGTACTGGTAGGCGAGCACCTTCTGGCTCGGGTTCGCCTGGTGGATCGCGTCGAAGACCGTCCGAATCGCCTTCGCCTGACCCTCGGCCTTCAGGATCTGGGCCTGCCGGTCACCGTCGGCCCGCAGCACCGCCGACTGCTTGTCACCCTCGGCGGTGAGGATCACCGACTGCTTGTGGCCCTCGGCGGTGAGGATCGCCGCGCGACGGTCACGCTCGGCGCGCATCTGCTTCTCCATGGAGTCGCGGATGCTGGCCGGCGGCTCGATCGCCTTGATCTCGACCCGGGTCACCTTGATGCCCCAGCGGCCGGTGGTCTCGTCCAGCACGCCGGAGAGGTGCCGGTTGATCTCGTCCCGGCTGGTCAGGGCGCGCTCCAGGTCCAGCGAGCCGATCACGTTACGCAGCGTGGTGACGGTCAGCTGCTCGATGGCCTGGAGGAAGCTGGAGATCTCATAGGTCGCCCGGACCGAGTCGACCACCTTGAAGTAGAGAACGGTGTCGATCGAGACCACCAGGTTGTCCGAGGTGATCACCGGCTGCGGCGGAAAGCTGACCACCTGCTCCCGCATGTCGACCTTGGTGCGCACCGCGTCGACGAACGGCACCAGCAGGTTGAGGCCGGGGCTGAGGGTGCGCTTGTACTTGCCGAGCCGTTCCACCACGTCCTGGCGCTGCTGCGGCACGATCCGCACCGCCTTCGCCAGCGTTATCACGGCGATCAGCGCCACCGCGATCACCAGCACCCCGATTACGGTCATTCAGTTCACCCTCTCGCTTCCGGCAGCTCGCCGGCGGAAGAAACGTCGTCCTGCCAGACCAGGGCGGTCGCGCCCCGAACCTTGATCACTCGAACCCGTTGACCAGGTTCGTAAAATTGCGTCGTGTCATATGAGCGAGCGGTCCACAGCTCGCCGTCGATCTTGACGAGGCCGTGCTCAGCGTCGACCCGTTCCAGCACCAGCGCCGTGGAGCCCTCGATCGCCTCCACGCCGAACGGCTGCTCGCCGCTGTCGAGCGCGGAACGGCTGTGCCGCCGGATGACCGGCCGGACCACCACCACGCTCAACGCCGACACCACAGCGAAGACCAGCGCCTGCACCGCAACCGGCGCACCCAGGGCGGCGGCACCGGCGGCGGCGAACGCCCCGGCCCCGAACATGATGAGAAAGAGCGTCGTCGTGAAGATCTCGGCGACCGCCAGCACCACACCTAATACGATCCACACCACCGCGTCCACTCCCTGATCGTGACACGCGAATGCACGAACAGCCCACCTCTCATGATCAGCAGGCTCGCCGAAATGGACTGGCCGGCCGAAACACCCCCGGCTAGGGTCCGGTCCGAGCCACCGATCGAGGAGAGATTCCCTTGACCCTGCTGCCCGCGACCGCCCGGCAGATCGACACCCAGGTCACCCAGGCGCAGATCGACGGTCGCGCCCCGTCAGTGGTGCTGGGCGTGGTCCGTGACGGCGCGCTCGCCCACCTGGCCGCCGCAGGCGAGCAGCCCCGCCCGGACATCGACCTGCAGTACCGGGTCGGCTCGATCAGCAAGACGATGACCGCGTCCCTGATCATGCAGCTGCGCGACGCCGGCCGGCTCAGCGTCGACG
This sequence comes from Micromonospora sp. C81, assembly GCF_018070425.1. Classification (NCBI taxonomy): domain Bacteria; kingdom Bacillati; phylum Actinomycetota; class Actinomycetes; order Micromonosporales; family Micromonosporaceae; genus Micromonospora; species Micromonospora sp. C81. The sequence goes on from NZ_JAGPXS010000018.1 coordinate 23,669, forward strand.
ACGAGCTGGAGAAGCACCTGCCGGGCACCGTTGTCGGCTCGCTCACCCTGCGTCAGCTGCTCGGGCACGCGAGCGGCATGCAACGCGAACCCGAGGGCGAATGGTGGGAACGGGCAGCGGGCACCGACCTGGCCACGCTGCTCGCCGGCCTGACCGCCGACAAGGTCGCCTATCCGCCGCACACCGCGTACCACTACTCCAACCTGGCGTACGCGCTGCTCGGCGGGGTGCTCGAACGGCTCACCGGAACGCCCTGGGCCGACCTGCTCAACGACCGGCTGCTCGGCCCGCTCGGAATGCGCCGCACCACGTACGCGGCCACCGAGCCGTACGCCCGCGGCTACGTCGTACACCCCTGGCACGGCACGCTGCGCGAAGAGCCCCGCACCGACACCGGCGCGATGGCCCCCGCCGGGCAGCTCTGGTCGACGATCGAGGACCTGGGCCGCTGGGCCGCCTTCCTCGCCGACCCCGACCCGTCGGTGCTGGCCGCCGGGACGCTCACCGAGATGTGCGCGCCCGTGGTGATCAGCGATCTCGACTCCTGGACCGGCGGGCACGGCCTGGGGCTGGAGCTCTACCGGGACGGCGAGCGCGTGTACGTCGGGCACGGCGGCTCGATGCCCGGGTACGTGGCCGCCCTCGTGGTGCACCGGCCGACCCGTACCGCCGTGGTCGGCTTCGCCAACTCGTACGGCTTCCCGATCACCGGGCTCGGCCGCCGAATGCTGACCACAGTGCTGGACGCCGAGCCGGCGTTCCCGCAGCGGTGGCGGCCGGCCACCGCCACGCCCACGGCCGAGCTGGCAGAGCTGACCGGCCGCTGGTGGTGGATGGGCACCTCGCTGGACCTGAGCTGGAACGCGGGTGACCTGGTGGCCCACGTCCGCGGTGAGCGGGTGAGCCGGTTCACCGCCGAGGGAACGGACCGCTGGCGGGGACGCTCCGGCCCGGAGAACGGCGAGATCCTGACGGTGCGGCGCGACGACAGCGGGCGGGCGGTGGCCGTCGACATCGCCACGTTCGTCTTCACGCGCAGCCCCGACGAGATTCCCTGACCCACCGGACGGGTCAGCCGGCTCAGGGGGCTTCGGTGACGAAGTCGATGAGGCGTTCCATGGCGTTGATCAGGGGGGTCTCCACGTCGGCGAAGCTGTTCACCCGGGACAGGATGTGCCGCCACATGTCCGCCGGCTCGGCCACGCCGAGGGCCGCGCAGACCCCCTCCTTCCACGGCCGCCCCGGCGGCACGACCGGCCACGCCGCGATACCCAACGCCGCCGGTTTGACCGCCTGCCAGACGTCCACGTACGGGTGGCCGGTCACCAGCACGTAGGGCGAGTTCACCCGGGCCACGATCCGGCTCTCCTTGCTGCCCGGCACGAGGTGGTCGACGAGCACGCCGAGTCGTCGGGCCGGGCCGGGGCCGAAGTCGCGTACGTCGGCGTCGAGGGCGTCGATGCCGTCCAACGGCTCCACGACGACACCCTCGATCCGCAGGTCGTCGCCCCAGATCCGCTCGACCAGCGCGGCGTCGTGGATGCCCTCCACCCAGATCCGGCTCGCCTTGGCCACCTGGGCGCGGACGTTGTCCACCGCCACCGAACCGGACGCGGTGCGTCGACGGGCCGCCGGCACCGGCGCGCGGGTGGGGCGGCGCAGCGTCACCGGGCGTCCGTCGAGCAGGAACGCCGCCGGCAGCAGCGGGAAGTTGCGCCGTCGGCCATGCCGGTCCTCCAGCACGACCGCGCCGGCCTCGAAGCCCACCACCGCTCCGCAGAACCCGGAGTCGGCGTCCTCGACCACGAGATCCGATTCGGCGTCCACCTCGGGGGTGGCCTTCCGCCGCCGCCAGTCCCCCGCCAACACGTCCTCGCCGTATCGCCCCGCCATGTCGATCACGCTAAACCCCGAACCCCCGCCCGCACCCGTCCGACACACCGCCCAACCCAGCCCTCGCCCAGCCCTCGTCGATCATGGAGTTGTGGTGCCTGACAAAACGGCTCCAATCACCAGCTACCGCCCACCACAACTCCTTGATCGATGCGGAGGAGGGAGGCAGGCCGGGCGGCGGGAGCGGCAGCCGAGACAGAGCCGGTCGTGACCACGTACCCTTTCGGCATGTCCACCCCCGCAACGGGCGCGGCCACAGTCGCGCCGCGCCGGTCGAGCCGGTTCGTTGCCTGGGTGCGCGCGTGGCGCGCCGGGCTGGTGCCGTACGACGAGGTCGCCGACGCCATCGCCGGCAACGAGGAACATCTCGTTGCGGACGCCCCGGGCACCTGGACCGACGTCCCGCTGGGCGCCGCGCTTCCCACTCTGGCCAAGCTCTCACCGGACGAGATCCGCCTGGTGCTGCCCGCGCCGGGCGACCCCCGGGGGCTGCCCGGCCCCGGTGACTTCGCCGGCGCGGCGCTGGTCACGGGTGAGGCGGTGGTGGCCGGCGGGCTCGGGTTGATCCCGGAGGTCCGCTCGCACACCTCCGGCTCCGGCGACTGCTTCGAGACGGTGCTGTGGCGGGTCTACCCGCTGCCGGCCAACGCGCCCGCCGCGTCACTCTCATTGCCCGGCGCCGCCGAGGCGGAGGCCGAGCTGGCCGCCGCGCTGGCCGAGACGACCGCCGCGCTGACCCGCCTCGACGTGGCCCAGTGGCGGCCCGAGCTGGCCGGTGCGCTGGCCGCGCTGCGCCGGCCCGACGGCGCCACCGACCTGCCACCGGGCTTCGACCCGCGGGCCCGTCGGCTCTTCGCCCGGGCCGCGGTGCTCGACCGGGTGCTCGCGCTGGCCGGGCACGCCGCCCCGGGCGGGGCGATCAACAACTACGAGGCGCAGCAACGGGACGCGGCTCTTCGCCCGTTGACCGCGGCGTGCCGGCAGGCGCTGGTGGCCGCCTGCAACGCCCCCCTGCGCCCCTGACCGGAGCCCGCAACACCGGTTGGGGTTTGGTCAGACCTCGTCGAGCAGGTCCGCGACCGAGTTGATGATCCGGGACGGGCGGTACGGGTAGCGCTCCGCCTCGGTGCGGCTGCTGATGCCGGTGAGCACCAGGATGGTCTCCAGCCCGGCCTCCAGGCCGCACAGGATGTCGGTGTCCATCCGGTCACCGATCATCGCGGTGCTCTCCGAGTGAGCGTTGATCGTGTTGAGCGCCGAGCGCATCATCATCGGGTTCGGCTTGCCGACAAAGTACGGCTCCACCCCCGTCGCCTTGGAGATCATGGCAGCGACCGAGCCGGCGGCGGGCAGGGCGCCCTCCACGGAAGGGCCGGTCACGTCGGGGTTGGTGCAGATGAACCGGGCTCCGTCGTTGATCAGTCGGACGGCCTTGGTGATCGCCTCGAAGCTGTAGGTGCGGGTCTCGCCGAGCACCACGTAGTCGGGGGCGAAGTCGGTGAGCACGTAGCCGACCGCGTGCAGCGCCGTGGTCAGCCCGGCCTCACCGATGACGTACGCGGTGCCGCCCGGCCGCTGGTCGGCGAGGAACTGCCCGGTGGCCAGCGCCGACGACCAGATCGACTCCTCCGGCACGTCCAGTCCCATCCGGCTCAGCCGGGCCGTCAGGTCGCGCGGGGTGTAGATCGAGTTGTTGGTCAACACCAGGAACGGCTTGCCGGAGGTGCGCAGCCGGTTGATGAACTCCGGTGCGCCGGGCACCGGCTGGCCCTCGTGCACCAGCACGCCGTCCATGTCGGTCAGCCAACTCTGCACGGGCTTGCGGTCATGCATGATGATCCTCAGAGGTCAGGGGCGGCGGGTCGGCACGCAACAGACGGTGGCGCAGGTGTCCCACATCGGCAGCTCGCCCAGGCGGCGGCGCAGCTGCGCACCGTCCGGGTCCGTCCGTTCGGTGACCAGCTCACGCACCATTGTCACGAAACGCGGGTCGGTGCCGGGGGTGTCGGCCCGGACGAAGTCCAGGCCGAGCTGCTTGGCCGTCTCCAGTGCCTCGGTGTCCAGGTCCCACACGACCTCCAGGTGATCGGAGACGAACCCGATCGGGCTGACCACCACGCTGGTGGTGCCGCTCTGGGCGAGGGTGGCCAGGTGGTCGTTGATGTCCGGTTCCAGCCACGGCACCTGCGGGGGGCCGGAGCGGCTCTGCCAGACCAGGTCGTACTCCAGCTCGGGCGCGGCGGCAGCGGCGACGAGGCGGGCGGTCTCGCGCAGCTGCGCCTCGTACCGGCCGCCGTGCGGGCCGGCGTTGGCAGCCATCGAACTGGGGATGGAGTGGGCGGTGAAGACCAGCCGGGTGGTGTCCCGCTTCGCCGGGTCGAGCTGGCCCACGGCCGCCCGGACCGCGTCGGTGTGCGGCTCGACGAAACCGGGGTGGTCCCAGAACTGGCGCAGCTTCTCGATCACCGGCGCGTCCGCGCCGACAGCGGCCCGGGCGGCGGCGATGTCCTCCTGGTACTGCCGGCAGGACGAGTAGCCGCCGTACGCGCTGGTGACGAAGGCCAGCGCCCGGGTGACCCCGTCGTCGCGCATCTGGGTCACCGTGTCGGCGAGCATCGGGTCCCAGTTGCGGTTGCCCCAGTAGACGGGCAGGTCGAGACCGTGCGCGGCGAAGTCGGCGCGGACGGCGGCCAGCAGGTCACGGCACTGCTGATTGATCGGGGACACCCCGCCGAAGTGCTGGTAGTGCTCGGCGACCTCGGCCAGCCGCTCGGGCGGCACGCCTCGGCCGCGGGTCACGTTCTGCAGGAACGGCATCACGTCCTCGGGCCGCTCCGGCCCACCGAAGGACACCAGCACCACCGCGTCGTAGGACATGGGGTCATTCTCGCCCCTCGGCCTGGACCGCCCGGCGACGCCCCCTGGTCCGGCCGCGCAGATCACGCGAACGGCTGTCGGGAGCGTCGCCGGGGAGAAGCGTCAGGGACCGTCAGGAGCCGATGGCGTGGTAGCCGCCGTCGACGTGGACGATCTCGCCGGTGGTGGCCGGGAACCAGTCGGAGAGCAGCGCCAGGCAGGCCTTGGCGGCGGGCTCCTGGTCGGTGAGGCTCCAGCCCAGCGGGGCCCGCTCGGCCCAGGCGTCCTCGAACTGGTCGAAGCCGGGGATCGACTTGGCGGCGATGGTCCGCAGCGGCCCGGCGGCGACCAGGTTGCTGCGGATGCCCTGCTTGCCCAGGTGCATGGCCAGGTAGCGCGACGCCGATTCCAGGCCGGCCTTGGCCACGCCCATCCAGTCGTAGACCGGCCACGCCTTCGTCGCGTCGAAGGTCAGACCGACCACCGCGCCGCCGGGCGACATCAGCGGCAGCGCGGCCATGGCCAGCGACTTGTACGAGAAGGTGGAGACGTGCAGGGCGGTCGCCACGTCCTCCCACGGAGCGTCGAGGAAGCCGCCGCCGAGGCAGCTCTGCGGGGCGAAGCCGATCGAGTGCACCACACCGTCGAGGCCGTCGACGTGCTCGCGTACGCGGTCGGCGAGGCCGGCCAGGTGCTCGGTGTTGGTGACGTCCACCTCGATGACCGGGGCGGGCTCGGGCAGCCGCTTGGCGATCCGCTCGACCAGGGAAAGCCGGCCGTAGCCGGTGAGCACGACCTGCGCGCCGTTCTCCTGGGCGAGCTTCGCCACCGAGAAGGCGATCGAGGCGTCGGTGATGACACCGGTGACGAGCAGCCGCTTACCGGCGAGCAGTCCGGACATGCAGGGTTTCCTCCGTACGTTGTCGAGAAGCGCTGATCAGTGGCCCATGCCGAGGCCGCCGTCGACCGGGATGACGGCGCCGGAGACGTACCCGGCGCTGTCCGAGGCCAGCCAGGTGACCACCCCGGCGACCTCGTCCGGGCTGGCCATCCGGCCGGCCGGGATCGACTTGCGGATCTCCGCCTTGCGGTCGTCGGACAGACCCGCGGTCATGTCGGTGTCGATGAAGCCGGGCGCCACCACGTTCGCGGTGATGTTGCGGCTGCCCAGCTCCCGGGTGATCGAGCGGGCCACGCCGACCAGACCGGCCTTGCTGGCGGCGTAGTTGACCTGCCCGGCGCCGCCGGCGAGGCCGACCACCGACGAGATGAAGATCATGCGGCCCCACTTGGCGCGGAGCATCTTGCCGGAGGCCCGCTTGGCGACCCGGAACGCGCCGGTGAGGTTGGTGTCCACCACGTCGGTGAACTGCTCCTCGGTCATCCGCAGCAGCAGCGTGTCGGCGGTCATGCCGGCGTTGGCGACCAGCACCTCGACCGGGCCCAGCTCGGCCTCGACGGCGGTGAACGCGGCGTCGATGGAGGCGGCGTCGGTGACGTCGGCGCGTACGGCGAACAGGCTGCCATGCTGGCCGGCTCCGCCTGCGCCAAACCCCGGCTCGGCTCCGCCGGCGCCGGGCACTCCCCCACCCCGGTGGGTGACCGCCACCCGGTCGCCCTGCTTGGCGAAGGCCTGCGCGATGGCCAGGCCGATTCCCCGGTTGCCCCCGGTCACCAGCACGGTACGGGCCACTGTTCCCCCTTGCGAATGGTCAGCACGGACGCGTCGGAGCCTAGGCGTTACCGGCAGGTAAGCGCTAACGGGAGTCGCGTCACACCGGGGTACGACACCGGGATCAACCCCTGGTGGCACGCCCTGGAGGCAGCCGAACCGTAGCCTTCCGGTGGTGAACCGGCAACCGATCGCCGTGGCCCTGCGGGCCCTGCGGCACACAGTGCTGGGCCGCGACGTCCCGCCCGGCCGACGGCTGCTGGCCCGCTGGCCCGGGCTGGACCGGTACGCCACCCCGGTCGGGTTGCTCGCCGTGCTCGGTCTCTTCCTGATCACGCTGACGGTGGAGAGCGAGTGGGGCCTGTCGACGCCGATCGCCCTGCTGTTCGCGGCGATGACCGTGGCGCCGCTGCTGGCGTTGCCTCGGCGTCCGCTGCTGGCCTGGCGACTGACCGTGCTGGCCCTGTCGATCTGCACGTTCAACGCGCCGGCCGACCAGGCCTGGCCGTGGACCCCGCCGCTGGCGCTCGGGTCGATCGCGGTGCTGGCGGTGGTCGTCGCCCGGGTCGACCGGCCGGTGCTGGTCTGGGTGGTGGCGATCAGCACGGTGCCGGTGCTCGGCCTGGTCGACCCGGACAACCGGGTGCCCGTCCTGCTCCTGCTCGGCGCGCTGGCGATCGTCGGCGACCTGATCCGACGCAACCGGTTGTCCCGGCACGCCCTGGCCGCGCAGACCGAGCAGAGCGAGCGGGAGCAGGAGCGCCGCGCGGTGCTGGAGGAACGCACCCGGATCGCCCGGGAGATGCACGACGTGGTGGCCCACCACATGTCGCTGATCGCGGTGCAGGCGGAGACCGCCCCGTACCGGCTCACGGACGTGCCCGCGCCGGCCGCCGCGGAGTTCGTCGCCATCGCCGCCTCGGCCCGCGACGCGCTGACCGACATGCGACGGTTGCTGGGGGTGTTGCGCAGCGAGTCGTCCGGGCCGCAGACCGCGCCGCAGCCGGACCTGGCCGACCTGGACGCCATGGTGGACGCGGCACGCCGGGCCGGACTGCCGGTGACCCTGGACGCCGGGCCGGTGGACGAAGGGCAGGTGCCCGCGCCGGTCGGGCTGGCCGCGTACCGCATCGTGCAGGAAGGTCTCGCCAACGCGGCCCGGCACGCAAGCGGCGCCGCGGTGCGGGTCACCGTCCGCGCCGGTCGCTCCGGTCTGGAGGTACGCGTCGAGAACTCCCCGGCCGACGTCCGACCGACCGCCGACGGCAGCCCCGGGCACGGGCTGACCGGCATGCGGGAGCGGGCCACCTCGCTGGGCGGTACGTTCACCGCCGGGCCGCTGCCCGACGGGGGTTACGCGGTGGCAGCCGAACTGCCGTACGACGCGGAGGGCGGGGACGCGTGATCAAGGTGCTGATCGCCGACGACCAGGCGATGGTCCGGCAGGGCTTCGGCGCGCTGCTCGCCGCCCAACCGGACCTGCTGGTGGTGGGTGACGCCGCCGACGGCGCGCAGGCCGTAGCGGCCGCCCGCCGGCTCGACCCGGACGTCGTGCTGATGGACGTGCGGATGCCGGTCATGGACGGGCTGGAGGCCACCCGCAAGCTGCTCGGTGACCGTTCGGCGCAGCGGCCCCGGGTGCTCATCCTCACCACCTTCGACCTGGACGACTACGTGTACGAGGCGCTGCGCGCCGGGGCCAGCGGCTTCCTGCTCAAGGACGCGCCGGCGGCCGATCTGGTGCAGGCGGTGCGGGTCGTGGCGGCCGGGGACGCGCTGCTCGCCCCCGCGGTGACCCGCCGGCTGATCGCCGAGTTCGCGGCCCGCCCGGACCGCCACCGTCCGCGCCCCACCGACCTGGCCGGGCTCACCCCACGGGAGACCGAGGTGCTGCGGTTGATCGCCCGGGGTCGCAACAACGCGGAGATCGCCGGTGACCTGGTGGTGGCCGAGCAGACAGTGAAGACGCACATCGGGCGGATCCTGGCCAAGCTGGGGCTGCGCGACCGGGCCCAGGCCGTGGTGCTGGCGTACGAGACGGGTCTGGTGGCCGCCGGCGAGTAGCCCCGCGGAGCCAGCCCGCAGACGGCTCCCCGGGACGACGACCGAGCCCCACCCACCCGCGCACTCTCCCTCCGGACGACATTCCGGAGGGAGAACGTGATGCGACGACGAGGTGCCAGCCGGGTGGCGGTGGCCGCGCTGCTCGGCGTGAACCTGGTCCTGCCGACCCGACCCGAGCCGGTTGCTACGGCGGGGTTCGTCGAGGCGTACCCGGTCATGGCGGCGGCGATGCGCGCGGCCGGGCCGCCGTACGCGGACTGGGCGGCCGACGGACGCCGGTTCCTGACGTTCGACCCACGCGGCGACGGCCGGGCCGTCGAGGTGCTCGGCGACCTCGCCGGTGCGGACCGGATCGCGGTGCTGGTGCCGGGGGTGGGGAGCACCCTGGCCGACTTCGACCGGGGGTTGGGCGGGGTGGCCCGCCGGGCGCCAGCGGTGCAGGCCGGGCAGCTCTACCAGGAGCTGCGGACGACCGAGCCGGCGGCGCGGGTCGCGGTGCTGGCCTGGCTCGGCTACGACCCGCCCGACGAGGTGCTGACCGCCGCCGGTGGCGTCAGCGCCCGGCGCGGCGCGGACGGGCTGGCCGCGCTGCTGCGGGAGCTGGCCGTACGGCGTCCGGCGGCGACGATCACGCTGGTCGGGCACAGCTACGGGGCGTTGGTGGTGTCGCTGGCAGCGGCGGACGCTCCGGCCCAGATCACCGACGTGGTCAGCCTCGGTGGCGTGGGCGCCGGGGTGCAGCGCGCCGACGACCTGCCTGGCGGGCGGCGGTTCTGGGCGGCCGAGGCGCCCAGCGACTGGGTTCGTCGGGTGCCGTCGGTGCGACTGCTCGGCCTGGGCTTCGGCCGTCGCCCCGGCGACCCGGCGTTCGGTGCCCGCCCCCTACCGGCGGGCGGGGTGGACGGGCACGACGGCTACCTGGTGCCGGGCAGCGCCGCGCTGGTCGCGGTGGCGGCGGTGGTGCTGGGCGGCGTCGGGGTCGGGGACGCCCGATGAGCCGGGACCGTGCCGTCGACGCGTTGCGGGCGTACGCCATCGGCGGGGTGGTGCTGGGGCACTGGCTGGTCACCGGGCTGGTTCTGACCGGCGACGGTGGGCTGCATCAGGCCAGCCCGCTGACCGCCCTGCCCGGTCTGGCGCCGCTGACGTGGGCGTTGCAGACGCTCGGATTGTTCTTCTTCACCGCCGGGTTCGGCTCGACCCGGTCCCTCGCGCACCACCGGGGAGGCGCGGGCGGTTGGCTGGCCCGTCGGCTGCGTCGGCTGCTCCTGCCCACTGTGGCGCTGTTGGGGGTGGGCGCCGCCGTGCTGCTCGCCGCCACCGTCGCCGGCACCTCGGACGACACGCTCACCGTGGCGTTGCGGCTGGCGATCAGTCCACTGTGGTTCCTGGTGCCGTTGGTGTTCCTGGTCGCGGTGACCAGCCCACTGCGCGCCGCCGTACGCCGCTGGGGTGTGGCCCGGTGCGTCGCGCCGGCGGTGGCCGCGGTCGCGGCTGTCGACCTAGCCGTCCGCCTGCTTCCGGCCGGCACCGACGTGCCACCGGTCACCGTGCTGGCGGCCTGGGCGGTGCCGTACCTGCTGGGCGTGGCGCACGCCGACGGGCAGCTGGACGGTCGTCGGGCGGCGGGCATGGTGGCGGGCGGCGGAGCCGTCGCGCTGGGGGCACTGCTGGCGCTGGGCTACCCGGTGAGCGCGGTCGGCGTGCCCGGGGCCGGTGTGTCCAACCTGAACCCGCCGTCGCTGCTGGCAGTGGCGCTGGCGGTCACCCAGGTCGGGCTGGGGCTGCTTGCCCGGCCGGCGCTGGAACGGCTGCTGGACCGGCAACTGCCGGGTCGGGCGGCGACCGAGGTGAACCGGCAGGCGGTCCGGATCTATCTGTGGCACCAGCCGGTGCTGGTGGCGGTGACCGCGCTCACCGCTCGCAGCGGGCTGACCCTGCCGGGTCTGCACACCGTTCCGGACGGCCCGGGCTGGGTGCTGGCGCGGCTCTGCTGGTTGCCGCTGCTGGCTGCGGTGCTGGTCACGGTGGTGCGGACCGGCCAGCCGCGGGCGCGGCGCCACCCGGGAGGTGGAGGGGTCGCCGGCCGGTCGGCCGAGTGCGTCCGGCCGACACCGCGGGTGTACGATCATCGACGTTCCGGCCCGCCCGACCTGCAGGAGGTGATCGCTGTGCGAGATAGCGATCCTCCCAGTCGTGGCCGGGCCGATGGTCAGCCCCGCTGAGCCACGACTCAGTCTGGTGAGCTGACCCAGCTCCGCTCCCCCACCGCTTCGGCCGACGCCGAGGCGCGTGTGCCGCGCCGTCCGATTCGCCGACGGTCGCCGGGAGCCGCCCGGTCACGACTTCGTGTGCGCGTCCCCACCCCCTGCGGTCCGCCCCCGCACGCGGACCGTCCAGCCGCCACCCGGAGCCGTCCATGAGCCGCTACGTCGCCCCGCTGGGCTTCACCCTCGCCGCCGTATGGGTGGCCATCGTCTTCGTGCTCGCCGGTGGCGGTCACTGACCGCTCCGGATCGGCGACGGCTGGAGCTGCCCCGTGCTGGTGCCGGCGGCGGTCGCTGACCACCGCCGGCCCGTCGTTCAGAGCATCCGGGACGACCACAGCAGGCTGAGCGCGCCCGCGCAGAGCGCCAACAGCAGCGCGAACCCCGCGTACCACTGGGTCACCTCACGCGGCTCGGTGCGGAACCCGATCGAGCTGCCCATGTCCTGGTAGACCTGCTTCAGCTCGCTCACCGAGGCCGCCTCGTAGAAGTAGCCCTCGGTGGTCTCGGCAAGCTCGGCGAGCGCCATCCGGTCCACCGGCACCCGCTGCAACTGCCCGCCGATGTCGACCTGGCCCGTGTCGGTGCCGAAGGCGATGGTGGAGACCGGGACGTTGGCCGCCTGCGCGGCGGCCGCCGCCTCCTCCACCGCGCGACCGGAGGTGCGGAAACCGTCGGAGAGCAGCACGATCCGTGCCGGTGGGATGCCCGCCGCGCCATCGGCCGGCACCGACCGGATCGCCTCCAGGCAGGTGAACACCGCCTCGCCGGTCGCGGTCGCCTCGGCCAGCACCAGCCCGTCGATGGCACTGGTCACCGCGTCCCGGTCCTTGCCCGGCGGCACCAGCACGTTGGCCGCCTTGGCGAACGACACGAGGCCCAGGTTGTAGCTCTCCGGCAGCTCACCGACGAACTGCTTGGCCGCCTCCTGGGCCGCCTCCAACCGGTTCGGCGCCACGTCGTCGGCCTGCATCGACAACGACACGTCGATGGCGAGCATCACCGTGGCCCGCTCCAGCGGCTCCTTGGTGTCCACCGCCGGCCGGGCCAGCGCGGTGGCCAGCACCAGCAGGCAGAGCAGGAACGCGGTCGCCGGGACGTGCCGTCGCCAGCCGAGCCCCTTCGGCGCCACCGTACGCAGCAGGTCCACGTTGGTGAACCGCATCGCGTACGCCCGGCGGTGCAGCTGCCGCCAGATGTAGAACGCGGCGAGCGCGAACACCGGCAGCACAGCCAGCAGCCACCACGGTTGCATGAAACGGATCATCGTGTCGTCCCCCGGGTGCGGGCGTGCCGCTGCGCGGCCACGAATCGCACCATGTCCAGCAGCCAGTCTCGGTCGGTACGCAGACGCAGGTGGGCCGCGCCGGCGCCACGCAGTGCGGCGGCGATCGTGGCCCGTTGGGCGGCGGCGGCATCAGCGTAGCGCTGCCGCAGTCGAGGGTCGGCGGTCTGCACCTCGTGCAGCTCGCCGGTCTCCGGGTCGACCACCGGCAGCACGCCCACGTCGGGCAACTCCAGCTCCCGAGGGTCGATCACCTCGATCGCCAGCACGTCGTGGCGGACCCGGAGCTTGCGCAACGGACGGGCCCACTGCTCGGCCGGCGAGAGGAAGTCCGACACCACCACGGCCACCCCGCGTCGACGGGGCGGACGGTTGAGCATCTCGATCAGGGCGCCCAGATCACCACGGCCGGGCTGGATGGTGGTGCCGGCGACCGTACGCAACAGGCCCTGCGCCTCCTTGCGACCGGAACGGGCCGGCAGTCGGGTGAGCACCCCGGGCCCGGCCGGTGGCGGCGTGCCCCGCCAGCGTCGGGCCGGGGCGGACGCGCCGCCGCCGGTGCCGATCACGGCGCCGATCCGGTTGCCGCCGCGCACCGTCAGGTGGGTGATGGCGGCTGCGGCGGCGACCACCACCTCGCGCTTGAGCCACTGCCCGGTGCCGAAGTCCAGGCTGGCGGACAGGTCGAGGGCCAGCCAGGTCTCCAGCTCCCGGTCGGCGACCGTACGCCGGACGTGCGGAGTCGTGGTGCGTGCGGTGACCGGCCAGTCCATCCGGCGCACGTCGTCGCCGGGGCGGTACTCCCGTGACTCCCCCGCCTCGCTGCCCGGTCCGGGCAGCAGGCCGGCGTAGTCGCCCTGGAGCAGACCGTCGAGCTTGCGGGTGACGAGCAGTTGCAGCCGGGACAGCACGGCCTCGCTGCGGTCGGCGAGGGGGGCGGGACGAGGGGTGGGTGAGGTCACGGCCGCTGCCCGGGCCAGCCAGCGCCCGGCGGCGGCGCGGTCGACGACGGGGTGGCCTGCTGGCGGGGAGCGACCGCCGGGAGAGGGATCGTCGACATCACCCGGTGCACGATGTGGTCGGCGGGCACGTCGTCGGCCAGCGCGTCGTAGCTGAGCACCAACCTGTGCCGCAGGATGTCCGGTGCGATGTCCTGCACGTCCTGCGGCAGGGCGTAGTCGCGTCCCCGCAGCAGCGCCAGGGCGCGGGTGGCCCGGACCAGGCCCAGTGAGGCGCGCGGGCTGGCCCCGTACTGGATCAGTTGCGCGACGTCGGGCATCCCGTGCTCGGCCGGGGCGCGGGTCGCCAACACCAACCGGACCGCGTAGTCGACCAGGGCGTTGTGCACGAAGACCTGGTCCGCCTTGCGTTGCAGGGCGATCAGCTCGGGGGTGTCGAACACCGCGGTCGGCTCCGGCGGGGACACGCCCATCCGGTAGACGATCTCCCGTTCCTCCGCGTCGGTCGGGTAGCCCACCACGATCTTCATGAGGAACCGGTCCCGCTGCGCCTCCGGCAGCGGATAGACGCCCTCCTGCTCGATCGGGTTCTGGGTGGCCATCACCAGGAACGGCTCGGGCACCCGGTGGGTCTCCCCGCCGATGGACACCTGCCGCTCGCTCATCACCTCCAGCAGCGCCGACTGCACCTTCGCCGGAGCGCGGTTGATCTCGTCGGCGAGCAGGAAATTGACGAAGACCGGGCCCAGCTCGACGTCGAACTTCTCACTCGACTGCCGGTAGATCCGGGTGCCCATGATGTCGGCCGGCACCAGGTCCGGGGTGAACTGCACCCGGGCGAAGGACCCGCCGACGACCTTGGCGAGAGTCTCCACGGCGAGCGTCTTGGCGACCCCGGGCACCCCTTCGATCAGGCAGTGGCCCCGGGCGAGCAACGCGACGAACATCCGCTCCACCATCCGGTCCTGCCCGACGATCACGCGTTTGATCTCGAACAGCGCCTTCTCCAGCAGAGTGGCGTCCTGCGCGGGCGTGGTCACCGGCGCAGGCGTCTGCGGTGCCGCCCCGTTCGGCGTCGGGGCGTCGGGCATGGTCGGCTGGGCCACCGGTCCTCCACAGCGTTGGTCGTCGTCGCGGCTCGTGCGGTATCAAGACTCGCACGCCTTGCTGAGTGTCGAGGTGGGGAGAAGCCGATTTTTGCCGCGCCGTCCCCGGCGGCCGAATCGTGCGTCGCGGGCGTGCACGGACCGGCCCGCCGCGTGTACGATTCACCCCGTCGCCGGGCGGCTCCCCCCGTGGTCGCCCGGCGATCAAACTTCCTCTCCCGCCGCCCTAGACTGGCCGGGATGAGCATCCCCTCCCCCGCCGACGAGGCCCTGGTCTGCTCGGCCCGGGGCTGCCGTGCCGCTGCCGTCTGGGCCCTTGAGTGGAACAATCCGCGGCTGCACGACGCCGATCGGCGCAAGACCTGGCTGGCCTGCGACGAGCACCGGAGCACTCTCGGGGGGTTCCTGGACGCTCGCGGCTTCCTGCGTGCCGTCACTCCGGTGCCCGGATCGCCTACGCTCGACGTGTGAGCGGCGACCCACCGGCTTCCCCCGGCCCCACCTCCCCGTCCTGGCCGCCCACCCCGGCCCCCGAACCCGGCGTCGAGCCGCCGCCCGGTGCGTTCCCCGCACCCGGCACGCTCGGCCCGGAGCCAGCCGCGCCCGACGTCTCCTGGCCCGCCCCACTGCCACCGGCGGCTCTGCCACCACCCGACCACCGGCCGGTGCCCGGCGCCGCCCAGCGGGCGCCCGACCTGCCGGCGCCCGGCCTCCTGCCACCCGCCCCCTCCGGCCCGCTGTCCACTGGTGCGTCGGTGGGGCGAGGACCGCTGGAGCCCTGGCCGGACACGGTCAACTGGCAGCCGATCTGCACCGACCTGATCTGGGTGGAGCTGATCCGGCTGGGGGTCGTGGTCGCCATCGGGCTGGCGGTGACGGCGGTGGGCTGGGCGTTGAGCGGCCACTGGCTGTTCGGGCTCGCCGTCGCCGTCGTCGTGCTGCTCGGCGTGTGGCGGGCCATCGCGATCGTACGGGCGGTGCGAGCCTGGGGGTACGCCGAGCGGGAGAACGACCTGCTGGTCCGGCACGGGCTGCTGGTCCGGCGGCTCTCCATCGTCCCGTACTCGCGGATGCAGTTCGTCGACGTCAGCGCCGGGCCGTTGGAACGCGCCTTCGACCTGGCCACCGTGCAACTGCACACCGCAGCGGCGGCGAGCGACGCCCGGGTGCCCGGGCTGCGCCCGGCGGAGGCGTCCCGGCTGCGCGACCGGCTCACCGCGCTCGGCGAGGACCGGGCCGAGGGCCTGTGAGCGCGAGGAGTGAGCCGGGGTTGCGAGCCCCGCAGCCGCGAACGAAAGGCGACCCTGTGAGCGCCCGCGCCAGCAGCCGCCGACCGCGCCGAGGGCCGCTCCGATGAGTGACGGGCCCGCCGAGCCGAGCACCGTGCCACCCACCGGCCCGACGCCACCGGGTCCGGTGCTGCCCGCTGGCGCGCCAACTACTGGCGCGGCACCGCCGGGGTCGATGCCGCCGGGGGCGCCCGCGCCGTGGCCGGCACCGGCTGGCGGTGCCGAGGGTGAGCCCCGGCAGCGACTGCACCCGCTCAGCCCGGTCCTGCACGGTGCCAAGTCACTGGTCGTGGTGATCGCCGGGTTGTCCTGGTCGACGCTGTCCCGGGTGGGCTTCGGCTGGTTCGCCGCCATGGTGGCGGTGCTGGCTCTCGGCGCGACCGTGCTGTCGGTGGTGAGCTGGTACAACACCGGCTACCACGTGGTCGGCCGCGAACTACGGGTGTACGAGGGGCTGCTCTGGCGGCGTACCCGAGCCATCCCGTTGGAACGACTGCAGGCCGTGGAGGTGGTCCGACCACTGCTCGCCCAGCTCACCGGTCTGGCCGAGCTGCGCCTGGAGGTGGTCGGCGGGGGCAAGACCGAGGCGCCGCTGGCGTACCTCGGGGTGGCCGACGCGGCCCGGCTGCGCGAGCGGCTGCTGGCACTGGCCGGGCGGGTCGCGCAGGCACCCGCCCCGGAGCACGCGGGCGCCGTGGTGCTCCCGGGAGCGGCGGCGCCGACGGCGGCCGCGCCGGGCCGGCCACTGCACGCGGTACGCAACCAGAGTCTGCTGATCAGCCAACTGCTCACCCCGCAGGCGTTCCTGCTCCCGTTCGGTGTGGCCTTCGTCGTGGTGCAGTTCCTCACCGCGGGGTCGTGGTCGTTCGTCGCGGTGGCGAGCACGCTGACCGCGATGGCCGGCGTGCTGCTGCAACCGGTGCGGCGGGTGCTCGACGACTGGAACTTCCGGCTGGCCCGCGACGGCGGCACGCTGCGGGTGCACAACGGCCTGCTGGAGACGCGGGCGCAGACCGTGCCGCTGGCGCGGGTGCAGACCGTACGGGCCACCTGGCCGCTGCTCTGGCGGATGAAGGGCTGGCTGCGGCTGCGCCTGGAGGTGGCCGGCTACTCCGTCGCGGAGGCTGACGACCGCAACCGGCCCGACCGGCTGCTGCCGGTCGGTGACCTGCCGACCGCGACGATGATCGTCGCGGAGGTGCTTCCGGGGGTACGCCTCGACGCGCTGGCGCTGAGCCCTCCGCCGACCCGGACCCGGTGGCTGCACCCGCTGGGCCGTCGCGCGTTCGGCGCGGGGCTCTTCGACGAGGTCTTCGTCACCCGCTCCGGGCGGGTCACCCGGCAGGTGGTGATCGTGCCGTACGCCCGCATCCAGAGCGTGCGGGTGGTGCAGGGGCCCGTTCAGCGTCGGCTGGGGTTGGCCTCCGTGCACGCCGACACCGCGGGCGGTTCCGGTGCCACCGCCCAGGACCGCGACCTGGCCGAAGCCTGGGCCCTGGCCGCAGACCTGACCACAAGAGCCCACCAGGCCCGCAACCCCACCTGACCCCACCCCCGCACCCACCCCACCCCCGCTCCACCTCGGTTGATCATGAAGTTATAGCCGCGACACGCCGTCGGGGCGGGCGCTAACTTCATGATCGACGGGAGCTGGCGGGGCCGTACGCCGACCCGGGGCAGGCCGGGGCGGGCCGGGGTGGGCCGGGGTGGGTCAGTGGTCGGTCTTTGTGGGTTCGCGTGGGGGGCGCTGGGTGGTGGGTGGGTGTTCGGCGTCGTCGTCGGGGGCGGTGGCCTGCCTTGGTGGTTCCGTGCGGGGCGGTGGGGGTCCGGCCTTCGGGTGGCGGATGCGCCACGCGGCCCAACCACGCTCGGCCAGACCGACCACCAGGAAGGTCAGCCCCACGTACGCCCAGCCGACCAGCACGTCGATCACGTAGTGCTCACCCGAGTAGACCAGGGTGAAGGTCATCGCCAGCGGGTACGCGAGCAGCAGCGGCCACCAGCGACGACGGGTGCTGGTCAGGAAGAACAGCACCACGAACAGCGCCCACGCGGTGTGCAGCGACGGCATCGCGGCGACCGGGTTGGAGGCGATCTGGCCGGCGTTGAGGACGTTGCCGGCACCGTGCATGCCGAACGCCTTCCAGCCCCGGGTGGAGATCCGGGCGACCTCGGTGAGCAGCCCGTTCTGTGCGGCCCACCACGGCGGGGCGGCCGGGTAGATGAAGTAGGTGACCAGGCCGGCGGCGCAGAGGAAGCCCCAACGCCGCATGTACGCGGCCCAGCGGTGCCGGTCGCGTAGCCAGAGCACCGCGGCGGCGGCCAACGCCACCACGAAGTGCGAGAAGTACACCCAGCTCGCCGCGACGTCCCACCAGTGCACCTGCGGGTGGTAGAGGTGCTGCTGCAACCAGACGGTCGGCACCTCGCCGCCGGTGGCCCAGCCGAACATGAACCGGTCGGCGACGATCAGCTCCATCGCGTGCGGGGTGGCCCCGTTGTCGGCGAAGCCGCGCGACAGGTTGTACACGACGAACAGCAGCACCACCGGCACCCAGTCCCGGGCGAAGCGCAGGTGACTGCGCCACGGCCGGTCGCTGTTCCAGGCGATGGTCGCGAGCCAGATCCAGACGAAGGCGTACGCGGGGTCGGTGGGCAGCCCGATGGCCAGCCACGCGGCCACGAAGGTGACCGCCCAGACGGTCATCGCGACGACACGACGACGACCCCCGTCCGGGGACGCGGGCGGGTCGGTCCGGGCGGGGGGCTGGGGGTCAGTCACGACGGCCATCGTCGTCAAGGTTAACGACGGTCGCGGCATCGACCGACGGGGACCACCCGGCGAAGCCGTGCACAGGTGGGCGGCGGTCGACGCCGGATGCCCGGGCAGGGGCCCGGCGGGATCCCCGGGCGGGTGCTCGGCGGGCTCGGCGAGCACCTAGGCTGACGACCATGCAGGAGCAGCCCGAGCCGGCCTTCGCGCCGGGTCTGACCGCCCAGGTCGAGTTGACCGTCACCGACGCGGACACCGCCCAGGCGGTCGGTTCCGGGGACGTACCGGTGCTGGGCACTCCCCGGGTGCTCGCGCTGGCCGAGGCGGCCACCGTCGCGGCGACAGCTGTCGAGATGCCGCCCGGGTCGACGACAGTGGGCACCCGGGTCGAGCTGGAGCACCTGGCGCCGACCGTGGTCGGCCGGACGGTCCGGGCGCAGGCGCTGTTGGCGACCGTCGACGGTCGCCGGTTGTCGTTCGAGGTCACGGTCAGCGACGGCGACCAGACGGTGGCCCGGGGCCGGGTGGACCGGATCATGGTGGACCGGCAACGTTTCGTCGAGCGCGCCGGGGGTGCGTCGTGAACGCCGGTTTCGTCGAGGTCGCCGACCGGGTGCACGTGCTGGCCGAGCCGCTGCTGCGGGTCAACGTCACCCTGATCGTGGGCGATGACGAGGCCCTCCTGGTGGACACTCTGTCGTCGGCCGCCCAGGCCACCGACCTGGCCGCCGCCGTCCGGGCGGTCACCGACCGCCCGTTGACGCTGGTCAACACCCACCACCACTACGACCACTGCTTCGGCAACGCCGTCCTGGCCGGCGACCCACCCCGTCCGGTGTACGCGCACGAGCTGGCCGCCGCCGCCCTGCGCCAAGAGCCGGAGCGGCTGCGCCGGGAGGCGTACGAAGAGGTGCGCACGGAGCACCCGGCGCTCGCCGCCGAGCTGGCCGACACCCCGCTGCTCGCCCCGACGCACACCGTGCAGACGGAGACGGCACTCGACCTGGGTGGCCGGCGGGTGCTGCTGCGGCACCCGGGGCGGGGGCACACCGAGGCCGACCTGGTGGTGCACGTGCCGGACGCCGACGTGTTGATCGCCGGGGACCTGGTGGAGCAGAGTGGCCCGCCCGCCTTCGAGGACTCGTACCCCCTGCGGTGGCCGGACGCGGTCGCGGACCTGCTGCGGCTGACGACCGCACGCACTGTGGTGGTGCCGGGCCACGGCGACCCGGTGGACGTCGATTTCGTCCGCGCCCAGCACGCCGAGCTGGCGAAGCTGGCCTGGCTGATCCGGGCCGCGCACACCGGCAGTGCACCTCCGGAACGGGTGGCCGCCGAGGCTCCCTTCGGTGCGCGCGCCGCCCTGATCGCCGCCCGGCGCGGCTACCGCGAGCTCGACGGCGAGGCCTAGCTCAAAAAATCGACGGCGAGGCCTGGCTCGGGAAGCGGCGTTCGACGTCGGCGCGGGTGGGCATGGCGGTGGCGCCGCCGGGTGATTCGCAGACCAGGCCCGCCACCCGCAGCGCGAACGCGACCCGCTCGACCCAGCCTGCCGGGGAGTCCGGTTCGCCGCCGACGAGCAGGTCGGCGATCAGCGCGGCCATGACCGAGTCACCGGCACCGGTGGCGTCGATCGCGTCGACCTTGGGGGCCGGCACCCTCACCGGGTCGGCGTCGGCGGCGGCCAGCACCGCGCCGGCCGCGCCGAGGGTCACCACCACCGTGGCGGCGCCCAACTCACGCAGGTACGCCGCCACCCCCTCGACCGGTTCACCCGGGTAGAGCAGCCCGGCGTCGGCGGCACTCAGCTTGACCAGGTGCGCGCCGGCCGCGAACTCGGCCACCACCTCGCGCAACCCTTCCAGCGCGGCCGGCCCGTCCAACAGCCGGGGACGCACGTTCGGGTCGAGGACCCGCAGACCGGTGGCGAGCGACCAGGCGTGTCGGGCGGCGGCGAGCGTGCGGGGTTGCAGCAGCACGATGGAGCCGCAGTAGAGCACGTCCGCGCCCTCCAACTGCGCGAGATCCAGGTCGTCGGGGCCGAGCAGACCGTAGGAGACCGGCTCGCCGTAGAAGCGGAAGTCGGGTTCCGGTCCGGCGTACGTGACCACCGCGAGAGTGGTCGGCGCCGCCACCGTGACCGCGCCGGCCACCCCGACGTCGACAGCGCTCAGGAAGGTGCGGATCCGACCGCCCAGCACGTCGTCGCCGAGCGAGCCGACGAACTGCGCCGCGCCACCGAGGCGGGCCACGCCCACTGCGACGTTGAGCGGCCCACCGCCGATCGCCTGCCGGTAGACGCGCTCCCCGTCACACTCGCTGTCGAGCAGGTCGACGAGCGCCTCGCCGAGCACCACCGCGTAACCCATGCCGATCCTCTCGTCGTCGCCAACCGCCACCGGGCGTCGTCCGCCGGGCCGACCGCCGTGGCATCAGGCTGGCACAGCGGGCCACCCGGCGGGCGGCGAAGGCGACGCAACGGCTACCCCGGCCGGTGGATCGGCCCGTCGAGCGCCGCCAGTGGGCGGCCGGTGCCGCCCCACCGGGCCGCGACGATCTGCGCGGCCACACTCACCGCGGTCTCCTCGGGTGTACGACCACCGAGGTCCAACCCGATCGGCGAGGCGAGCCGGGCGAGCTGCGCCTCGGTGAGCCCTGCCTCGCCCAGCAGCTTGAGCCGGTCGTCGTGGGTGCGGCGCGAGCCCATCGCGCCGACGTACGCCAGCGGGTGGCGCAGCGCCAACTCCAGCAGCGGCACGTCGAACCTCGGGTCGTGGGTGAGCACGCACACCACCGTCCGTTCGTCGACCCGACCGGCGTCCACCTCGGTACGCAGGTAGCGGTGCGGCCACTGCACCACCACCTCGTCCGCCTCGGGGAAGCGTCGCACGGTGGTGAAGACCGGCCGGGCGTCGCAGACGGTGACCCGGTAGCCGAGGAACGCGCCGATCCGGGCGACGGCAGCGGCGAAGTCGATGGCCCCGAAGACGATCATCCGAGGCGGGGTGGCGTACGCGGTCACGAAGAGGCTGACGCCGGAGCCCCGGCGCTGCCCGGAGTATCCGTACCGGAGCATCCCGCTGTGCCCGGCGGCGAGCAGTCCGAGGGCGTCGGCGCTGGCGGCGTCGTCGAGCCGATCGTCGCCGAGCGAACCGATCCGGCGCTGGCCGCCGGCCAGCACCAGCCGCCGGCCAAGTCGCCGGGCCGGATCGGTCGGCGGCGTGCCCGGAGAGTTGCAGGCATCGGCCGCCACGCAGGTGACCACCGCCGCCGGTTGGGCGGCCCGGCGGGCGGCGGCGACCGCGTCCAGCCCGGGCAGGGCACCGGGGTCGACGCGCTCCACGAACACGTCGAGGACACCGCCGCAGGTCAGGCCCACGGAGTACGCGTCGTCGTCGCTGATTCCGTACCGGATCAGCTCGGGTGCTCCGGTGGCGAGCACCCGGCGGGCCCGTTCGTAGAGATCCGCCTCGACGCAGCCGCCGGACACGCTGCCGGTGACAGTGCCGTCGGCCGCGACCAGCATGGTCGCGCCGGGCGGCTGCGGCGCGGAGTGCCAGGTGGCCACGACGGTGGCCAGGGCGAACGGCTCGCCGGCGTGGCAACGGCGGTGTGCCTCGTCGAACACGTCCGGCACCCGCTGCCGCCTCTCCGTCACGTCGTTTCCGTACGCAGGATATGGCGTGCACCGACCGCCGACGGGTCTTTTGATGCATCGAGGAACGACTATTGCATTGTGGCGGCGGGGCGTGATGGGATGACGCGTACCGGGCGGTGCGAGGGCTGCGGCACCACCGGTTGCCGGGTTCGTCAGACGCGAGGGCAACGGTCCAGGACAGGACCGTCGACGGCGCACGTCCACCGGCCGATTCCCGCCGGGGCAGGTCGCCGTGACCGTCGCACCGCGCACGACAGCGGTGCGATCACGCCACATCCCACCCGATTTCGGCGGGGCGGCCTGGGCTGCGCGCCTCGCGAGTCAGGAGAACCCGTGAACCGTTCCCGTACGGCCGCACTGCTCACCGCGGCCCTGACCCTCGCGCTGGGCGCCGTCGCCCTGGCGTCCAGTCCACAACCGGCTGCCGCGCACGGCACGGCGATGACCCCGGGCAGCCGGACCTACCTGTGCTGGCAGGACGGCCTCAGTTCGACCGGTCAGATCACGCCGACCAACCCCGCGTGTTCCGCTGCCGTGGCGCAGAGCGGGGCGAACTCGCTCTACAACTGGTTCAGCGTGCTGCGCTCCGACGCCGGTGGCCGGACCACCGGCTTCATCCCGGACGGGCAGCTCTGCAGCGGCGGCAACTCCGGTTACCGCGGCTTCGACCTGGCCCGCACCGACTGGCCGCTGACCCACCTGACCGCCGGGGCACGGCTGGACTTCCGCTACAGCAACTGGGCACACCACCCGGGCACGTTCTACTTCTACGTGACCAAGAACAGCTGGAGCCCGACCCGGGCGCTGGCCTGGAGTGACCTGGAGGAGCCGTTCCTCACGGTGACCAACCCGCCGCAGCGTGGGGCGGTCGGCACCAACGAGGGGCACTACTACTTCAGCGGCAACCTGCCGTCGGGCAAGAGCGGCCAGCACATCATCTACTCCCGCTGGGTCCGTTCGGACTCGCAGGAGAACTTCTTCGGCTGCTCCGACGTCGTCTTCGACGGCGGCAACGGCCAGGTGACCGGCGTGAAGGACGGCGGCTCGACGCCGACCCCGACGCCGACCACCCCGACGCCCGGGCCGACCGACCCGCCGCCGACGACCACCCCGCCGCCGGCGGGTGGCGACTGCATGGCCGTCTACAAGGTGAGCAGCGCCTGGCAGGGTGGCTTCCAGGGTGAAGTCACGATCATGAACCACGGCAGTACGCCGTTCAACGGCTGGACCGCGAGCTGGACCTGGCCCAACGGGCAGTCGATCAGTCAGATCTGGGGCGCGACACAGACGTCGTCCGGCTCATCGGTGACGGCGACAAATGTGGCCTACAACGGCACTGTCGCACCGGAAGGCACCACGACGTTCGGCTTCCTGGGCAGCACCACAGGAACGAACGGCCTCCCCACAGTCACCTGCGCCCGCCGCTAACCACTACCACCACCACCCCCTGAAATGATCAAGAGGTTTGCGTCACCGGAACCGCTCCGGATGACGCAAACCTCTTGATCAACAGGGTCGGGCCAGGGTCAGCGGACCATGGAGCCCACCACCGGCTTCGTGATCAGGGCGGACTGGTTTCGCTGGATGCCCGGGTCGAGGGTCTTCGCCACGAAGATCGCGTGCCAGATGCAGAAGATCAGCACCGTCCACACCTTGCGGGAGTGGTCGGCCTCCTCCCGCTTGTGCTCGTCGAGCAAGCGCAGCGCGTACGACAGGTCGAGCAGGTCGCCCGCGCCCGAGGTGCTCAGCACGTGCCGGGCCCACTCGTACATCTCGCCGCGCAGCCAGACCCGGGTCGGGGTCGGGAAGCCCAGCTTCTTGCGGTTGACGATGGCCGGCGGCACGACACCCTGCAACGCCTGGCGCATCGCGTACTTCGTCGCGTCGGAGCGCGGCGGCAGCTTCAGGTCCACCGGGATCTTCGCCGCGACGTCGAACACCTCGCGGTCGAGGAACGGCACCCGCACCTCCAGCGAGTGCGACATCGAGATCCGGTCGGCCTTGACCAGGATGTCACCGCGCAGCCAGGTGTAGAGGTCGACGTACTGCATCTTGGTGACGTCGTCCAGCTCGGTGCACTCGGCGTAGATCGGGGCGGTGACGTCGGTGTAGCGCACCGAGGGGTCGTAGCGGCGCATCAGGTGCTGCTTCTCCTCCTCGGTGAACATCCGGGCGTTGCCGTAGTAGCGCTCCTCGATCGGGGTGGTGCCACGCTCCAGGAAGCTCTTGCCCTTGACGCCCTGCGGGATCGCCTTGGAGACCGCGCGCAGGCCCTTCTGCACCCCGCCGGGCAGGCCGTTGACGGTCCCCAGCGACAGCGGCTCGCGGTAGATCGTGTAGCCGCCGAAGAACTCGTCGGCGCCCTCACCGGAGAGCACCACAGTGACGTGCTCGGCGGCCTTCTTGGCCACGAAGTAGAGCGGCACCAGCGCCGGGTCGGCCACCGGGTCGTCCAGGTGCCAGACGATCTTCGGCAGCGCGTCGATCATGTCCTGCGGACCGATCTTGGTGGGGATGGTGGTGACGTCCAGGTGCCGCGCCGACTCCTGGGCGACGTCGATCTCCGAATACCCCGGTACGTCGTAGCCGACGGTGAACGTGAGGATGTTCGGGTTGAACTCCCGGGCCAGCGCCACCACCGCTGTCGAGTCGATGCCACTGGACAGGAACGAGCCGACCGGCACGTCGGAGCGCATGTGCATGCGCACGCTCTCCCGCAGCGTCTCCCGGATCTCGTGGTAGAGCTTCTGCTCGTCGTCGACCGGCGCCGGCCGGAACACCGGCCTGTACCACCTGCGCACGTCGATGCGCCCACCCGGCGTCCAGTTCAGGTATTCCCCCGAGCCGATCCGGCTGATGCCCTTGTGCAGGGTGCCGGGCTCCGGGACGTACTGCAGCGTCAGGTAGTGGCTCAGGTTGGCCGTGTCGACGCCCGCGTCTCCCTGGTAGTTGCTGTGCGCGAACGGCAGCAGCGCCTTCTTCTCCGACGCCAGGTAGAGGCCGTCGGCGGTCTCCAGGTAGTGCATGGGCTTGATGCCGAAGTAGTCGCGGGCACCGAAAGCGCGCCGCTCCTGCCGGTCCCAGATGACGAAGGCGAACATCCCCCGCAGCCGGGTGAGCACCTGCTCGCCCCAGAAGTGGTAGCCCGCCACGATCACCTCGCCGTCGCCGGCGGTGGCGAACTGCGCGCCGAAGTTCCTGATCAACTCCTCGCGCAGCTCGATGTAGTTGTAGATCTCACCGTTGAAGGTGAGCAGGTAACGGCCGTTCGCGTAGGGCAGCGGCTCGTGGCTCGACGCGACGTCGATGATGGCCAGCCGCTTGTGGGCGAACACGCCGTCCGCGTACCGGCCGGAAGCGTCGCCGACCACCTCGACCCCGGTCTCGTCGGGGCCGCGGTGGTGCAGGCATTCCAACGCTCCGGCGATGTGGTCGCGATGCGCGGCGGCGTTACCGTTCGCGCTGAAGAAGGCCAGAAGTCCGCACATGGTGGTCATCTTTCCACGCGCGCTGTCGGCCCGTCGCAGCCGTCCGTCGATCCGCCCGCCGGGGGCGTCGCCACGAACCGGGCGCGCGGTACCGTCGGGATCAGCAACGAAGCGGAGGGAGCGGCGCAATGACCGAGGGACAAACCGACGGTACGCCGACGGACGGCACGGAATCGCACGATCCGGACTTCCCGGAGGCCTTCCTGTCCTTCATGCGGCAGGGCTGGAGCGACACCGCGCTCCCCGTGGCGCCCCGGCCGGAGACGCCCAACTACGCCAAGAGGCGTGCCGCGCTCTCCGCGGCCTTCCCCGGCGAGACACTGGTCATCCCCACCGGCACCGAGAAGGTCCGGGCCAACGACACCGACCACCCGTTCCGGCCGGGCAGTGACTTCGCCTACCTGACCGGCGACCACGACGCCGACAGCGTGCTGGTGCTGCGCCCGAACGGCTCAGGGCACGACGCGACGCTGTACATGCGGCCCCGGTCGTCCCGGGAGACCGACGAGTTCTTCCGCAGCCGCAACGGCGAGCTGTGGGTGGGCCGGCGGCACACGCTCAGCGAGAAGTCGACCGAGCTGGGCCTGCCCACCGCCGACCTGACCGGCCTGGAGGCGACTCTCGCCGACCTGGCGCCGGGGCGTACCCGGGTGTTGCGCGGCTTCGACGCCCAGGTGGACGCGGCCGTCCGTGCCTACGACGGCCCGCGCGCCCAGGGGCAGCCGGCCCGCGACCGGGAGCTGGCGATCGCCATCTCGGAGATGAAGCTGGTCAAGGACGAGTGGGAGATCAGCCAACTCCAGGACGCGATCGACGCCACCGTGCGCGGCTTCGAGGACGTCGCCCGGATCCTCCCGGCGGACCGCGCGGTCTCCGAGCGCCTCCTGGAGGGTGTCTTCGCGCTGCGGGCCCGGCACGACGGCAACGACGTCGGGTACAGCTCGATCGTCGGCGCCGGCGAGCACGCCACGATCCTGCACTGGGTGCACAACCACGGCGCCACCCGGCCGGGTGACCTGCTGCTGATGGACATGGGTGTCGAGGGCCGAAACCTCTACACCGCCGACGTGACCCGGGTGCTGCCGGTGAGCGGGCGGTTCACCGCCCTGCAACGCCAGGTCTACGACATCGTGTACGCCTCGCAGCAGGCCGGCATCGAGGCCATCCGCCCCGGGGTGAAGTTCAAGGACGTCCACCTGACCTGCATGCGGGTGCTCGCCGAGGGCCTGTCCGAGCTGGGTCTGCTGCCGGTGAGCGTGGACGAGGCGATGGACGAGAAGTCGACGGTCTACCGGCGGTGGACGCTGCACGGCTTCGGCCACATGCTCGGCATCGACGTGCACGACTGCTCGAACGCCCGCAAGGAGACGTACCGCGACGGCGCGCTCGGCGAGGGCTACGTCCTCACCGTCGAGCCGGGGCTGTACTTCCAGCCGGAGGACGAGCTGGTCCCCGCCGAGTTGCGCGGCGTGGGCATCCGGATCGAGGACGACGTGCTGGTCACCTCGACCGGCGCGGTGAACCTCTCCGCCGGGCTGCCGCGCACCTCCGACGAGGTGGAGACCTGGCTGGCCGAGCAGCGCGAGGCGGGCCCCCGCCTGCCCGGCTGACCACCGCACCAGCCCTCACCGCACCAGCCCTCACGCACCGGCGTCGCCGCCAGCCGACCAACGGCCCGGCGGCGCCGGTGTGCCGTCGTCGACCAGGCCCTCCGGCCCGGGCGCGCCGGTGTGCCGTTGTCGACCGGGCCCTCCGGCCCGGGCCGAGCGCCGGTCCCGGCGCCGCCCGACCCAGACTCACCTCTCGTGATCGACTCGCCTTCACGGAAACCGGGCTGTCCAGGGCGCACGGACACCGCGTCTTCCGTGAACCCGAGTGGATCAACCCTCGGCGCGCCTGCCGCATGGACGGCGGGCGGCACGCAGGCCAGGTGGGCAACGTCCGTTCCCGCGACGGTGGTGACATTCACCCGCCCGAGTCGGCGTTTGCGCTGCTCACACCCTTTTCACCAACCCGGACCGCTTGCCCGCCGTCATCCGACCTGCGCCGAATGCGGGGTTATCTCGGATACGTCCGCATCGCGAAGATGGTTCTCATACGGTGGGGATCAGAGGCTGCAACCGATTTGTAGCTGGTCGTGGCGCCTCAGGCGGTGCGACCCCGTCTGGTAGCAGGAAAGGGCGGAAGGCTCTGATGTCCAACGACGTAACGAGTACCGACGGCGGGGCCTCGACAGCTCCGCCGACACGACGACGGCGGGCGCTGTGGGTCGCCGGCGTGGCCGGGCTGACCGGTGTGGTCGGTCTGGCGGCCCTCGGCGGCGTGGCCGCCAGGGATGACAAGCCCAAATCCGACCAGGTCTCCGACGCGCAGCCGTCGACCAACCGGCAGAACGTCAGTGACGCTGGCGGCGCGGACGAAGGCGGCACCAAGGAAGCCGACGCTCGGGACGACGAGTGGAGCGGCGACGACTGGAGCGGCTTCGACGACCGGTCCGGCAAGGACGACAAGCGCCAGGACGACAAGCGCGACGAGAAGGACCGCACCAAGCAGGTCCCGTGCGACACGGACAAGCTGATCCAGGCCATCACGTTCGCGAACAACGAAGATGGCGGCGTACTGGAGTTGGCCAAGGGCTGCACCTACACCCTGACCCGCAACCAGGACGGCAACGGCCTTCCGGTGATCACCCAGCCCATCACCCTGAAGGGCGAGCACACGACCATCGGCCGTGAGGCCACCGCCGACTACTTCCGGATCCTCAACGTCGGCCCCGGGGGGCACCTCACCCTCAAGGGTCTGAGCATCAGGGGTGGTCAGACCCTTCAGTCCTCGATGGCCGCCGACCCAGCGACGGTCTGGGCGCCGTACTCGACCCAGGTCCGGCCCACCGTGGCCGCCCCGGCGGCGAAGCCGGCAGCAACAAAGGCAGCGAAGCCGGCAGCGACAACGGCGGCCAAGCCCGCGGCGGCAACGGCAGCGAAGCCCGCGGCGGCCAAGGCGGCAGCGAAGCCCACGGCGGCCAAGGCGGCAGCGAAAGCGACGGCGAAGGCGGCAGCCGCCAAGCCGATCGCCGCGGAGGCAAGGCCGGCGGGGGCCGGAACCGCGGTGCCGCTGGTCGAGCAGCCCGGGTTCACCGACGGAGCCGGGGTGCTGGTGCAGCCCGGTGGCCGCGCGGAGATCCTGGACAGCGAGTTGCTCTACAACCAGTCCGGTGGCAACGGCGGCGGCCTGGCCAACTTCGGCAGCACCAGGCTCAGCAAGACGACAGTGGCGCACAACACCGCCTTCTTCTTCGGCGGCGGCATCTTCAACGCCGGGGTGCTCCAGGTCGACGAGTCGAAGGTGAAGGACAACACCGGGATCATCGGCGGCGGCGGTATCGCCAACGGCGCGGCCGGGATCTTCACCGACAGCGTCGACGGTGGCTCGGTCTGGGTCTACAAGAGCGAGATCACCGACAACGAGACGCTCGGCTTCGGCGGCGGCGTGCTGGATGTCGGGGGCACCACGACGCTGCACCAGACGACGGTCAGTGACAACACCGCAGTGCTCGACGGTGGTGGCGTCGCGGTGGCGGACAGCCAGCTCACCCTCAAGGACGCCACGGTGGCCAAGAACACCGCCGCTCGCGACGGTGGCGGCCTGGCGGTGACCTTCGACAGCGTCGCGACAGTCGAGAACAGCAGGATCAACGACAACACCGCCGGGTTCTTCGGCGCCGGCCTCTACAACGAGGACAGCGTCACCACGCTCCGCGACAGCGAGGTGGTGGGTAACCGGGCCGTCGGTCCGTTCGCCCGCGGCGGCGGCATCTTCAACACCGAGGGGAGCGAGGTGACGCTCCGCCGGACGAAGGTGGCGCACAACTTCTCCACCCTCCCGCCGGGCGGGATCTTCAACAGCCTCGGCGGCACGGTGACGCTGGACGACGAGTCGGCGGTCACTGCCAACCGCCCGACCAACTGCTTCAACGTTGCGGACTGCTTCGCCTGATCGGGTGGGGCTGAACCACATAGAAGAGGTACGCCTCTCCGCGCCGTCACCGGCTCGGAGGGGCGTACCCGTTTGGCAGGTCAAGAGGGGTCTACGGCCGTCCTGGGCGGCAGTGGGCACGGCGGGGTGTCCCGGCCTTTCCGGATGCAACATGAACCGAATGTGGGCTTCTTTCGGATAAGCCCGCGAGGCGAGGAACCTTCTCATACGGTGGTTTTGGGAGCTACAACCGATTTGTAGCAGGGGACGCCCGTCTGACGGCGGCGACCCTGTCTGGTACGAGGAGAGGGCAGAGAGCTCCGATGTCCAACTACCTAACGAACAACGAAGCCTCCGGGCGGGCGACGGCCAAGCGCCGCCGCAAGCTCTGGCTCGCCAGTGGCGTAGCCGGTTTGACGGGCGTGATCAGTCTCGCGGCGGTTGGCGTCGCGGGCAGCGCCGGAGCCGTCGGCCTGAACTGGAACACCGCGCAGGTCAGCAAGGACGGCGACCAGCGGGGTGACGAGGGACGCGACTGGGACAAGGACAAGGGCGAGGACCGGAACAAGGACAAGGACAAGGACCACGAGCGCGGGAGGGAGGTGCCCTGCGACACCGACAAGCTGATCCAGGCGATCGTGTTCGCCAACAGCAAGAACGGCGGTGTGCTGGAGCTGGCCAAGGGCTGCACCTACAACCTGACCCGCAACGACTACGAGGGCAACGGCCTCCCGGTGATCACCGAGCACATCACGCTCAAGGGTGAGCACACGACGATCTCCCGGGAAGCCACCGCGGACTACTTCCGCATCCTGAACGTCGGCGCTGGTGGTCACCTCACCGTCAAGGGCCTGACCATCAAGGGTGGCCAGACCCTCGAACTGGAGAACGGCGTCGAGCCGGCTGCGGTCTGGGCGGCCTACTCGGACTCCGAGGCGCTCGCCGCCCAGGTGAAGGCCGGCACCCCGCTGGCCCAGGCGCTCACCGCGCGGCAGGCCAACCCGAAGGCGGGCCTGAAGGCCGCGCCGAAGGTCACCCCGAAGGCTCAGGCGGGCGTCGTGACGCCGCTCGTCCAGCAGCCGGAGGAGAACGACGGCGCCGGCATCCTGGTCCAGCCGGGTGGCACCGCCGAGATCCTGGAGTCCGAGGTCGTCCTCAACCAGTCGGGCGGCAACGGCGGTGGCGTGGCCAACTTCGGCACCACGAAGATCTGGCACAGCACCGTCGCCCGTAACACCGCCTTCTTCTTCGGTGGTGGTGTCTTCAACGCCGGCCTGCTCAAGGTCGAGGAGTCGAAGATCAAGGACAACACCGCCGTCATCGGTGGTGGCGGTATCTCCAACGGCGCCGCGCCGATCTTCACCGACGATGTCAACGGCGGGACCGTCGAGATCAAGAAGGGTGAGATCAGCGACAACGAGACGCTCGGCTTCGGCGGTGGCCTCCTCGACATCGAGGGCAACACCACGGCGTACGAGACCAAGTTCGTCTCGAACACCGCAGTCCTCGCCGGTGGCGGTCTCGTTGCGGCGGACAGCCAGCTGAACCTGCACCACGTCTCGATCGAGAAGAACAGCACCGCTGGTGTCGGTGGCGGTGTGGCCATCGCCTTCGACAGCGCGGTCACGTTCGAGAAGAGCAGCATCAAGGACAACACCGCCGGGTTCTTCGGCGGCGGGCTCTTCAACGTCGGCAGCGTCACCACGCTGCGCGACAGCGAGGTCGTCGGCAACCGGGCCGTGGGCCCGATCGGGGTCGGCGGCGGCATCTTCAACATCTTCGGCGAGGTCAACCTGTCGAAGACGACGGTCGCCCACAACTTCTCCACCTTCGAGCCGGGCGGTGTCTTCAGCTTCTTCGGAGAGGTGAACGTGGACGAGAAGTCCGCCATCACCGCCAACCGTCCGACCAACTGCCTGGCCATCCCGGGCGGCACCATCGAGAACTGCTTCGCCTGATCACCCCTGGGTGACGATGGCACAGCAGCAGGGGTGACAGCACAACGGACCGGCCCCCTTCCGCACCACGCGGAAGGGGGCCGGTCCACGTTCACGTCACTACTTCTGGACGAACACCGCCACGCTGCGCGCCGGGACGCTGAACGTGCCGGCCGCCCGGTCGAACGAGGCGGTACGCAGCGCCGGATCGGCCGAGTCGACCAGCACCGGGTGCAGCGCCACGTCCGCACCGCGCAGGTCGGTCACCGTCTGCTTCGCCGTCTCCGGGGTGCTGTTGAATACGACGGTCAACGACTTCCACGACCCGCCCAGCCCTCGGGCGTCGAGCGTCATGGTCAGCACGCCGGGCGTCTCCTGCTCCCCGGACACCGGGAACGCCACCCGCTGCTGCACCTGCTCGGCGGTGGCCAGCCCGAACACCGGCGACGACGCCCGGATGCGCAGCAGCTCGGCGTACCGGGCGTCGGTGGTGTTGATGGCCGCGCAGTCCGGCACCAGCGCCGGGTCCGCCAGCAGGGGCTTGGCGTACGACCACTTGTCCTCGTTGTCCTGCGCGGGCGGCAAACCGGCGCCGAACCCGTTGCCCCGCTCGCAGCCCCACCGGATCTGGTTGAACCAGTCTCCGGAGTTGTACGAGTTGCGGTCCAGTGACTTCGACCGCAGCCGTTCGGTGCCCGCGGTGACGAACCCGGTGCCCTGCCCCAGCACCACGGTGCCCAGCGCCAGCACCTGCATGCGGGAGCGGTCGGTCGCCGAGGTGGCCTGCGGCAGTTTGTAGGCCAGCGCGTCGTACAGGATCTCGTTGTCGTGCGCGTCGACGTAGGTGACGGCCTCCCCCGGAGCGGCGGTGTAGCCGGCCGGGGAGCCGTTGTAGTCCACCTGCGCGCCGGTGATCTGCCGTCCGGCGGTGTCGGTGAACCGGTACCCGCGCAGGTTGCCGGTGAGCCCCACCTTGATCAGGTCGTGGGCGTGCAGCAGGCGCGCCTTCTGCTCCGCCGCCGACCCGTTGACCGCGTCGCCGTTCGGGTCGGTGTAGAGCCCGGACGCGAAGCCCTGCACGCGGGGGTTGGTGTCGAACGGTCCGCCGCCGCGTACCGCGTCGCGCAGCCGGTCGTTGAAGGTGCCGATGCCGGTGCCGGCCATGTTGGCCTGGGTGGCCTGGACGAAACGGGCGTCGCCCGCGACCTCGCCGAAGTTCCAGCCCTCGCCGTAGAGCATGATCGCCTTGCCGTTCACGCCGTCGCGGGCGACGGTCAGCCGGTCCAGGGCGCTGCGGACGGCGAGGATGTTCGCCTTCGGGTGGTGACCCATCAGGTCGAACCGGAAACCGTCCACCTTGTACTGCTTTGCCCAGGTCACCAGTGAGTCGACGACCAGCTTGCCCATCATGGCGTGCTCGGGCGCGGTGTTGGCGCAGCAGGTCGAATTGGCTACCGTGCCGTCCTCCAACAACCGGTGGTAGTAGCCGGGCACGACCTGGTCGAGCACCGACTTGTCGTCGACACCGGCGGCCGAGGTGTGGTTGTAGACCACGTCCATCACCACCCGCAGCCCGGCGCCGTTCACCCCGGCGACCATCCGCCGGAACTCGGTGGTCCGCGCCGCACCGGCCGGGTCGACGGCGTAGCCGCCCTCCGGGACGGTGTAGTGCAGCGGGTCGTACCCCCAGTTGTAGCCGTCGGTTTCGGCGACCGCCGCCACGCACTTCTGCTGTTCCGCGGAGTCCGGCGGGAGCGCCGCCAGGTCGCAGGCGGGCTGCCGCTGGTCGGCCCGCTTCTCCGGGATCGTCGCGAAGTCGAACGCCGGCAGCAGGTGCAGGTGGGTGACACCGGCGTCACCGAGGGCGCGCAGGTGGGTCATGCCGGCGGTCTTCGGGTCGGTGAAGGCGAGGAACGTTCCCCGCCGCTCGGCCGGCACGGTCTCGTCGGCGATGGAGAAGTCGCGTACCGACAGTTCGGAGATCTGCGCCTTCGCCGGGGGCACGGGCGCCGGTTTGCGCAGCGTCCGCCAACCCGCCGGGGCCAGCGCCGCGTCGTTCAGGTCGACCAGCAGGCTGTGCGTGGAGTCCGCGGCGAGAGCCACCGAGTACGGGTCGGTCACCGACGCGGTGACCATCTTCTGCACCGCCGGCTGCCACGCCCGCACCTGGTACCGGTAGTACTTGCCGGCCCAACTCTGGTTGCCGCGCGCCGACCAGACACCGGTGCGGTCGTCGCGGCGCATCGGCACGGTCCTCGGCGCGGCGGTGGGCGAGTCGAACAGCTGCAACGCCACGGTGCGCGCGGTCGGCGCCCACAGCGCGACGCTCGGCGTCCGGCCCGCGAACGTCGGCCCGAGGGTGGCGTCGGTGGCCCGCGCATACACGTCGTCGAGCACGCCGGGGATCTGCACGCCGGTCGCCGCGAGCAGGGCACCCTCCGCGTCGCGCTCGGTCACCAGCACCTGCCCCCGCAGCGCCGCCGGGACCTTGGCCAGGTCGCCCCGGTCCAGCGCGAAGCTACGGTACGACCACAGGTGCGGGAACGTCGTGCGCTGGGCCTCGGTGAGCCCGTTGCGCTGCGCCCGCAACGGCAACGTGGTGTACGTCCCGGTCAGTTCCCCGTCGACCACGCCGACCCCGCCCTCGGGCGAGACGACGAGCGCGTACGTCCTGCCGTCGGTCGGCGGGGTCTGCCACGCCACTGTGGACCGGTCGATCCAGTGCGCCCTCTGCTTGCTGATGTCGGTGTCCGCGTTGACGCTGGTCGCCATGGACGGCAGCAACCGGCCCGGCGTGGCGGCGAGCAGCCACACCTCCCGGCCCGCGCTGGCGAAGTCGAGCCGCTGGTCGTCGGGCAGATCCTTGGTGTCGCCCTGGTGGATGACGTAGTTCAGCCCGGTCGCGCCGGCGGCCAGCGGCACCCGGAACACCGCCCCGAACGCGTCAGTGCTTGTGGGCTTCAGCGGCGCGGACCACTCGGTCGGGTTGGCCGCGCCGTCCCACAGGTGCAGGCCCCAGCCGTCGTAGTTGCCGTCGGCCCTCCGATAGTGGATCACCGCGGTGCCCTCCTCGACCGCCGGATCCGGTTCACCGGTGGCCGCCTGCCTGCTCGGGTAGACCACCGGGTCACCCTGTTTGAGCCAGACCTCGCCGGTTGCCGTGACGTCGACGCTGCGGTCCTGGGCGACGTCCTTGTTGCCGTCGGAGTCGACCACCACGAAACCCACGGACTTCGCGCCCGGCTTGAGTTTCACCCAGGCGAACCGGCCGTAGGCGTCCTCCCCGACGAACGGCTGCCCCTTGGGCCACTCGGTGACGTACGCCGGGTCGATGTCCCCCCAGGCGTACAAACTCCAGTCGTCGTACCCACCGGCGGGGCGTTGGTAGTGCACCACCGCCCACTCCCGGGACTTGCCCTGTGCCGGCGTACCCACGATGGCCGTGGACCGGGCGGTCGCGGTGCGGCCCCGACCGTCGCGGACCACCGCCTTGTACTCGACGCGGGTGCCGCCGGCCAGGCCGGTCAGGTCGTGCTGCACGGTGTACGGCGCGTGGTCGGCGCTGCCCAGCAACGTCCACCGGCCACCCGCGACCCGGGCGGCGACGGTGACGGTGGCGAGCGGGTCACCGGTCACCTGGGCGGTGACGGCGGCCCGGGTGGCGACCAGCGCGTCCGGAGCCGGGCTGGTGATGGTGATGCGCGGCGCGGCGACCGGGCGCGCGACGGGCGTGCCGGCCCGGTGCACCACCGCCGACAGCGGTGGCACGGTCAGGCTCAGCTTGCCGTCGGCGCCGGCCGTGGCGGTCTGGCTGCCGCCGTAGATACCGGTGAAGGTGGCGCCGGCCGACCAGGTGTCCACCGTGACAGTCTGCGCGGTGTCGGCGTTGTTCACCGCCACGACGTACTCGGTCCGGTCGGCGGGGGCGATCCGGGAGGCGGCGAAGACGCCGGGGCCGTCGGCGGCGTACCTGGTGACCTGCACACCGTCGCGCAGCGCGGGGTGCGCCTGGCGCAGCCGGCCCAGCTCGGCGATCGTCCGGTACAGCGGGTGGCTGGTGTCGAACTGGTCGCTGGCGTGGGTGCGGTCGGTGCCGAGCAGGTCGTCGTCGAGGTAGTCGGGGGTCGTCGAGGCGAACATGTCCTGCCGGGCGTCCTTGTCCCCACCGGGGCCGGTGAAGCCCTGCTCGTCGCCGGAGTAGACGACCGGTTGTCCACGGGTCAGGAACATCAGCTGGTGCGCGAGCTGGTCGCGGCGCAGGTGACTGGCCGGGTCGGTGCCACCACCGGCGACGAACGACCCGATCCGGCCCATGTCGTGGTTGCCGAGGAAGGTGGTGAGCCGGCCGGCGTCGGTGTCCCGGGCGGCGTAGAGGTCGTCGCGGGCGTACACGTCGGCGAGCGCCTTCGCCGAGCCGGCACCGGCGGTGTAACCGCGCGCGGCCTCCTGGAAGGCGAAGTCGAGGGTCGCCGGCAGGCCACCCTGCCGCACGTAGCTGGAGCTGATCTCCGGGTCGGCGCTGTAGACCTCGCCGAACATGAAGAAGTCCTTCTTGCCGGCCTTCTCGGCGGCCCGCTCGATGCCCTGGCTGAACTGCGGCCAGAAGTCCATGTTGACGTGCTTCACGGTGTCCAGCCGGAACCCGTCGACGCCGGTCGCGCCGATCCAGTCCCCGTACGCCCTGGTCAGCCCCTGGACCACCTCGGGACGCTCGGTCCACAGGTCGTCGAGGCCGAAGAAGTCGCCGTACTCGCTGTTCTCACCGGCGAACGTGGAGTCGCCCCGGTTGTGGTACATGGTGGCGTCGTTCAGCCAGGCCGGGACCTTGACTGTCGCGTCCTTCGGCTCGGCGAACGTCGGGGTGTACGGGAACGACTCCTGGTCGACCGGCGGGAACGCGCGGCTGCCGTCGGCGTAGTTGCGGTCCTCGAACGCCCGCCCCTGCGCGTCGGTGTACGGCGAGGTCGCCTTGTCCACGTACGCGTACTTGTCCTCGGCGTACTTGATGACGTCGGCGGTGTGGTTGACGATCACGTCGAGGTAGATCTTGATGCCGCGCTGGTGGGCGAGCTTGACCAGGCGCTTCATCTCCTCGTTGGTGCCGAAGTGCGGGTCCACCTGGGTGAAGTCGGTGATCCAGTAACCGTGGTAACCGGCCGAGACGTCGTCGCCGGAGCCCTGCACCGGCCGGTTCTTGAAGATCGGGGCGAGCCAAATGGCCGTGGTGCCCATCCCCTGGATGTAGTCCAACTTGTCGATGACGCCCTTGAGGTCACCGCCGTGGTAGAAGCCCTTGTCGGCCGGGTCGAGCCCGGTCCGCAGCCGGTCACCGGTGAGGCCACCCCGGTCGTTGCGGGGGTCGCCGTTGGCGAACCGGTCCGGCAGGACGAAGTAGAACTGCTCGGCCCGGGCGGAGTTGTCGGCCGCCTTCAGCAGTGCCTCGGCGGAGGGTTCGTTGCTCCACTGGGCGGCCCCGCCGACGGCGACGGGGACACCGGCGGACGTCCGAGGGGCCGCGGCGGCGGCCGGGGGCACGGCGACCGAGGTGCCGACGAGCGTCAAGGTGAGCAGGGAGACGAGGGCCAGGGTGGTGCGCGGTTTCGGCGGGGGTGTCATCGACGCCTTCCTCTGGTCGCTGATTGGCCGCACGCTAACCCTTGCCGAAACATTCTGCAATCCCTTGCAAACACAGTCGCAACACAGCAGAGTCCTTGCGGAAACGCGGCTCAGAACCCGCCGCAGCGCACCCCGTCGACAGTGCACAGCCGCGGCGTACCCGACGTCCGCTCCATGTGGAAACGCAACGACGCCGACCCACCGGGCCGCACGTCCACCCCACTGACGTACGTGAAGCCGTCGTCGGACTGCCGCACCGTCCCCTGCGGAACGCCCTCCACCCAGGCGGTCACGAACCGTCCACCGGAGAACTCAAGCCGCACCGTCCAACCACGGCTCTGGGGCGACGCGTTGACCATCGACACCTCGCCGATGAATCCCCCGTCGAAGCTCTGCACCACCCGGTACCGGCCAGTCACCGCCGGCTGCACCTGCGCCGCCCGACTCGGCGACCGCGTCGCCGACGGCCGACCCGTCGACCCGACAGACGGGGCCACCGACGGCGACGGCGTCGCGGCGCTCGGCGGCAACCCGCTCGCACGCGCGGACAACCCCGGCAACGCACCTGCCGGCGACGACGCCGGTGCGGGTTCGCTCGGCACGGCCTCCGCCGACGGCAGCGGCAACGCCGGCGGCGCCGACGCGCCGTCCGGGGCCGGATCAGGCCCCCGGTACGTGCCCAGGGCCACGAAGAGCAGGACCACCATCACGACGACACCAGCGCCCACGACGATCCAGGGCGACGACACGATGGCGACCGGACCGGGCGACAGTCGCGGGAAGCGACGCATGCCGGACATGTACCTCCCTCAGCGGACCGTCCGGGCAGCGTAGCGACCGGCGGGCGGGCCGGGAAGCGCCGCCGCCGCACCCACGGCCCGAAACCAGCTCAGCCGAGCCGGCAGTCGATCCCGTTGATCGTGCACCGGCGCGGCCGCTCCGCGGACTCACCCCACCCGAGGCGCAGCCGCAGCGTCCGCGAACCACCCGGGTCCAGCGAACGGGTCCCCTGCAACACGAACTCGCCGTTGCCGCGCCCCCGCACCGAGATCCCCTCGTCGTCAGAAATGCGCAGTGCCCACAGGTCGTCGTCGAACGTCAACTCCACCACCCAGTCCACCGACCGGCTCGACTCGTTCGCGATCGACAGCACCGCCGCGTCCCCGTCCCGGCCGTTCGTGCCGACCTCGTACCGGGCGCTGACCGTCTTCGCCACCAGGGGCGTCGACACCGCCGGGGCGCTCGTCCGCCCCGGCGTCGGGGAGCCGGTCACGCTGGCGCGTGGCGACGGCGTCCGACTGCTGCGCGACGGCCGAGGCGACACCGAACGCCGCTCCACACCAGCCGGACTCGGCCCACCCGTCGCCGACGCCGCAGCCGGCACGGTCGGCAGGAACACCGGAGGCGCGGCCTGCGGTCTGGCGTCGCGCTCCCTGGTCCGGAACGACAGCAGCGCGATCACCAGGAGCACCACCAGCGCACACACACCGAGCAGCACCACGATCCACGGCACCGATGCCAACACCCGAGCCGCCCGCGTCCCCGTCGCACCGTCCGGCCGCACCGCCATCAGGTCTCCCCTCGTCCCCCACCGACGCGACAGCGTAGCCAGCACCAGCCAGACCGGAAACCAGGCGGGTACGGATCCGGCCGACCGGCCGACGCGCCACGGAAAACGGCCCGCCCCGGCGGACGTTCCCGCTCGGTCAGGCCGTCCGGACGACAGTGCAGATGAGCGGCCCCTCGTCCGAGGTCCGCAGCAGATAGCGATACCGCTCCCCCGGCACCGACTGCCCCCGGCTGTCCAGGAACTCCCACTCCACCGCCACCATCGTCAACAGCGCAGACAGCGGCTGCACGTCCTCGATCCGCGCATGCGCGGCGATCAGCTCCCGCTCCTGGTAGTCGGGTGCGGCACCCACGAAGGA
The DNA here is from genome assembly GCF_018070425.1 of Micromonospora sp. C81. Lineage (NCBI taxonomy): Bacteria > Bacillati > Actinomycetota > Actinomycetes > Micromonosporales > Micromonosporaceae > Micromonospora > Micromonospora sp. C81. Next base: position 62,435 of record NZ_JAGPXS010000018.1, read on the forward strand.
CAACGCCACCGCCGCCGGTGACGTGAACGAGAAGCTGTAGGTGTCGGCCACAACCAACCCCGGCAGGGCATAACAGCCGGCGAGAACCGGCAGGTCGCCGGAGGTCAGCGCCACGCCGTACCGGTCGAAGAAGTCGGCCAACGTGTCGAGATTCGTGGGAGCGTTCACGGCAAGGGCAATTGCCGGTCACCGGCCAGGTCAAACCTCAACGAGGCGGTACACGTACCTCAATCTCCGAACCCAGCCTGGCATCGTTGGCCAGACCCAGGTCGTCCCCACTCCAGAACCGCCCCGGGTCGTACCAGTTCGGACGCCGCCCCGCCGGCAACAACCCCATTGCCTCGTAGGTCACCGCGACCACCTCGGCGCAGTACGCAGTCTCCAGTGCCCGATCCCGCTCCGCCGGGGTGGACGGGGTCGATCCGGTCGACGTTGACTGTGGTGCCGGCCGGCCAAGGTGCGACAACGCCAGGCGGCCGAGCTGCGGCAGCGCAAGCTTGCCGGGGTGCGGCAGAGCCGGCACCCGACCACGCACCCACCGCCACGCCAACTGGGCCGTCGACGGGAACGGCGTGCCGTCCAACCGCGCGATCGTCCGCAGCACCGCCCGCTCCATCTCCCCGTCGGCCGGCGGGTCGAGCTGCCGCAGCCAGGCCCGCTGACCGTACCGGTTGGCCCACACGCCGACCGCGTCCCGCAGGTCGTGCAACTGGACCCCACGCTGGTGGGTGCCCGACCACAGATCGGGCAGCGACCTGCCCAGCTCCGCGTGCCACATCAACGGCGGCATGTCGTCGAGCACCACCGCCATCCCGACGTGGTTGACCGGGCTGTTGGTGGTGAACTGGATCGCCCGGTCCGGCACGCTGCGACCCCGGAACACCCACACGTCACCGGTGCGGGTCAACTCGACGGCCTCATCCAGGCTGATGCTCATGAGGGTCTAGCCTAGGCCGATGCGGCAACGAATGCGGTGGTGGAAGGTTCTCGGGCTCGCCGGCCTCGCCGGCGTCGCGGCTTCCGGCGTGGTCATCGCGCGCGCTGAACGGCGCCGACGCGCGTACACCCCGGAGGAGATCCGGCAGCGGCTGCTGGAACGACACGCCCAGGCCGGCGACGCCACGAAGCCCAGCGACCCCGCCTGACCACCCACCCCTGTGGATCGTCGACGGGGCACCTGAGCAGGCGCATGATCGATATCATCGGGGCATGACGACGCCTGTCGCACAACGGCCCTTCGTCCTGTCACCCCCTGCCGCGCCCGTCGAACGGCACGGCAACGTCGACCTGCACCTGCCCACCCGCACCGACCCCGCCCCCGCCGTCGTGGTGGTGCACGGCGCCCCACTGCCGCCCGACGCAGCCGACCCCCGCGACTGGCTTCTCTACCGCGGCTACGGCGCACTGCTCGCCGACAGCGGCGTGGTCACCGCAGTGATCAGCTACCAGGTAACCGACCTGTCAGCCCTCCCCGCCGCGGCCGACGACATCGCCGCGATGGTCGAGCAGGTCCGCGCCGACCCGCGCGTCGACCCCGAGCGGGTAGTGCTGTGGTTCTTCTCCGGCGGAGGCCTCTTCGCAGCGGACTGGCTGCGCGCGGCGCCACCATGGCTACGCGGGATCGCGCTCACCTACCCGCTGCTCGTCCCCTTCCCCGGCTGGGAGGTCGACCCCCGGTTCCTGCCCGTCGACGCACTCGACTCCGGTGCGCACGTCCCTCTGGTGCTGACCCGGGCCGGACGGGACATCCCACCGGTCCTGGCCGGGATCGAAGCGTTCCTCCCGGCGGCGACCGCGCACGGTTGGCCGATACAGGTGATCGAAATACCGGACGGTCAGCACAGCTTCGACATCCTCGACCACAACCCACAGTCGGAGGCCGCCGTCGTGACCGCCCGAGACGCAGTCCTCGACCTGCTGAAGGCGACCTGACCCACTCTGTCGGTCTGTCGGTCTGTCGGTCTGTCGGTCGGCGGACCTCGGTCGACGGCTCTCGGCCCTCGGTCGGCCGCCCTCGGTCGACGGCTCTGGGCCCTCGGTCGGCGGCCCTCGGTCCGCGGTCAACGGCCCTCTGGGTCTCCCATGATCGCGCTCGATCCAGGTTGTAGTGGCCTCGTTGGCGCCGGACGGGGCCTGTTTCCTGGATCGAGCGCGACCTTGGCGTGATGCGTCGCGTTTGACGTCCCCGGCGTGACTGCCCGGATCACCACCCCGGTCAAGATCCGCGCAACATCAGGGAACTTGCTGCCTCGCCGCGACGTGAGGCAGCAACTTCCCCGAAAGTGCGCGGATCTTGGATTGTCGACGCCGGTGGTTGCCGGGTGTGGTGTCCGGATCGGCGGATCCGTCCGCGGGGCGGGTGTCCGGTTTCGGCGTGCGTGTCCCGTGGTCGGGGCCACCCTGGCGGCGGAATCGTGGGCCGGGCGGGGTCGTTATACCTGGCATGCCACCGCGACTTTCGGGTCGTGGGGCGCGGCAGCCGCCGGGAACACCCGACAGGCCGCCCCGGTTACATCCCCCGGAGCACGCAGGCCGGGAGCCCGGCGGAATGACTCACCGGCCCGGCCGGTTACACCCCGAGCCACACAGGCCGGGAGCCCGGCGGAATGACTCGCCGGCCCGGCCGGTTACACACCCCGCACCCCCGAGCACCACAAGCCGGGGCCAGGTGGAATGACCCGCCGCCCCGCACCGTTACACCCTCACCCGACGCCGGCCCCTGTGGCCACCGGGCAAGAACCTCCAAAACTTTCCCCCCTTGCACGTGCGGCACGCCCACCCCCCGGGCGTGCCGTGCACCCCCAATCGCAGAGGAGCACGCCATCATGCGTACCGATCTGATTCGTAAGACCGCTCTGACCGCTGCTGGCCTGGCCTTCACCGGCGGCGCGATCGTCGGACCCGTCACCGCCGCGTACGCCGCGACCGATGCCAAGCCCACTACTCAGACGCAGTCTGATCGCAAGCCTGCGGGTGAGCGTCAGCTGGGCGTGCGCTACGAGGCCCAGCCGAACTTCTACTACTGCGGACCCGCCGCCGCCCGTAACGCCCTGAGTGTGCAGGGCAAGGACATCAGCGTCGACGCGATGGCCAAGGAGATGGGCACCACCGAGGCCGGCACCAACTCCATCAACGACATCACCCCGGTGCTGAACAAGGAGACCGGTAAGAACGACGCCTACCGGTCCGTGGAGATCAGCACCCCGGACGCTGACGCGAAGCAGACCGACAAGCTGCGCGCCGACATCGTCAAGACTGTTGACGACGGCCGGGCCGTGGTCGCCAACATCGCCGGCACCACCACTGACACCGACGGTGCTATCCACTCCTTCGAGGGCGGGCACTACATCAGCGTCGTCGGCTACCGCGACAACGGCCAGATCGTGAAGATCGCCGACTCCGCCAACCCGAACACCGCCTCCTACGAGGTCACCGTCGAGCACCTCGCCGACTGGATCGCCACCCGCGGCTACGCCACCAGCTGACCGCGACCGACACACCGAAGGGCCGGACCCCACCACGGGGCCCGGCCCTTCGGCACGTCCAGGTCAGGTGTCGCTGTGGGCGCGCGCCGGCTCGGTGTCGGGCGCCGAGGGCTCGGTGTCGGGCGCCGGCTCGGTGTCGGGCGCCGAGGGCTCGGTGTCAGGCGCCGGGGGCTCGGCGGCCTCCAGCCGATGGGCTCGTCGGCGCAGCCACCAGGTGCTGGCGAGGCCGGCGAGCACGGCGAGGACCAGCCCGGCCCAGGAGATGTCCTTGAGCCAGTGCTCGGCCGCCCGGCCCACGGTGAACAGCAGGTAGGTGGTGCCGAACGCCCAGACCAGCCCTCCGGCCGCGTTGGCCAGCAGGAACCGCCGGTACGGCACGTGCAGCGCCCCGGCGAGCGGCCCGGCCAGGATCCGCAGGAGTGCCACGAAGCGACCGAAGAACACGGCCCAGACTCCGTACCGGGCGAAGCTCTGCTCCGCGCGGGCAAGTTGGGCGGGGCCAAGGTGACGGGGGAAACGGCGACCCAGTCGGGCGAGCAGTGGACGGCCACCCCGGCGACCCACGGCGTACCCGATGGAGTCACCGACGATCGCGCCGGTGGCCGCGGCGGTGGCCACCCACTCCGGTTCCACCACGCCGGTGGCGGCGAGCAGGGCGGAGCTGACCAGGACGATCTCGCCCGGCAGGGGCACGCCCATGCTTTCCACGCCGATCACCCCGCCGACGAGCAGGTAGACCGCGATCGGCGGCAGCGACTCGAGCCAGTGCTGGACATCGAACACGGTGACCCCTTCCGGCCGGCCTCGAACCCTACCTGTGGCGGTCCGATCGCACAGTGCACCGCGGCGGCGGCCCGGTTCAGGTGGCACGACCCACGTCCCGCAGGGCGTCCTAGGAGGCTAGGGGTGGTGGTGGACCGTGGAAGGCGCCAGCCGGGTTGCAGAACTAGCAAGACGGACGTACGGTTTTGTTGAGAGCGGAATCGGCGGTAAGTGTCACCTAACCTCGGCGGCCCCCCGACCGGTGCGACAGACTGCTCAGGACTACTCACGGTCGCTGGTGTGAAGGAGTACGACGTGGCGAGCCTCGACACCTTCGGTGCGAAGACCCAGCTACGCGTCGGAGACGCGAGCTACGAGATTTTCAAGATCGACAAGGTGGACGGCCACGCCCGGCTGCCGTACAGCTTGAAGGTCCTGCTGGAAAACCTGCTGCGGACCGAGGACGGCGCGAACATCACCGCCGACCACATCCGTCAGCTCGGCGCGTGGGACTCCACCGCCGCCCCGAGCGTGGAGATCCAGTTCACCCCGGCGCGGGTGCTCATGCAGGACTTCACCGGCGTGCCCTGCGTGGTCGACCTGGCCACCATGCGCGAGGCGGTGCGAGACCTGGGCGGCGACGCCAGCAAGGTCAACCCCCTCGCCCCGGCCGAGCTGGTCATCGACCACTCGGTGATCGCCGACCTGTTCGGCCGCGAGGACGCGTTCGCCCGCAACGTCGAGCTGGAGTACGAGCGCAACAAGGAGCGTTACCAGTTCCTGCGCTGGGGCCAGACCGCGTTCAACGAGTTCAAGGTCGTCCCGCCGGGCACCGGCATCGTGCACCAGGTCAACATCGAGTACCTGGCCCGCACCATCATGGAGCGCAACGGCCAGGCCTACCCGGACACCGTGGTCGGCACCGACTCGCACACCACGATGGTCAACGGCCTGGGTGTGCTGGGCTGGGGCGTCGGCGGCATCGAGGCCGAGGCCGCGATGCTCGGCCAGCCGGTCAGCATGCTGATCCCCCGGGTGGTGGGCTTCAAGCTGTCCGGCGAGATGCCGGCCGGCACCACCGCCACCGACCTGGTGCTGACCATCACCGAGATGCTGCGCAAGCACGGTGTGGTCGGCAAGTTCGTGGAGTTCTACGGCCCCGGCGTGGGCGCCGTGCCGCTGGCCAACCGGGCCACCATCGGCAACATGTCCCCGGAGTACGGCTCCACCGTGGCGATCTTCCCGATCGACGCGGAGACGATCCGCTACCTGGAGCTGACCGGCCGCGACGCCGCTCAGGTCGCGCTCGTCGAGGCGTACGCCAAGGAGCAGGGCCTCTGGCACGACCCGGACGCCGAGCCGGACTACTCCGAGCGCCTGGAGCTGGACCTGGGCTCCATCGAGCCGTCGCTCGCCGGCCCGAAGCGCCCGCAGGACCGGGTGCCGCTGGGCGCCGCGAAGACGCTGTTCCGCTCCGCGCTGACCGACTACGTCGCGGACGACTCCGTCGGTGAGCGTGACCTCAAGCCGGGCGTACCCCGCGAGGAGCTTCCGCGCGGCGCGAATGGCCCGGCCGACGAGGCCAGCGCCGAGTCGTTCCCGGCCAGCGACCCGCCGGCCAACGAGTTCAGCGACCCGGCCGACGAGCCGCGGGACCTGGAGACCGCCGCGGTCGGTGCCGGCGGTCGCGCCAGCAACCCGGTGCGGGTCACCGGTGCCGACGGTGTCGAGTACGAGCTGGACCACGGCGCCGTGGTGATCGCCGCGATCACCTCGTGCACCAACACGTCCAACCCGCAGGTGATGATCGGTGCCGCGCTGCTGGCCCGTAACGCCGTCGACAAGGGCCTGACCAGCAAGCCGTGGGTGAAGACGACCCTGGCGCCCGGCTCGAAGGTCGTCATGGACTACTACGAGCGGGCCGGCCTCACGCCGTACCTGAACAAGCTCGGCTTCAACCTGGTCGGCTACGGCTGCACCACGTGCATCGGCAACTCGGGCCCGCTGCCCGAGGAGGTGTCCGCCGCGGTCAACGAACACGACCTGTCGGTGGTCTCGGTGCTCTCCGGCAACCGGAACTTCGAGGGCCGGATCAACCCGGACGTCAAGATGAACTACCTGGCGTCCCCGCCGCTGGTGGTCGCCTACGCCCTCGCCGGCACGATGGACATCGACCTGGCCAACGAGCCGATCGGTGAGGACACCGAGGGCAACCCGGTCTACCTGCGTGAGATCTGGCCGAACAGCGCCGAGATCCAGGACGTCATCGCCCAGGCGATCGGCGCCACCGGGTTCAGCGCCGCGTACGCCGACGTCTTCGCCGGCGACGAGCGGTGGCAGTCGTTGCCCACCCCGACCGGTGACACCTTCGCCTGGGAGAACGACTCCACCTACGTGCGCAAGCCCCCGTACTTCGAGGGCATGCAGCAGGAGCCGAGCCCGGTCGTCGACATCGCCGGTGCCCGGGTGCTGGCCAAGCTGGGTGACTCGGTGACCACCGACCACATCTCGCCGGCCGGCTCGATCAAGGCCGACTCCCCTGCCGGCACGTACCTCGCCGAGCACGGCGTGCCGCGCCACGAGTTCAACTCGTACGGCTCCCGCCGGGGCAACCACGAGGTGATGATCCGGGGCACCTTCGCCAACATCCGGCTGCGCAACCAGCTGGTGCCCGGGGTGGAGGGCGGCTTCACCGTCAACCACCTCACCGGCGAGCAGACCTCGATCTACGACGCTTCCGTGGCCTACCAGGAGGCCGGCATCCCGCTGGTCGTGCTGGCCGGCAAGGAGTACGGCTCGGGCTCGTCGCGGGACTGGGCGGCCAAGGGCACGATGCTGCTGGGCGTCCGGGCGGTCATCGCCGAGTCGTACGAGCGGATCCACCGCTCCAACCTCATCGGCATGGGCGTGCTGCCGCTGCAGTTCCCGGTGGACGTCACCGCCGAGTCGCTCGGCCTCACCGGCACCGAGACGTTCACCATCACCGGGGTGACCGCGCTCAACGACGGCGAGACCCCGAGCACCGTGCAGGTCAGCACCGACACCGGCGTGGAGTTCGACGCCGTGGTGCGGATCGACACTCCCGGTGAGGCGGACTACTACCGGCACGGCGGCATCCTGCAGTACGTGCTGCGCCGCATGATCGCCAACTGATCGCGTACGGCTGGTCGAGGGCCGCTCCCGCTCCGGCGGGGGCGGCCTTCGCCGTTCAAGTCGAGGAAGGCTCGCGGTCAGAGCGGGAGCGCGAGGGCAGCCAGCCGTTGGTCTATCGCCGCATCCACTTCCCGGACATCGTAGCCACGTAGCCGCCGTCGCAGGCTGGCCGCCCGCAGCGCGTCTCGCGCGGCAGCCCGTGACACAGCGCTGTCAGTAGCCAGAGCCCCATCGACCTCGGCAAAGAGGTTCTCGACCTGACGCATGTCATAACCGCGCAGAGCAACGACGAACGGCAATTCCATGTGGCGACCATATCGGTCGCCGGCTGCGCCCAACAGGGATGCGCGACAGGGACTCTCATCCGCTCGCGGATGAGGTCGTCGGCCCGGTCGATCACGGCCCGGCGCCCGACGGGGTGGGCCCTCAGCGCAGCCGTAGCGCGACCGCACGGGCCTCCTCGTCGGTGAGGGGCAGGAACCAGAGGAAACGGCGGACGATGGCGACCGGATCGGGGCCGCCCGGCTGGCCGCGCAGGTCGCGGATCGCCCGGCGGGAGAGGGGCCACACGGCGGACAGTCTTGCTGCTGAGATTGGTGTCGATCCGAAGACGGCCGCGAAGTGGGCGAGCACGGGACGAGTTCCCCAGACGCGTCATCGCGCCCGGGTTGCCGAGGTGCTCGGTAGGAACGTTGAAGAGCTGTGGCCGGACGTGTTGAAGCGCCGGACGCCGGCCTGGTTCCGGCCCTGGGCCGAGATCGAGCGTGAAGCGGTGTCGCTACGGTCGTTTCAGCTCGCGTGGATACCTGGCCTTCTTCAGACGAAGGCGTACGCGCTGGCGACGCTTGTCGGCGAGGCGTTGACGCCCGCCGAGGCCGACGATCTCGCCGAGGCTCGGCTGAGCCGGCAGGCCATCCTGCGACGGGAGCGCCCGCCCCTGCTCGTCGCAGTCCTCGACGAGCGAATCCTCCGGCGCACCCTCAATGGCGACCGAGCCATGATGCGGGAACAGTGCGAGCGGCTGACCGAGCAGGCCGCCCTGCCGAACGTGTCGCTGTTCGTCGTGCCCGCCGACGTCGGCATGTACCCGGGCCTCGGTGGACCGTTCACCGTCGCGGACATGCCGGACGGGGCGCGGGTCGCGCACGTCGACAGCCAGGCACAAGCGCAACTCATCGACCGAGCGGCCGACGTTGCTACGCTGGATCGACGGTGGGAGCGCATTCGCGACGGCGCCCTGTCGCGTGCCCAGTCCCTCAATTTCATCAGAGAAGCGGCGGCATCATGGACCTGACCGGCGCTCGGTGGCGCAAGAGCACCAAGAGTGGCAACAATGGCGGTGACTGTGTCGAGGTGGCCGACAACCTCGCGGGCGTCATCGGCGTACGTGACTCCAAAGACCCGGCCGGTCCGACGCTCGCCTTCGACCCGACGGCCTGGGCCCGATTCCTGGCTATGGCCAAGCGGGGCTGACCCCACTGCCCTACCCGGCGAGTTCGTTGGCCCGGTCGAGAAGCGCACGGCGTTCGGCGTCCGAGCCGACCATCGCCGCGGCCTCCCTGAACAACGCGGCGGCCCGCAGCCGGTCACCCTGCCGGGCGACCAGGTCGGCCCGCACCGCCACGGCGAGCGGGTTGCCGTCCAGCCCTCCCCCGGCCTGCGCCGCGTCGAGCAGGCCCAACCCGGCGTACGGCCCGTACGCGTAGCCGTGGGCGACCGCGCGGTTGAGCGCGATCACCGGTGAGGGCCGGATGCCGATCAGCGCGTCGTAGGCCCGTGCGATCGCCGGCCAGTCGGTGGCGTCGGCGGACGGTGCGGTGGCGTGGCAGGCGGCGATCCGGGCCTGCCACGCGTACGGCCCGTCGTGGCGTACCCGAGAAAGGGCGTCCAGTCCCTCGGCGATGGCCGCACGGTCCCACCGCGCGCGGTCCTGCCGTTCCAGGGTGAGCAGGTTGCCTGCGGCGTCCCGACGGGCGTCGCGGCGGGAGTGCTGGAACAGGAACAGCGCCAGCAGCGCGGCCACCTCGGACTGCTTCGGCATCAACCGGTCGAGCAGCCGGGCCAGCCGAACCGCCTCGTCGGCGAAGGCCGGCTCGCCGTCGACGACGTAGCCCCGGGTGAACAGCAGGTACAACACGGCGAGGACGCCGGGCAGCCGCTCGGTCAGCGCTGGCCCGCTGGGCACCCGGTATGGAATGCCGGCCTGCGCTATGCGGGTCCTGGCCCGGGTGAGCCGTCGGGTCATTGTCGACTCGTTGACCAGCAGGAGTCGAGCGATGTCGCCGGTCGGCACACCGCAGACGGTTCGCAGCGTCAGCGCCACCCGGGCGTCGATCGCCAGCGCAGGGTGGCAGCAGGTGAAGATCAGGCGCAGTCGGTCGTCCACCACGTCCTCCGGCACCTCCGGGTCGGGCTGCCCCTCGGGCGGCGTGAGCAGCGCCAGGTCGTGCAGCTTGCGGCGCTCCACGGTGGCCCGTCGCAGCACGTCGAGCGCCCGGTTGCGAGCCACCGTCATGAGCCAGCCGCCCGGGTTGGCCGGCACACCGTCGGCGGACCAGCGCTCCAGTGCGACGGCCAGCGCCTCCTGGGCGCAGTCCTCGGCCAGCGCCCAGTCCCCGGTCACCCGGATCAGGGTCGCGACGATCCGGGGGTACGCCTCGACGCTGGCGTCGCCGACGGCCTGCGCCGCCGCAGCCGCCACCGCGCCGGCCGGTGCGGGCGCTACCGCGCCGGCCGGTGCGGGCGGGCGTACCGGCCGGCGCTGCGGTGTGGACAACTCGTCAGGCGGACAGGTCCGCGAACGGGCGCAGTTCCAGCCGCCCTTCGTGGGCCATCGGGTGCGTCCGCGCCACCTCGATCGCCTCGTCCAGGTCCGCGCAGTCGAGCAGGTCGAAGCCCACGATCACCTCCATGGTCTCCGCGAACGGCCCCTCGGAGACGAGCAGTTCACCGCCGCGTACCCGGACCGTGGTGGCCGCGGTGGTCGGAGCCAGCACGTTGCCGGTGAGGCGGCGACCACGGGCGTCGTTCTCCGCCACCCACTTGTGGATGTCGGGGAGTTCCGTCGGGTCGTTGTCCGGCTCGGTGTCGCTGCAAACGAACATCATGTACTTCATCTGGTCGCTCCCTGGTTTCTCGGGGTGTCGCCAGCATGACGATCGGGCGGGAGCGTTCCGGACACCCTTCCGCAAAAAATCTCGGTCAGTTTCCTCCGGCGGCACGGCGGCGGGCCTCGCGGGTCTTCATGGCGTGCTCCATCAGCGTGACGAGCACCTCCTTGCTGGACTCCCGCTGCCGGGCGTCGCAGAGCAGCACCGGCACACCCGGATCCAGGTTCAGCGCGGTCTGCACCTCGTCGAGCCGGTACGACCGGGCGCCCTCGAAGCAGTTCACCGCGACCACGAACGGCGTGCCCCGGCCCTCGAAGTAGTCGATCGACGGGAAGCAGTCGGCGAGCCTACGAGTGTCGGCCAGCACCACCGCGCCGATCGCCCCCAGTGCCAACTCGTCCCAGACGAACCAGAACCGGTCCTGGCCGGGTGTGCCGAACAGGTACAGCACCAGGTCGTCGCTGATGGTGATGCGGCCGAAGTCCATGGCCACCGTGGTGGTGGTCTTGCCTTCCACCCCGGACAGGTCGTCGATGCCGACCCCCGACTCCGTCAGCACCTCCTCGGTGCGCAACGGTCGGGTCTCGCTGACCGCGCCGACCATCGTGGTCTTACCCACGCCGAATCCACCTGCCACCAGGATCTTGATCGCGGTGGGCAGTGGGAGGGCTCCCGCAGGCCGGTCAGAGTGCCCGTAGTCCATTGATTACCGCCTCGAAGATGCTGTTGTCGGGAAGACCGGCCGTGGTCTGCGGCTCGCGGACCTGGACCAGGCTGCGGGCCGCCAGATCACCGAGGAGCACCCGAATGGTGCCCACCGGCAGGTCGAGATGAGCGGCTATCTCGGCGACGGACTGTATGCGCTGGCACAGCCCGATGATCGCCAGATGTTCCGGGCCGATACCGACCTCCGGCGTGACCTCGGCTCGGGTCGCGGTGACCAGGGAGATCAGGTCGAACGTGCCGGTGACGGGGCGGGCCCGACCGCGCGTCATGGCGTACGGGCGCACGACCGGACCCGCATGGTCGTCCACCCACTGATGGTCCGCTGCCTCACCCTGCACCGTCATGCCGCTACCTCTCGCTGGCCGGCTGCTCAGGTCCCCGGGACGGGGATGCGACGTACTTGCCGACGCGGGTGACGAGCATCGCCATCTCGTAGGCGATGAGGCCGACGTCGGCCTCATCGGTGGCCAGCACCGCCAGACAGGCGTTGCGGCCGGCCGCGGTGACGAACAGGAACGACGACTGCATCTCGATGATGGTCTGCTGCACCTGCCCGCCACCGAAGCGCTTACCGGCGCCCCGGGCCAGGCTCTGGATCCCCGCCGCCATCGCTGCGAGGTGCTCGCCGTCGTCCCGGCTCAACCCTCGGGAGGCGGCCATCAACAGGCCGTCGCTGGAGAGGGCGACCGCGTGCTCCGCCTGTTTCACCCGGCCCACCAGGTCATCCAGCAACCACGTCAGGTCGGCACTCGAAGCCGTCTTCTGGGCCACTTCGTCGTCCTCTTCTCGCCCGGCGTTGTCGCCGTACTCGTCTGGGGTTGACCGTCACGCTGCGCGGAGACCGCATCACCGGCAGCCGGTCAGGTCACGTCCGGTTCCTCGGTCGGCTCCGGCGTCGCTGCCGGTTGGGCGTCGGAGGCGCCTCCCAGCAGCCGCGCCGCGTCGGTCCGACCACGCCGCGTGCCGGTCTGGTAGGAACTCATCATCTTGCGCACCTGCTCCGGCTGGCGTACCACGTCGTCGTGGTCGCTCTCCGTCGCGGGCTCGTCGCGCAACTCCGGCGCAATGCTCGCCTGCCGGACCCGGACCGGCAGGCCCGCGTTCGTCCGGTCCGCCTCGGCACGCTCCGGTCCGGGCCTGTCGTCACCGTTAACGTCCGACTCCATGGGGTCCGTGCCGGCCGTCGGCCGGGCGCCGTTGACCGCGGGCAGGCCGGTGGGCAACGTCGGGCCCTCCAGGGCCGGCTGCCCCTGGGTACGCCGGACCCGCGTGGGCAGCTCCGGCGTCCCGGTGGCCGGCGTCCCGGTGGCCAGCGTCGTCCGCCGCCGGGTGGGCAACGCGTCCGCCTCGGCACCGTCGGCCTGATCCGTCCCGGTGGCGATCCGCGCCTCGGTCGTGACCTGCGGTGTGTCCGAGTCGGGCGTTCCCGGTGCCGTCGGCCGCGCAGCCAGCGCCAGGGTGGCCGGGCGGACACTGTCGGAGGGGGCGGTCGGCCGCGCGGGCAGCGGGATCGCCGGCGAACCGGTCCGGATCCCGCCGGAGGTCTCCGCGTCCGCGGCCTCCGGGATCAGCTCCGCCGGGATCAGCACGACGGCCGTGGTGCCGCCGTACGCCGACTCCTTGAGCCGGACCCGCACGCCGTGCCGCTCGGTCAGCCGGCTCACCACGTAGAGCCCGAGCCGCGCGGCGTTGGCGAGGTTCAGCTCCGACTGGTCGACGATGCGGTCGTTCGCGGCGGCCAGGTCGTCCTCGCTCATGCCGAGGCCCCGGTCCTCGATCTCGATGGCGAAACCGTTGGCCACCAGCTGACCGCGAACCTCCACGGTGGTGTGCGGCGGGGAGAACGAGAGACCGTTCTCGATCAACTCGGCGAGCAGGTGGATGACGTCACCGACCGCACGGCCGGCCAGCGAGACCGGGCCGAGCGGCAGCACGTTGACCCGGGTGTAGTCCTCGACCTCGGCCACCGCGCCGCGCACCACGTCGACCATCGGCACGTTGCGCCGCCAGGCCCGGCCCGGCGTCGAGCCGGAGAGGACGATCAGGTTCTCCGCGTTACGCCGCATCCGGGTGGCCAGGTGGTCGACCCGGAACAGATCCTCCAGCTCCTCCGCGTCGTGCTCGCGCCGCTCCATCGCGTCCAGCATGGTGAGCTGGCGGTGCACCAACGCCTGGGTACGCCGGGCCAGGCTGAGGAAGACCTCGCGGACGTTGCGCCGCAGCTCGGCCTGCTCGACGGCGGTACGCAGGGCGGTCTCCTGCACCGCGTTGAACGCCTTGCCGACCTGGCCGACCTCGTTGTTGCCGAAATCGAGGGGAGGCGCCTCGGTGGCCACGTCGACCTCTTCGCCGCGACCCAGGCGCTCCACCACCCGGGGCAGCCGCTCGTCGGCGAGCTGCCAGGCGGCCTGGCGCAACCGTTCCAGCTGACGCAGCAGGGCCCGGGCCGTGGTGATCGAGACGACGATGGAGGCGATGACGGCGAGCAGACCGAGGCCGGCGGCGAGCACCAGCCGGATGACAACCCAGATCGCGACCGGGGTGGCCCGCTGGACCAGCGCGTCCCCACCGACCAGCACGACGGCCTCCTGCTCCTCCAGAGCGGGAGCGAGGGCTGCCTGCCAGTCGTCGGCGGCGACCGGCAGAGGGGCGTTGGGTCGAGCGCTGGCGACCAGGCGGTCCTCAAGCGCTTGAAGCTTGGTGAAGGCCGGTCCCTCGGTCATCTGGAGGTACCGCTGGCGGTCGGCCTCGGGCAGTTCGGCCAGGGCCTCGGAGACGAGGAACCGCTGCGCGCCCACCAGGTGTGCGAACTGGGCTGCCTCCTTGTCGCTGATTCGACCCGCCGCCGCGACGCCGGCGAAGAGGGCGTCCTCCTGCGACATCAGCTCACGCACGCGGAACAGCTGAGTGAGGGTGACGGTGTCCTTGGCGATCTGCTCGTCGTCGAGCTGACCCATGGCCCCGTAGACCCGGAAGAGCCCATCGAGGACCTCGGTGTACGCCGCCGCCGCGCCAGCCCGGTCCACCGTGCCGGCGACAACGGCCTCCCGCATCTGGCCGAGCCCATCCAGCCGGGTGATCACCGCGTCGATCCGCGTGATCAGCTCGTCGCTCGACGCGAATCGGGCGCGCCAGTTGCGGGACGCCTCGGCGAAGGCGGCGGACTCCTTCTCGCTGCGCTCGTGCTGGGCCTGCAGCTGCTGCACCATGCCCGGGTCGCGGCGTCCAAGGTAGGCCACCGACAACCGGCGCTCCCGCTGGAGCTCGGTGAACAGCGATTCACTGGGTTGGGCGACCTGCGCGTCAAGCGTCTGCACACCGAGCACGTTGAACCCGTCGCGCAGGGTCACCCACGCCGCGAACGCCCAGAGCGCGGCGAGTGAGACCAGCAGGGCCACAATCTTGGTGCGCAAACTTGCACTGCGGGAAGCCATCCCACCCGTCCCTCGACCGTTTCGATTGGCTGAATGAGCCCAGCCCCCGGCCCGGCGCACGCTAGCAGTGTCCGGAATTTCACTCAAGCGATGCAGTCCAGCGGCTTGCTGGCATATGGGCGGAACCGTTCACCCGTACCGCAGCCGCCGCCCGGGCAGCCACCACCGCCGCTCGTACGATCAGTACCGGATGGTAGAGGTCCTTGTCATGCCACAGTGGACTCTCAATGGCCTCATCTTGCATTGTGGACAGACGGTGAGCAGCGGCGACCGTTGCGTCACGAGTCGTGGATGACGGCGGCACTGCCAGCAACACCAGCAGGCCGTAGGCGGTCTCCTCCGCCGTGCCCTGCCATCGTCCCCACGAACCGTCGGCCCGCTGATTCTCGAGCACCCACGAGACGGCCCGCCGCAGCGCCGCGTCGGCCGACGGACCGCCGTACTCCCGCAGTGCGAGCACCACGCAGTAGGTGGCGTAGTAGGGCGAGGCGTGCCAACGGTCCGTCCATCGACCGTCGGTGTGTTGGTGGTCGATCAGCCAGCCGGTGAGCCGGCGCAGCACCGGTGCCGCGGCCGGGTCGTCGCCGCCGAGGCATCGCCCGAACGCCTCCAACACGTGCGCGTTCGTGGTCACCGACGCGCCGTCCTCGCCCTGCCAGGTGCCGAAGTGCTCCCCGGTGTCGAACCGCCGCAGGCACGTCGGATCGGTCGGGTGACCCAGGAGGGCCAGCGTGTAGAGCGTCACCGCCGTCGTGTCGGCGTCGGTGGGCAGCCCCGGCCCGGTGGCCGCACCGTCCGGCCCAAGGGCGTCGCGCAGCCCGGTAACCAGTTGCGCCGGCGCCGTCGGGAGCACACCCGCCCGTGCCAGGGTGCTCAGCACCCACGACCGTTCGAACACGGTGATCGGTGTGGCACACGGAACCGCTCCGCCGTGCTCGCCGAGCGCCCGGGTCAGGTAGTCCAGCGCGCCGGATTGAGTACCGTCAGGGTCACCGAGCCACGCGGCGGTGGCGGCCGGCGAGGCTCCGACCGGGCCGGCGGCGGTGGCGGTGACACCTGCCGCTTGCCGGGCGGCCGGCCCGAGGATCTCCAGCGCGTGCAGCAGCTTCGGCGGAATCGGCCGACCGGATCCGACCAGCAGGCGTACCCGGTCGAGTCGCTGCCGATCCATGCCCGCGGGCATCGGCGGCGGGCCGACGCCTCGCCAGTGGGCCAACCACGTCGGCGGGTCGGCGAGGTGGTCGGCGATCCGGTCGACCATTGCCGGGACGATCAGGTCGGCGGCCGGCAGGTCCGGCACGGGACAGGTCGAGGGGCCGGCCAGCCGGTCGAACAGCAGGCGTAGCGCCCTGTCGATCGCGTCGTGCACCGCCGCCGGGGACCAGCCCACCGGCTCGTCGTTCAGCGAGGCCGCGAGCAGCCCCTCCACGGCGCTCAGGGTGGGTACCAGGGCGTACCCTTCCGGCCCGCCCCAACCTCCGTCCGGGCGCTGCCCGGCGAGCAGGTACTGGATCCGGTCGGCGTGTCGGGGCAGCCAGGGTGCCAGGGAGACCAGACGGGCAGTCTCGTACGGCGACGCGGATGTGCGACCGGACGGGTGCCGGCTCAGCTCGGCAATCAGCCCGTCGACGGCGCGTGTCGACCCGGAATCCTTCGCTCCGCCGGGGTCCCGGGTCAGTGCCTCGGTGCTCACGACACACCCCAGAAGTCGGTGCTCCGGTAGAAGCCTGTGGTGTAGCCGAGCTGTCGGGTCAGGTATGCCGCCTCCCTCGGGCAGTCGGCCCGCAACTCGCCGAGCAGGTCGGTCGCCTCAGTGACCAGGCGCGCCAATTCCTGCTCCACCACTGCCCGGTCCTCCACCAGCATGATCGCGTTCAGGTCGTCCCAGCGGAGGTCCCGCTCGTAGGTGCTCAGGTCGTTGACCAGTCGAAGAGCGCGTTGCACCGCGTCACTGGCGAGGACCAGCCGGTCGAGCCCCGCCTCCGTGTCGGCCCCGCCGGTGCGAATCCAGTGCACGACATTCACGACGGTGCAGGCCAGGTTGTCCGCGTTGTTCAGGTACTCGGTGAGGGTGGGCCGCGGCTGGAGGTTGTCCCGCATCGCCGTCTTCCACTGCCACTCCTGCCGCATCGCGTGCAGGGTCCGCCGGGCCGCCGCCCGCCACACCCCGCCCAGTTCGGCGAAGGCCGGCTCGGCGGCCAGGTCGGCGAGAAGATCGGCGAGGAGGTGACCCAGCGGGTCGTCCGTCGTCGCGGCCGCGCCGTCCGCGACGAGAAGCTGCTGGCGCACCAGTCGGTCAAGCGCATCGGCAGAGGTGGCCAGCCGGTCCACCTGCCAGTCCAGCGCGAACCCCCAGAGCACCGCCCGGTTGGTCAGACGCAGCTCGGCTGCCTCGCACCAGGGCGCGCTGAACGCGATGGCCAACGCGATGCTGCTGGTCAGAGCGCCATCGAAGGGCCCCTCGGCGAAGAGGTCCGGATGGGCGGCCAGGCACCGTTGCAGGTCACGTTGGCCCTGAGCGGCCAGGGCACAGACGCGCCCGTGCTCGGCGGCCTGCTGAAGTGCGTCCTCGACCACTTGTCGTTGTGCCACCCGCTAGGCCAGGGCCGGTTGCCGATGGGGGGTGAGCAGCAGCGGCACCCGTTCCCCTGGTCGGAGCGTCGCGGCGAGCCGCGGCGATGGCAGTCCGGGCGTGCAGAGCCGGAACCGGAAGCGGCTGAGCAGCGTCGCCATGATCAGTGGCGCCTCGACCTGGAAGAAGTACTGGCCGATGCACTGGTGGGCGCCGCCCCCGAACGGATAGTAGGCGTACCGGTGGGCGCGCCGGGGGGCGTCGGGGGCGAAGCGCTCCGGATCGAAGACCGTCGGCCGATCCCAGAAGCGTGCCAGCCGATGGGTCACGTACGGACTCAGGATGATCGTGTCACCGGCCCTGACCCGGGTGCCGCCGATGAGGTCGTCGGCGATCGCGGTCCGCGGCACCAACCAGCCGGATGGGTAGGCGCGGACGAGTTCGTCCAGCACCATCCGGGTGTAGCGCAGCTCGCCAAGCTGTCCGCGGCTGATCACGTCCCCGGGGCCGACCACACGATCAATCTCCGCGTAGAGCCGCGCGGCGACGTCGGGCAGTTGCTCCAGCAGCGGGAAGATCCAGGTGAGCGCCGTGTAGGTGGTCTCGGTGGCGGTCACGAAGATCGACACCAGATCGTCGCGTACCCGCTGGTCGTCGACCTTGTGGCCGTGCGCGTCACGGCCCCGGGCCAGCGACGCGACGAAGTCGTCGCCTCCGTCGTCGCGGGATCGCTCGGCACGGACCAACGGCAGCATAATGCTGTCGATGTTCCGGACCGCCCGCCGCAGTGCGCGGTCGCCGGGCATCGGCACGGCGTCCGGCAGGAACGGGATGAGCAGCCGGAAGCGCAGTGCGGTCGCCACGGTGTTCTGTTCCGCGACGATCCGCACACCGTCGGCGACGGAGATCTTGTCGCCGAAGAAGACCCGGATGACGGCCTGGCAGATGATCCTCGAGATCTCGCTGGCCGCGTCGACCGGTTCGCCGTTTCGCGCCGGGACGTTCAACTCGTCGACCGCATCGCTGATCGCCCGGCTCAGACCGTCCACCACCGAGTCGATCCGCTTCGCGGTGAAGTGCGGCTGGAGCCGTCGGCGACTCGCCTCCCAGTCCGGGCCTTCGGCGAGGATGCCGTCACCGGCGATCTTCTTGACCGACTTCCACAACATGCCGTCGCCGGCCCGCGTGTAGTTGGCGGCGTTGTCGCGCAGCACGTGCTGGACGTGTGCGGGCTCGACGACCAGGTACGGCCGGATAGTGCCCAGGTTGAGTTTGACGACCTGCCCGGGCGACGCGTCGGCAAGCCCGACCAACGTGCCCAGTGGGTCTCGGAGCAGCTTGGGAAAGGTGCGTCGCAGGGTGGCGACGTGCGGCTGGCGGTACGCGGGGGCGGTCGACTCAGCCATCTTTCACCTGCACGGATCCGTCCTTTCCGGCGGCACAGCGGGTTGCGCTCCGTGCTGCCTTGTTGATGGCGCGTGACCATCCGGGCGAGCATCCCATTCATGAAACTGCTTTGCCATGGGACAGATCTGGAGAATTTCTCGCGTTGAGGGGACGACAGCCGTGCCGGATCCGGGCCGCGTGGCCGACTCAAAAGATTGCGCAGGTGAAGCCCCACGTCGGGCGGCATGCGGGCCGACCTGGGGATGGGCGTGAAAAAGGCCACATTGACATGTTGCTGCCAGTATGGGCGGAGTCACCGATCGTGGTCTGACCCCACTATCGGCACACGAAGCCAGGCGCGTCGTGGGGCGCTGTGCCAGGCTCAGGAGCATGGACGACAAGACCATCCTGAACCGGATCTCCGAACTGGTCGACGAGGAACACAAGCTGCGCGCGGACGCCCAGGCCCACGAGGCGGGCACCGAGGGCGAGGCCAGCGAGCGACTGCGCGCCCTGGAGGAATCCCTCGACCAGTGCTGGGACCTGCTGCGCCGTCGGCGGGCCGCCCGGGAGACCCACGGCGACCCGGACGCACAAGGCGAACGCCCCAAGCCCGAGGTGGAGCGCTACCTGCAATGACCGACCCGGCGGGTCGGGCGGTCCGACCGCCCGACCCGCTCTGATCAGCGGATGCCCGCCTCACGCAGCAACTCCCCGGTCAACGTGCCCGGGTCGACCTGCTCGGCGGGCAGCCCACGGGCCGCGAACCAGGTGCCGACCACCCGCACATCGCGGGCCAGGAACTCCGGCCCCTGCGGGTTCGCCACCACGTCGACCACCTGCGGCAGGTCGATAACGACCAGCCGCCCCCGGTGCACGAGCAGGTTGTACGGCGACAGGTCGCCGTGCGCGTAACCGGCCCGGGCCAGCACCCGCAGCGCCTCCACCATCTGGGCCCACAGGTCGCGCAGCTCGGTCGGGCCGGGTCGCAGCTGGGCCAGCCGGGGCGCCGCCTCCCCCGACTCGGCGTCGCCGACGAACTCCAACATCAGCTCGGTGCCCCGCAGCTGCACCGGGTACGGCACGGCGATCCGGTCGTGCCCGGCACCGATCTCCCAGAGCCGGGCCAGGGCGTCGAACTCGGCCGCGGCCCACTGCCCGGCGATCATCTGTCGGCCGAACGCCGTCCGGCCGGCCATCGCCCGGTTCTCCCGGGACCGGCGCACACGGCGGCCCTCCAGATAGCCGGCGTCCCGGTGGAACAGCCGGTGCTCGGGGTCACGGTAGCGTTTGACCGCCAGCAGGCACGACCGGTCGGTGTCGGGCACCGCTCGGCGCACCAGGTGGACGTCCGCCTCCTTGCCGGTCTTGAGCACACCCAGCTCGGTGTCCCGGGCGGCCAGCTCGGTGACCAGCCATTCCGGGTGCGGCTCGGGCCCGTGCACGGCGTCGTCCCAGGACGACCAACGCTCGCCGGTGTCCGGGTCAGGTTCGGTGTCGGGGTCCGCGGGCGGCTCGGTGGGCCGCCCGCGCTTCAGAAACTGTGATTCGTCGTCGTCAAAGCGGCTCTTGCCGCGGCTCCGGCGCTCAAGCGCCGGAAAGTCGTGATCGCGCACTGTGGTGAGGTTCCCTTGGTCGAGGCTGAGATAGGCAGCTGGAAGCGACCTGCGAAGACGGCCATGACCGACCTCCTCTCCACGACCGGGCCCACGCCCGGGATGCACGATGCGCTGACAATGCTCGCGGCCCCACGGCAGCCGGTCAACCGAATTACCGAGCCGCCGTCGCGCGGTCGGACCAAGATCCACGCAACATCCCTGATGATGCTGCCTCGTGGCGCGCGGAGGCAGCATCATCAGGGAAACTGTGCGGATCATGGCGCGACGCAAGGCGGCGCAGACGGCGCGGACGGCGTGACGCGGCGCGCTGCGGGCGTCAGCGAGCCAGGACTGTGGCGACCGCGGCGATCAACCCGTCCACCGTGTGGCTCGGCGCGAACCGGCCGTCGGTCCAGGTGCGCCCCCGGTGCAGCCAGACGCTGGGCAGCCCGACGGCGGCGGCACCGCCGATGTCCGCCTCCGGGCTGTCGCCGACCACCCAGGCGCCCCGCAGCGGCATCCGGACCCGCTGGGCGGCGAGCGCGAAGATCCGCGGGTTGGGCTTGCTGACGCCGGCTTCCTCGGAGATCACCCAGTCCGCGACGTACTGGTCCAGGCCGGTCCGGCGAATCTTGGCGTCCTCGACGCGTACCGTGCCGTTGCAGACCACCACCGGCACCCAACCGGCGTCGTCGGCGATCCGCAGCGCGCAGGCGGTCAGCGGGTCGAGCCGGGTCTGCGCCACCACCCCGTCGTGCAGCTCCTCCACCAGGTCGATCGAGGGGATGCGCAGCTCGTAGCGGTCCCGGATGGCGTCGGCGAGATCCCAGCGGTCGGTCAGACCGTCGGCGTCGATCGAGAGCAGCCAGTCGATGTCGGTGTGGGGCGCGCCGATGCCGTCCAGGAAGCGCTCACCCCAGCGGCGGAACGGCCCGGCCCGATCCAGCAGGGTGTTGTCCAGGTCCAGCAGGAGCAGTGGCACTCGGGCACCCTACGGGACCGACGTGTTCGCCAACAGGTCCGGCGGGTATCCACCTGACGACGGGTTCAGCCGGACATCGACACCCGGGTGCCGCCCTGGTTCGGCAGGCGATCGGCGAGCATCGAATGGGCCGCCCGGGTGGCCGCGAGCACGGCGGGATCCAGGGTCGCCACCAGCACCTCCGTGCCGTCGTCGGCGCCCCGGGCCAGCACCCGGCCCTGCGGGTCGTAGATCGCCGCGCCGCCGTTGAACCGCCACGGGTCGACGCCGCCGACCGCGTTGGCGAAGGCCACGAACATGGTGTTGTCCAGGGCTCGCGCGGCGTAGTAGAGGTCCCGGCGGTGCTCGGAGCCGGCCAGGTATCCGCTGGGGCACAGGTAGCCGTGCGCGCCGTCGAGGGCGGCGGCCCGGCCGTGTTCCGGGAAACAGCCGTCGTAGCAGATGCCCAGCCCGAGCCGCCAGTCGTCGACGAGCAGCGTGGCACCCCGGTCGCCCGCGCTGAACAGCTCCCGTTCGTCGCCCCAGAGCTGCTGCTTGTCGTACCCGATCCGCACCGCGCCGGTCCGGTCGATGACCAGCGCGGCAATGGTCCGCCGGCCGTCCGGGTGTCGGGCTGCGGCGCCGACCAGCGCGGTGACACCGGCCTCGCGCGCCGCGGCGCGCAGCGGGTCGAGCCGGGAATCCGCGACCGCACCGGCCGGGTCGGCCGCGACGTCCGTGCCGACCGGGTCGGCGGCAAGGCTCGGCGGGTGGTACGCGCAGAGGAACAGCTCCGGCAGGACGGCCACCCGGGCGCCCTGGTCACCGGCTCGGCGAACCAGGTCGGCGGCGGTGACCGCGTTGCCGGCGACGTCACCCGGCGTCGGGGTGGCCTGAACGGTGGCCACGGTCAGCGGGGCGGTGGGCACGGTCTGCGGCGGGGTCACCAGGCGAGGGTAGTCGGCGATATCCCAAGCCGTACGTACGGTTTGCATGCCCTGGGTTGACCTGCGACGATCGACGCGTGCCCAGAGTAAGCCAGGACCAGCTCGACGCGCGTCGGCGGGAGATCCTCGCCGCTGCCCGGGCGTGTTTCGCCCGGCTCGGCTACGAGGGGGCGACCGTACGCCGCCTCGAGGAGGCCACCGGCCTGTCCCGCGGCGCCATCTTCCACCACTTCCGGGACAAGGACTCGCTCTTCCTGGCCGTCGCCGAGGACGACGCCGCGGCCATGGTCGAGACGGTGGCCCGCAACGGCCTGGTGCAGGTGATGCGCGACCTGCTCGCCCGCGCCGTCTCACCGGACACCACCGGTTGGCTGGGCAGCCAACTGGAGGTCTCCCGCCGCCTGCGCACCGACCCGGCGTTCGCCCGTCGATGGGCCGAGCGGTCCGCCGCTATCGCCGAGGCGACCCGGGACCGGCTGGCCCGCCAACGCGACGCCGGGGTGCTGCGCGAAGACGTCCCCATCGACGTGCTGGCCCAGTTCCTGGAGCTGGCCTACGACGGCCTGGTGCTGCACCTGGCCATGGGCCGACCGGCCGGTGACCTGGGCCCGGTGCTCGACCTGGTCGAGGAGGCGGTCCGCCGCCACTGACCGCCCGTACACCCGACTGCCGACCGTGGCGAGGCTGCTCCACAATGGGGCCGCGCATCCCTCCGGTGACAGGAGCAGTCGATGATCGTCCACGCCGCGTCCGGCGACACCTGGGGCATCTCCGGCCCGACCTTCCTCCGGTACTACCTGGTGGCAGCCGCTCTGGTGGTGGCCGTCGCGGTGTACCACCGGGTCCGTCTGGCGGCCGCGTCGACCGCTGCCATGACCGCCGATCCACTCGGGCCGCAGCAGGTCGCGTACCTCAACGGTGGACCCCGACTCGCCGTACACGCCGCACTCGGCGGACTGCGCGGCAGCGGCGCGATCGGCGTGCGGCCGGACCGTCGACTGACCACCAGCGGGGTCGCGCCGACCGGGCTCACCCCACTGGACCAGGCCGTCCACTGGGCCGCCCATCAGCACGCCCGGGTCGGGGACCTGCCGCAGGACGAGCGCGTACGTGCCGCGCTGCACCAGATCCGCAACGGCCTGGAGCAGCGGGGCCTGCTGACCGACGACGCGCAACGCGCGCGTGCCCGCTTCTGGACCACGATCCTGATCGCTCTGCTGGGCCTCGGCGTGCTCCGGTTGGTCTCCGGTCTGTTCAGCGGTCGCCCGGTCGGTTACCTGCTGCTGACCCTTGTTGCGCTCCTGATCGTCACCTTGGTGCTGCGCCGGGCGCCCGTGCTCACCCGGGCCGGTCGGTCCACGCTGCGCGGTGTACGCCGCGAACACACCCACCTCGCTCCGGCCTCCACGCCGTCCTACGCCACCTACGGAGCTGGCGGCGCGGCGATGGGCGTGGCTCTGTACGGCACCGCCTCACTCTGGGCGCTCGACCCCGGCTTCGCCGAGCAGGCCGAGATCCAGCGCCAGGCCGCCTCCGGCAGCGGCTGGACGGGCGGCTCCGACGGATCGTCCGGAGGCGACAGCTCCGGTGGAGACGGCGGCAGCTCCTGCGGCGGTGGTGGCGGCTGCGGCGGTGGCGGGGGGTGCGGCGGATGACCGGCCCGTCCGGAGTTGGCATCGGCTGGCGTCCGGAGATCGCCGGCTTCGTGGCCGAGCTCCCCGGCCTGCGCTTCGTGGAGGTGGTGGCCGAGGGGGTGCCCTCGTCCGGGCCGCTCCCGCCGGGTCTTGCGCAGCTGCGGGAGCGCGGCGTGACTGTCGTACCCCATGGGGTACGGCTCTCCCTCGGCGGCGCCGAGCCGGTCGATCCGGCCCGCGTCGCCCACCTGGCCGCTGTGGCGCAGCAGGTCGACGCCCCGCTGGTCAGCGAGCACATCGCGTTCGTCCGAGCCGGCGGCCTGGAGGCCGGGCATCTGCTCCCGTTGCCGCGCAGCCGGGAGGCGGTCGACGCGGTCTGCGCCAACGTGGCGCGGGCGCAGGCCGAACTGCCGGTGCCGATCGCGCTGGAACCGATCGCCGCGTTGGTCGAGTGGCCCGACGACGAGCTGGACGAGGCGGACTTCCTCACCGAGATCCTCGACCGGACCGGCGCACTGTTGCTGCTGGACGTGGCGAACGTGCACGCCAACGCCCGCAACCGGGGCACCGACCCGCTCGCGTTGCTGGACCGTCTGCCGCTGGAGCGGGTCACGTACGTCCACGTGGCCGGCGGCGCCGACCACGGCGGTTTCTACCACGACACCCACACCGATCCGGTGCCAGCGGCGGTGCTGGAGCTGGTCGGCGCGCTCTGCGCTCGACAGCGTCCGCCGGCGCTGCTGCTGGAACGGGACGGCCACTACCCACCGGCAGCCGAGCTGCGCGCCGAACTGGACGCCCTGGCCGTCGCCGCGGGCTTCCCGGCCGTGACATGACCGAGCCGCGCGACGACAGCGGCAGGCGGCCGTCCGGCGATGTCGGCGGGCTCGCCGAGCGACAGGCGGAACTGGTCGCGACGCTGGTCGCCGGAGGGCCACCGCCGCCGGGGTTCGCACCGGCCCAACTGGCCGCCACCCGGGCGGCCCTGAGACGCAAACGTGCCGGCGAGGTGGCCCGACACTGGCCACTGCTCGCCGCCGGCCTCGGCGCCGCGTGGTCGTCGACCTTCGCCGGCTGGGCAGCCGGGCGACCAACCGCCGGGTCGTTGCGCGACGGTTGGGACCTGGCCCGTGCGATGCGCGAACAGGGTGCGCTGCCCCCGGCCGCCGCCGAGGAACTGGCCGTCCGGGAGGCGCGCCTGCACTACGACGGGCTCGGGGCGCCACGTCCGCGCCGGATGCCGGCCGTGGGCCGCGCCGGCGGCGCCGTGGCGGTGCAGATCGCCGGCCGGGTACGTCTGCTGCGCCCCGCCTCGCGTCCACCCGCAGTTGGTGGCGACGGTGTGTCGGATGCGGCAGGATCGACCTTATGGATCTAGGCCTGACCGACCATGTGTACGTCCTCACCGGTGCCTCTCGCGGCCTGGGCTTCGCGACCGCGCAGTGCCTGGTCGCCGACGGGGCACGGGTGGTCCTGTCGGCACGGGACCCGGACGCCGTGGCCGCCGCCGCGCAGCAGCTCGGCGGTCCCGAGCATGCCGTCGGGCTGACCGCCGACCTGGCCGACCCGGAGACCCCGGAGCAGCTCGTCGCCGCCGCCCGGGAGCACTTCGGCCGGCTCGACGGCGCGCTGATCTCGGTCGGCGGGCCACCGGCGGGCAAGGCCGCCGCGATCAACGACGAGCAGTGGCGGCAGTCCTTCGAGACCGTCTTCCTGGGCACGATCCGCGCGGTGCGTACGGTCGCCGCCGCGCTGCCCGAGGGCGGTGCGATCGGGCTGGTGCTCTCCACCTCGGCCCGGGGCCCGGTGCCCGGCCTCGGCATCTCCAACGGTCTGCGGCCCGGCCTGGTCGGGGCGGCGAAGGACATCGCCGACGACTACGGCCCGCGTGGCGTACGAGTGGTCGGGCTGCTGCCGGGCCGGATCCTGACCGACCGCAACCGGGAGCTCTTCGCCGCGACCGGCGACCCGGAACGCGCCCGCACCGAGGCGGAGGCCGCCATCCCGCTGCGTCGCCTCGGCGATCCCGCCGAGTTCGGCCGGGTGGCCGCGTTCGTGCTCTCCCCCGCCGCGAGCTACCTCACCGGGATCACCCTCCCGGTCGACGGCGGCGCGCTGCGCGGGCTGTGACCCCCGCCGGGGGCCGACCTGGCCGTACCGTGACGCCGCCCGAGCGGGCCCAGCCCGACCACCCGGCCGTTGATCGACTCGGCCTTCAGGAAACCGGGCGGTCGATGCGGCCAGGACACCCCGACTTCCAGGAACCCGAGTCGATCAACGCGAGGCACACCGGACGGCCGGAACCCGGGGACCTGGCCGATCGTCACCCGACGGCGACGCCCGACACGGCCCAGCCGACCCAGGCAGAGCTGACGACGCCCGGCACGGCCCAGCCGACCCAGGCAGAGCTGACGACGCCCGACACGGCCCAGCCGACCCAGGCAGAGCTGACGACGCCCGGGACAGCCCAGCCGACCCGGGCGGAGCTCGGGGCGGCCCCGACGACTCGTCCGACCCGGGCGGAGCTGGCGGCGGCCGCTGACCGGACCATCCCCGACGTCCTCGCGCCGGGGTTGGCGGTGCTCTTCGTCGGCATCAACCCCGGCCTCTGGTCGGCCGCAACCGGCTGGCACTTCGCCAGACCCGGCAACCGGTTCTGGCCCGCGCTGCACCGGGGTGGGTTCACCCCCCGGCTGCTGCACCCCAGCGAACAGGACGAGCTGCCCGCACTCGGGCTCGGCATCACCAACATGGCCGCCCGGGCCAGTGCCCGCGCGGACGAGCTGAGCAGCGAGGAACTCCTCGACGGTGCCGCGATCCTGACCGACAAGGTGGGCCGCTACCAGCCGCGTTGGGTGGCGGTGGTGGGGGTGACCGCGTACCGGATCGGTTTTCAGCGGCCGAAAGCCACCTTCGGGCCGCAGCCGGAGTCACTGGCCGGCGCCCGGCTGTGGGTGCTGCCCAACCCGAGCGGCCTGAACGCGCACTTCACCCCGGTCACGCTGGGTGTGGCGTTCGCCGAGCTGCGAGTGGCGACCGGCCTGCCCGAACGGCGCTGACCGCGACGGACCTCGGCCCGGTGCCCGCGGGACGTCAGTTGGCCGCGGCGGGCGGCAGCACCTCGTCGGCGCGGTAGGTGCCCAGCGGCATGACCACCGGCTCGGGCCCGGTCGCGTCGACGAACGGGGTGGGCGAGTCGGCGACCGCGAACTGGGTGCGGTACAGCTCGGCGTAGAGCCCGCCGACCGCTACCAACTCGTCGTGCCGCCCCCGCTCGACGATCCGGCCGCCGTCGAGGACGAGGATCTGGTCGGCGTCGCGCACGGTGGAGAGCCGGTGTGCGATCACCAGGGCGGTCCGCCCGGTCAACGCCACCGACAACGCCCGTTGCACCGCCGCCTCGCTCTCCGAATCCAGGTGGGCGGTCGCCTCGTCGAGGATCACGATCGACGGCGCCTTGAGCAGCAGCCGGGCAATCGCGATGCGCTGCTTCTCGCCGCCGGAGAACCGGTAGCCGCGTTCCCCGACGGTGGTGTCCAGCCCGTCGGGCAGCGCCCGGACCAGGTCGGCCACCTGCGCGCCGGCCAGCGCGGCCCAGATCTCGTCGTCGGTGGCGTCGGGCTTGGCGTAGCGCAGGTTCTCGGCGATCGTCTCGTGGAACAGGTGCGAATCCTGGGTGACGACACCGATCTCGTCCCGCAGGGAGGCGAGCGTCGCGTCGCGTACGTCCACCCCACCGACCAGCACCTGGCCGTCGGTGACGTCGTAGATCCGGGAGATCAGCATCGACAGGGTCGACTTGCCGGCGCCGGACGGGCCGACCAGCGCGACCATCTGCCCCGGCTCCACGCTGAACGAAACTCCCTTGAGCACCGGCTCGTTGACAGTCCGGTCCAGTGTGGCGACCTCCTCGAGGGAGGCGAGGGAGACCTCGGCGGCGCTCGGGTAGCGGAACCGCACGTCGCGGAAGTCGACCCGGCCGGTGCCCCGGGGCACCGGCACCGCGTC
Organism: Micromonospora sp. C81; assembly: GCF_018070425.1. Taxonomy (NCBI): domain Bacteria; kingdom Bacillati; phylum Actinomycetota; class Actinomycetes; order Micromonosporales; family Micromonosporaceae; genus Micromonospora; species Micromonospora sp. C81. Next base: position 90,211 of record NZ_JAGPXS010000018.1, read on the forward strand.
GGGCTTCTCCACGATGCCCGGTTTGAGGTCGAGCACCTCGAAGACCCGGTCGAAGGAGACCAGGGCGCTCATCACGTCGACCCGGACGTTGGACAGCGCGGTGAGCGGGCCGTACAGGCGGGTGAGCAGCAACGCGAGCGTCACGACGGTGCCCGCGCTGACGCCGCCGGTCACCGCCAACCAGCCACCGAGACCGTAGGTGAGCGCCTGCGCCAGCGAGGCGACCAGCAGCATCGCCACGAAGAACGTGCGGGAGTACATCGCGGACTGGATGCCGATGTCGCGGACCCGCTCGGCCCGGCCGGCGAACCGGCCGGCCTCGATCTCGGGCTGACCGAAGAGCTTCACCAGCAGCGCGCCGGCCACCCCGAACCGCTCGGTCATGGTCGCGTTCATCTTGGCGTCGAGGTTGTACGCCTCGCGGGTGATGTCGGCCAGCCGCCGACCGACCCGGCGGGCCGGAATGATGAAGATGGGCAGCAGCACCAGTGACAGCGCGGTGATCTGCCAGGAGAGGGTGAACATCACCGCCGCGGTGAGCACCAGTTGGATGACGTTGCTGACCACACCGGACAGGGTGGAGGTGAACGCCCGCTGGGCGCCGAGCACGTCGTTGTTGAGCCTGCTGACCAGGGCGCCGGTCTGGGTACGGGTGAAGAACTGCAACGGCATCCGCTGCACGTGGTCGTAGACCCGGGTGCGGAGGTTGAAGATGATGCCCTCGCCGATCCGCGCCGAATACCACCGCTGGGCCAGGGAGAGCAGCGCGTCGGCGACCGCCAGCGCGGCGATGAACAGGGCAAGCCGCACCACGAGCCGGCCGGCCTCGGTGCCACCCCGGTTGATCGCGTTGATCACGTCACCGGCCAGCACGGGGGTGGCCACGCCGATGATGGCGGCCAGCACCACGGTGGCCAGGAAGACGATGATGTCGCGCCGGTAGGGCTGGGCGAAGGCGACGATGCGGCGGGCCACCCCGTGCTTCAGTCGGTGGGTGGAGACCTCGTCCCGGTTGCGCATCGACCGGAGCATGCTCCACCCGGCCATGCCACCTCCGGACATCGGGTTGGACATCGCTCACCTCCGGGTCGTCGGGCAGACCGCGCCGTCAGGTCAATTCTCCCGACGACTGTGACAACCTCGGTCGTAACCCGGATCTTCCCGTGCGGTCCTTACCTATTCTCCCCGGCCGGCCAGGTCGCGCAGCCGACGGGTCTGCGCCTCGCGCTCGGCGCGCTGCTGGTCGGCGTGCGACCGGCCGGCCGCACCGGCGAGCAACGCCTTGATCTCCACCACCGCGTCGCGGGCCCCGGAGAGCAGGCCAGCGGTCAGGTCCTGGACCGCGCCGTCCAGCTCGGCTGGTGGCACCACCAGATTGGCCAGCCCGATCCGGTCCGCCTCGGCGGCATCCAACCGGCGGCCGGTGGCGCAGATCTCCAGCGCCCGCGCGTAACCGACCAGCTCGACGAGCCGTTTGGTGCCGGCCAGGTCGGGCACCAGGCCGAGGGTCACCTCGGCCATCGACAGTTTCGCGTCAGCGGCGAGGACACGCAGGTCACAGGCGAGGGCGAGCTGGAAGCCCGCACCGATCGCATGACCCTGCACGGCCGCCACGGAGATGACGTCCGGCCGGTGCAGCCAGGTGAAGCCGCACTGGAACTCCGCGATGCGCTCGGCGCACTCCTGCTCGGGCAGCGTGGCCAGCTCCGCGAACGAGCCCGGGCCGGACGCGCCAGCCACCGCGAGGTCGAGGCCGGCGGAGAACGCACGCCCCTCGCCCCGGACCACCACCACCCGCACGTCGCCGGGCAGGTCGCGGGAGAAGTCGCTCATCGCCTGCCACATGGCCGGCGTCTGAGCATTGAGCACGTCGGGCCGGCACAACGTCACCGTGGCGACCGGCCCGTCGCAAGTCAGCCGGACCCCGGTCGCCTCGGCGGTCACCGGACGGCCCGGGGAGCGGCGGTGCTGGACGACGCTGAGTGGCGGGTCACGCCTTCTTGCGGCGCCGGGCACCACCGCGCTGACGCAGCTGCACCCCGGACTCGGTGAGTACTCGATGGATGAACCCGTAGGAACGGCCGGTCGAGGCCGCCAACGCGCGGATGCTCTCCCCCGAGGTGTACCGCTTTACCAGGTCCTTGGCGAGCGTCTGACGCTCGGCTCCGACGATCCGGCGACCCTTCTCAGTGCTGGTGGCTGTGCCAGTGGCTGCCATGCTGTGTCCTCACGTCCCAGACTGTGCGGTTCGGATACGGTCCCACCTATTAGACCGCCTCGAACGATCATGCGCCAGATATCAACTCTTCGCCAACCGACACGCTATGCAATGTCAGCTTCCCGATAGAGTGATCCTGGCGATCGGCCCCCGCGCTGCCTCCGGGCGTACCACCGCGGCACGGTGGCGCCTGCCGACGACCCGTAGCCTTCGGTCGTGATCGACCTGTTGAGCACCGCGGGCGGAGCAGCAGTCGTCTTCGCCGCGACCGACATCGACGACATCGTCATCCTGACCCTGTTCTTCGTCGCGGCGCGCACCACCGGTCGACCCCGCCCTTGGCAGATTGTCGCTGGTCAATACCTCGGAATCGGTGCGCTCGCGCTGGCCAGCGCGGTGGTCGCGGCGGGGTTGCTGGTCGTGCCGGACCCGTGGACGGGGCTGCTCGGCCTGCTGCCGATCGCGCTGGGCGTACGCGCGCTGCGCGCCTCCGACGACGACGTCACCCCCGCGGTCGTCACCGGAACGCTCGGTGTGGCCGGGGTGACGATCGCGAACGGCGCCGACAACGTGGCCGTCTACGTACCCGTATTCCGGGCCCTCGGCGCGGCCGACAGCGCGGTGTTCCTCCTGGTCTTCGTGCTGCTCATCGCGCTGTGGTGTGCCGCCGGCGCCTGGCTGGGCGGGCACCCCCGGGTGGTCCGGCTGGTCGAACGCGCCGGCCACTGGCTGGTGCCGACCATCTTCATCGGCATCGGCGTGCTGATCCTGGTCAGCTCCGGTGTGCTCGGCCGGCTGGTCGACCTGCTCGGCTGAGGACGGCCCGGTCGACCGCCCGCAGGACGCGACGGCAGGGCCGGCGGCAGGCCGGGCCGGTCAGGCCAGCTCGACCAGTTCGAGCAGGTCGTCGCTCCAGGCGTCCTCATCGCCGTCGGGCAGCAGGATCGCGCGGTCCGGCTTGAGCGCGAGCACCGCGCCCGGGTCGTGGGTGACCAGGACGATCGCACCCGGGTAGTTGGCGATCGCGTCGAGCACCTGCTCCCGGCTGACCGGGTCGAGGTTGTTCGTCGGCTCGTCGAGCAGCAGCACGTTGGCGCCGGAACAGACCAGGGTGGACAGCGCCAGCCGGGTCTTCTCGCCACCGGACAGCACCCCGGCCGGCTTGTTCACGTCGTCACCGGAGAAGAGGAACGCACCGAGGATCTTGCGCAGGTCGGTGTCGGACTGCTCGACGGCGGCGGCGCGCATGTTCTCCAGGACCGTCCGCTCCACGTCCAGCGTCTCGTGCTCCTGGGCGTAGTAGCCAAGCCGCAGGCCGTGACCCGCGTGCACCTCGCCGGTGTCTGGGCTGAGCAGACCGCCGAGCATCCGCAGCAGGGTCGTCTTGCCGGCGCCGTTGAGCCCCAGGATGGCCACCCGGGAGCCGCGGTCGACCGCGACGTTGACGTCGGTGAAGATCTCCAGCGAGCCGTACGACTTGGACAGGCCGGTCGCGGTGAGCGGGGTCTTGCCGCACGGCGCGGGGCTGGGGAATCGCACCTTGGCCACCCGGTCGGAGACCCGCACCTCCTCCAGGCCGGAGATCAGCTTTTCGGCACGGCGGGCCATGTTCTGCGCGGCCACGGTCTTGGTGGCCTTCGCCCGCATCTTGTCGGCCTGCGCCATCAGGGCGCCGGCCTTCTTCTCCGCGTTGGCCCGCTCCCGGCGTCGGCGACGCTCGTCGGTCTCGCGTGCCTCCAGGTACGCCTTCCAGCCCAGGTTGTAGACGTCGATGACCGACCGGGTGGCGTCGAGGAACCACACCTTGTTGACCACCGACTCCAGCAGGGCGCCGTCGTGGGAGATCACGATCAGGCCGCCCTTGTGGTTGGCGAGGAAGCCGCGCAGCCAGGTGATCGAGTCGGCGTCGAGGTGGTTGGTCGGCTCGTCGAGCAGCAGGATGCCCCCGCCGTTCTCGCCCGCGTCGCGGAACAGGATCCGGGCCAGCTCGATGCGGCGGCGCTGACCACCGGAGAGGGTGCCGATGGTCTGCGCGAGAGCCCGGTCCGGGAGGCCGAGGTTGGCGCAGATCCGGGCGGCTTCGGCCTCGGCCGCGTACCCGCCCAGGGCGGCGAACTGGTCCTCCAGCGCGCCGTAGCGACGGACCAACTTGTCGCTGGCGTCTTCGGCGAGGCGAGCCTCGACCTCCTGCATCTGCGACATCAGGACGTCCAGGCCGCGTGCGGAGAGCACCCGGTCGCGACCGGTCGCCTCCAGGTCGCCGGTGCGCGGGTCCTGCGGGAGGTAGCCGATGGCACTGCGCTGGTCGATCTGGCCGCCGTACGGCTGACCCTCGCCGGCGAGCACCTTCAGCGTCGTGGTCTTGCCGGCGCCGTTGCGACCGACCAGGCCGATCCGGTCACCGGGCTGTACGCGCAGCGTGGTGTCGGACAGCAGGATCCGGGAACCGGCACGCAGTTCCAGGCCGGTGGCAGTGATCATGTTTTCGGGCTCGCTCTCGGGGTCTGGAAGGCTGACTCGGGGCACGCGAAACGGCCGGCGGGCTCAAGGGGCCCGACGGCGCGGGGCGGTTCAGCCTTCGCAGCGCAGCACCCGACAAGTGTACCGGGCGTCGCTGGGCGGACCGCCCGGATTACCGATCAAGATCATCGGGTACCGGAAGCGCTGTCCGGACCCGGTCCGGCATTTACAGGACAGAACGACATTCAGACGACATTCACCGGCATACGGCGATCGGGGTCAGCATGGAACTCAACGAGCGGGCCGAGCTCGACACCTCCCAGGTCAACGACCGGGGTCGGGGCGGTGGAGGGGGCGGTGGCCTCGGCATTCCACTTCCCGGCGGCGGTGGTCGCGGCGGGCTGATCGGCATCGTGGTGGCTGTGCTGGTCGCACTGCTCGGCGGCGGGTTCGGCCTGAACGCGATGACAAACGGCGACGAGGGCGGGCAGGCCGGCGGCACCGACCTGGAGCAGCTGTGCTCCACCAAGAACCCCGACCGCTTCGACGACCTGCGCTGCCGCAACCTGGCCTACGTCAACAGCATCCAGGGCTACTGGCAGGAGGCGTACCCGGAGTTGGGTAAGGGCAAGTACGAGCCGACCGACACCAACTACTTCCAGGCCGCCGTGAACACCGGCTGCGGTCAGGCCGACTCGGGCGTCGGCCCGTTCTACTGCCCCGCCGACCGGCAGGTCTACATCGACCTGGCCTTCTACGAGGAGCTGGCCTCCCGGTTCGGCGCCAAGGGCGAGTTCGCCCAGCCCTACGTGCTCGCTCACGAGTACGGCCACCACGTCCAGAACCTGCTCGGCACCAACGAGAAGGCCGGCCAGGGCGACCAGAGCGGCCCCCGCTCCGCGTCCGTGCGGCTGGAGTTGCAGGCCGACTGCTACGCCGGCGCCTGGGCCAAGCACGCCACCGAGACCAAGGACAAGACCGGCCAGGAACCGCTGTTCAAGTCGATCACCCCGGGCGACATCACCGAGGCGCTGAAGGCCGCCGAGGCGATCGGCGACGACAGCATCCAGGAACGCTCCGGCGGGCAGGTCAACCCGGACTCGTTCACCCACGGCACCTCTGCGCAGCGGCAGCGCTGGTTCCAGCAGGGCCACGACAGCGGTGACCCGAAGACCTGCGATACCTTCGGCACCGACCAGCTCTGACACTGGCCCCGGTCGCCGTTCGCGTCGATCATGGAGTTGTGGTGCCCGATATGGGCGGACGAGCGACCTTCGTCCACCCCCACAACTCCATGATCGACGCGCGGGGGGCGCGGGCGGGGGGCTCGGCGCGGGGCTGGGTCAGTTCAGCCTCGAGACCTGGTAGTGCGCGATGAGCCAGTCGTCGTCGATCCGCCGCAGCAGTACGCCCAGGTGGACCGTCAGCGCCGGACGGTCGGTGAAGCCGAACTCCACCTCCAGGTAGCCGAGGACCAGGTCGTCGGCGAGACGCCGGGTCTCCCGGATCTCATAGGCGGCGGTCAGGCCGAGCGGCTGGGCGGCGTAGTACGCGGCAACCCCGGCACGGCCGACGGCGTACGGGTGCAGCCCCTGGAAGATCGCGTCTTCGGTGAAGTACGACGCGACCCGGTCCGGTTCGTGGGCGTCGACCGCCGACTTCCACCGGTCGAGGACGGTACGCAGGATCTGCGCGTCGGACATGATGCTCTCCCTGAGGTGTTGCGGCCACGGGTTACCGGGGCGATGCGCCCATCCTCGGACCGTCAGCACATCAGCAGACCAGGAACGCCGGTTTCCCTCCGTCGAGCGCCGAGGTCAGTCGGGTGCCGGGTCGCGCAACCTGATCCGCACCGCACGAGCCGCGGCGACCGCTGCGACGAGCACCGCGTGCCGAGGCTCCGGCACGTCGAGCAACCGCTCGGCCCGCAGCGGCACGAGCGGAGCCAACCGCCGATCGGCCAGCACAGTGTCCACCGCTTTCCGGTCGCCGCCGCAGACCATCGCCGTCAGCGCCGCCGCCTCCGGCAACAGCAGGCGTACGGCCAGGTCCGCCGCATCACCCAGCGCCGCCTTGGCCTGGTTGTCGCGACGCCGGGCGAACCGGTGCTGGGACCATCCCCCAGCCGCGGTGCGCCCCTGCACGTAGCGGGTGTCCACCTTGGAGATGACAAGGTCGGCGCCCTCGGCCACGCCGACGGCCACCGCGCCCTTGCGGGCCAGCAGCAGGCCGATCCGGCGGGGCGTCACGGCGGCGGCCACGAACCCGGGAACGTCACCGCTGACCGGCGCGCCGGGTGGGGCGTACAGCTCGGCGGTGGCCCCGTCCGCGGCGGTGAGCAGCAGGCCGTACTCCCGCTCGGTCGTGGTGTGCGGGCCGTGCCGGTCGGCGAAGCCCTCGACCCAGCGCCCGACGCGGGCCGGGTCGACCTCCACCCACCGGCCTCCCCCGGCTGCGGGTCGACTGGTCACCGCCCGACCGTACGGCACGACAACGCGGATCGGGCGGTCGGGCGCGGCGCTCAGCCCGGCAGCAGCGCGACCACCGCCAGCGCGGCGATGAGCGCGCTGGAGACCAGCCCGGTAATCAGCCGCCCGCGCGGCCCGGTCAGGGCCCGCCCGACCATCGTGCCGCCGCCCGCGACGAGCAGCTGCCAGCTCGCCGACGCCAGGAACACACCGGCCACGAACAGCGCCGCCGCGCCCGGGTCCGCGTCGGCGGTGTCCCGCCGACCGAGCACCAGCGCGCTGAAGTAGAGCACCGTCATCGGGTTCAGCAGGGTCAACCCGAGCAGCGCCGCGTAGGCCCGCCCGGGCGTGCTCAGACCCCGCCCGACGGGTGCCGTCGGCGTCCGCCGCGAGCGGTGGGCGGACCAGGTCCGCCACAGACCGTGCGCGGCGAGACCGAGCAGGACGACGGCGGCGACCACCCGCAACGGCCCGGCGACCGGCGCGATGATCCCGGCCAGGCTGGCACCCCCGAGCGCGGCGGCCGCCGCGTAGAGCCCGTCGGCCGTCGCCACCGCGAGCGCCGCGGCCGCACCGACCCGAAACGAGGTACGCGCACTCAGGCCCAGAATCAGGATCGCGATCGCGCCGACGGGGATGGCGACGCCGTAGCCGGCCACCAGACCGGCCAGGAACGCCCCGCTCACGGACGTCGGTGTCGGGTCGAGGCCCGTCCCCGGACCGGCCGCTGTCGACGCACGGCGGTGGCCGCACGGACAGGGACCTGCATGGGGTACGCCTCAATCACACGCGCATCCTGCGCGCCGAACCCACGCCCGCGCCACCGGATTTCCGCGCCCCCGCGCCCTCGCGCCCTCGCGCCCTGCCGCCCCACGTCCCCGCGCCGTGCACCCCTCACCCCGCACCCTGCGCCGTGCCGGCGCTGTCCCAAGCCCATCCCGCGGGCGGCCGACCAAGATTCGTGCAACTTCGGGGATGTTGCTGCCTCCGAGACGCCGGAGGCAGCACTATCGCTGATGTTGCGCGGACCTTGCCGGGTGGAACGGCGCGGCGCACGCGCGGCAGGGGCGGAACGCGTCGAGCGCGACGCCCCGCAGGGCATCGCGCTCGACGGGCAGAGCCGACCGGAGTCGGCTCAGACGTTGAAGCCGAGGGAACGGAGCTGGTCCCGACCCTCGTCAGTGATCTTGTCCGGGCCCCACGGCGGGAGCCACACCCAGTTGATCCGGATGTCGTTGACCAGGCCGCCACCCGGGCCGGTGGTCAGCGCCTGCCGGGTCTGGTCCTCGATCACGTCGGTCAACGGGCAGGCCGCCGAGGTGAGCGTCATGTCCAGGGTGGCGACGTTCTCGTCGTCGACGTGCACGCCGTATACCAGACCCAGGTCGACGACGTTGATCCCGAGTTCCGGGTCGACGACGTCCTTCATGGCCTCTTCGATGTCGGCGATCATGGCCTTGCTGACGCCGGCCGTCGGTGCGTCGCCGGCCTCCGGCGTCGCGGTGGCGTCGGTCGTCACGGAGTCGACCTGCGACGCCGCGGCGGCGTCACCGGCCTCCGGCGTCGCTTCGGTAGCCGTGTTCTCGCTCATGCCGTCCCTCCGCTTCGCTCCGTGACGCCGACAGGCGCCACGGTGCTGCAACAATGATTGGCTCGCTGACGCTCGATCACGCCTTCACCTCTGGGCTCGCGCCCACCCCCGCGCGTGCCGCGGCGTCCTTGAACGCCATCCACGGCAGCAGTGCGCACTTGACCCGGGCGGGATAACGGGCCACACCCGCGAAGGCCACCCCGTCACCCAGCACGTCCTCGTCCGGCGTGACCTGGCCACGTCCGGACATCAACTCCACGAACGCCTCGTGCACCTCGAATGCTTCCCGGGCACCCCGACCGCGCAGCAACTCGTGCAGGACGCTCGCCGAGGCCTGGCTGATCGAGCAGCCCATGCCGTCGTACGAGATGTCGTGCAGCACAGTGCCGTCGGTGGCCACCCGGACGGTGACCTCGTCGCCGCAGGTCGGGTTGACGTGGTGCGCCTCCTCGACCCGGTCGCCCGAGTCTTCGGCGTCGCGCAGACCGCGCCCGTGTGGGCGCTTGTAGTGGTCCAGGATGATCTCCTGGTAGAGCTGGTCGAGCTGCATCAGTCGAACACCTTCCGCACCTGCTCCAGACCGGCCACCAGAGCGTCGATCTCCTCGGTGGTGGTGTAGAGGTAGAACGAGGCCCGGGTCATGGCCGGGACGCCGAACCGGCTGCACACCGGCTTGGCACAGTGGTGACCCACCCGCACCTGCACGCCGAGCGAGTCGAGCACCTGACCCACGTCGTGCGGGTGCACGTCGCCGAGCGCGAACGAGATGGTGCCGCCCCGGCCGACCGGCACGGTCGGGCCGAAGATCCGAAGGTCCCGCACCGAGCCGAAGGCGTCCAGCGCGTACGCCGTCAGCTCCTTCTCGTGCCACTGGATGGCCCGCATCCCGACGCCGGTCAGGTAGTCGACGGCAGCGCCGAGCGCGACCGCCTCGGCGATCGGCGGGGTGCCGGCCTCGAACCGGGCCGGCGGGGCGGCGAACGTCGAGCGGGCCATGGTGACCGTCTCGATCATCGAGCCGCCGCCGAAGACCGGTGGCATGGCCGCGAGCAGCTCACCCCGGCCCCAGAGCACCCCGATGCCGGTCGGGCCGCACATCTTGTGGCCGGTGAACACGATGTAGTCGGCGTCCAGGTCGACCACGTCGATGGGCAGGTGCGGCACCGACTGCGAGCAGTCCAGCAACAGCAGCGCGCCCACCTCGCGGACCCGCGCGGTGATGCGGGAGGTCGCGTTGACAGTGCCGAGGATGTTCGACACGTGCACCAGCGAGACGATCTTCGTCCGTTCGGTGACCAGGTCCTCCAGGCCCGACTCGTCCAGTCGGCCCTGGTCGGTGACGGGGAACCAGCGCAGGGTCGCGCCGGTCCGTTCGCAGAGCAACTGCCACGGGACGATGTTCGAGTGGTGCTCCATCTCGGAGATCACCACCTCGTCGCCGGGGCCCAGGCGGAACCGCGGGTCCGCGTCCGGGCGCAGCGAGGCGTTCGAGAAGGCGTACGCCACGATGTTGATCGCCTCGGTGGAGTTCTTGGTGAACACCACCTCGTCGACGCTGGGCGCGTTGATGAACGCGGCGACCTTCGCCCGCGCCCCCTCGTACGCCTCGGTGGCCTCGGTGCCCAGGGTGTGCACCGACCGCGAGACGTTGGCGTTGTGCCGCGCGTAGTGCTCGTCGAGAACGTCGAGCACCTGGCGGGGTTTGTGCGAGGTGTTGGCGCTGTCGAGGTAGACCAGCGGGTGCCCGTTGACCTCGCGATCCAGGATCGGGAAGTCGGCGCGTACCCGGGCCACGTCGAAACGCGGCACGTCGTCGTACTGCGGCATCCCCTCGGGGATCGCGATGCTGGTCATCTCGGCAGCGCCTCTCCCGCTCAGGCCTTGGCCGTGCCGGCCCCGGCGGCGTACCGCTCGTAGCCCTCGGCCTCGAGCTTGTCGGCCAGCTCCGGGCCGCCCTGCTCGACGATCCGGCCGGCGATGAACACGTGCACGAAGTCCGGCTTGATGTAGCGCAGGATCCGCGTGTAGTGGGTGATCAGCAGCACGCCGGTGTCGCCGTCGTCGCGGACCCGGTTGACGCCCTCGCTGACCACGCGCAGCGCGTCCACGTCGAGGCCCGAGTCGGTCTCGTCGAGGATGGCGATCTTCGGCTTGAGCAGCTCCAGCTGGACGATCTCGTGCCGCTTCTTCTCACCACCGGAGAAGCCCTCGTTGACGTTGCGCTGGGCGAACGCCGGGTCCATCTGGAGGCGCTCCATCGCGCCGCGCAGCTCGCCACCCCAGGTGCGCAGCTTCGGTGCCTCGCCGTCGATGGCGGTCTTCGCGGTGCGCAGGAAGTTGGCCACCGAGACGCCGGGCACCTCGACCGGGTACTGCATGGCCAGGAAGAGGCCGGCGCGGGCCCGCTCGTCGACAGTCATGGCGAGCACGTCCTCGCCGTCGAGGGTCACCGTGCCGCCGGTGATCTCGTACTTGGGGTGACCGGCGATCGAGTACGCCAGGGTGGACTTGCCGGAACCGTTCGGGCCCATGATCGCGTGGGTCTCGCCGGACTTCACGGTCAGGTCGACGCCGGCCAGGATCGGCTTGAGCTCACCCTCGGGCAGCTTGACCGACACCTTCAGGTCGCGGATCTCCAGGGTGCTCATTATCGGGTCACTCCATTACTCGGCGTCAGGCTGAGGTAGATGTCGCCGTCGCGGACTTCGACGGGGTAGACGGGGACGGGTTCGGTGGCGGGCAGCCCGGTCGGTTCACCGGTGCGCAGGTCGAAACGCGAGCCGTGCAACCAGCACTCCAGCGTGCAGCCGTCGACCTCACCCTCGGAGAGGGCGACCGCGGCGTGCGAGCACTCGTCGTACACGGCGTAGAAGTTGCCGTCCTCGCCGTGCACCAGGGCGATCGACGTGCCGTCGACGTCCGCGCTGATGGCGGTGCCCTTCGGTACGTCCTCGGTGGAACAGATCCGGATCATCAGGCGCCCGCCTTGGTCAGCCGGGCCTCGATCGCGTCGCCCAGGCGCTCGCGCAGGGACTCCACCGGGATCTTGTTGATCAGCTCGGCGAAGAAGCCGCGGACCACCAGGCGGCGGGCCTCGCTCTCCGGGATACCCCGGGCCATCAGGTAGAAGAGCTGCTCGTCGTCGAAGCGGCCGGTCGCGCTGGCGTGGCCGGCGCCGGCGATCTCGCCGGTCTCGATCTCCAGATTGGGTACGGAGTCCGCTCGAGCGCCCTCGGTGAGCAGCAGGTTCCGGTTGATCTCGTACGTGTCGGTGCCGGTCGCCTCGGCCCGGATCAGCACGTCGCCCACCCAGACGGTGTGCGCGCTCTCGCCCTGCAGGGCGCCCCGGTAGCCGACGTAGCTGCGGCAGTCCGGCACGGAGTGGTCGACCAGCTGCCGGTGCTCCAGGTGCTGACCGGAGTCGGCGAAGTAGACGCCGTACAGCTCGGCCTCGCCACCCCGACCGGTGTATTCCACGCTGGTGAACTGCCGGACCAGGTCACCACCGAGGGAGACCTGGATGTGCACGACCCGGGCGTCGCGGCCCAGCTTCACCTGGATGTGCTGCGCCTGGACCGCGTCGGAGGCCCAGTCGGCGATCGTGACCAGGGTCAGCTTCGCGCCGTCGGCGACGAACACCTCGACGTTGTCGGCCAGCGTGGCCGAGCCCTCCTGCGAGAACACGACAGTGGCCTCCGCGAACCGACCCACCTGGACCTGGGTCCGGGCGAAGGCCAGCTCCTCGGGGTACGCGCCCAGCAGCCAGACGATCACCGCGTCGGACACCACCGCGTCGGCGGCCACCTCGACCAGCGCGACCCGCGCGGCACCGCCGTGCGCCAGCGCGCTGATCCGGTCGGTCGGCACCGGCGCGGACACGACGCTGGCGTCACTCGGCTCGACGAGTCGCACCGACACCCCGGCCGGCAGGTCCGGGTGCTCGATGGTGACGCCCCGGCCGGTGGCGGCGGAGGTGTCCGCCGTGGCCAGGCCGCGGAGGCGCTTGAGCGGGGTGAAACGCCACTCCTCCTCCAGGCCGGTGAGGGCCGGGAAGTCGGCGACGTCGTACGAGCGCAGCGCCTGCGACTTGGTGCTGGGTGGCGCGGAAGCCTGGGTAGTCATTTCGTCCTTGGTCTGTCTGTTCCGTGGCGACGAGGTGGGGTCCTGGTGTGGCGGGCCGAGGTTCCCGGCCCGCCACGCGGGAGCGGCGGCGTCAGCCGACCGCGCCCTCCATCTGAAGCTCGATCAGGCGGTTGAGCTCCAGGGCGTACTCCATCGGAAGCTCCTTGGCGATCGGCTCGATGAAGCCACGCACGATCATGGCCATCGCCTCGTCCTCGCTCAGGCCCCGGCTCATCAGGTAGAAGAGCTGGTCGTCGCTGATCTTGGACACGGTCGCCTCGTGACCCATCGACACGTCGTCCTCACGGATGTCGACGTACGGGTAGGTGTCCGAGCGGGAGATGGTGTCGACCAGCAGCGCGTCGCACTTGACCGTGCTCCGGCTGTGGTGCGAACCCTCCAGCACCTGCACCAGACCCCGGTACGAGGTGCGGCCGCCGCCCCGGGCGATCGACTTGGAGATGATGGTCGAGGAGGTGTGCGGCGCGGCGTGCACCATCTTGGCGCCGGCGTCCTGGTGCTGACCCTCACCGGCCATCGCCACCGAGAGCACCTCGCCCTTGGCGTGCTCGCCGGTCATGTAGACCGCCGGGTACTTCATCGTCACCTTGGAGCCGATGTTGCCGTCGACCCACTCCATGGTCGCGCCCTCGTGGCAGACGGCGCGCTTGGTGACCAGGTTGTAGACGTTGTTCGACCAGTTCTGGATGGTCGTGTAACGGCAGCGCGCGTTCTTCTTGACGATGATCTCCACGACCGCGCTGTGCAGCGAGTCGGAGGAGTAGAGCGGCGCGGTGCAGCCCTCGACGTAGTGCACGTACGCACCCTCGTCGACGATGATCAGCGTCCGCTCGAACTGGCCCATGTTCTCCGTGTTGATCCGGAAGTAGGCCTGCAGCGGGATCTCCACCTGCACACCCTTCGGCACGTAGATGAACGAGCCACCGGACCACACGGAGGTGTTCAGGGCGGCGAACTTGTTGTCGCCGACCGGGATCACCGTGCCGAAGTACTCCTTGAAGACGTCCTCGTGCTCGCGCAGCGCCGTGTCCGTGTCCAGGAAGAGAACTCCCTGCTCCTCAAGGTCCTCACGGATCTTGTGGTAGACGACCTCGGACTCGTACTGCGCCGCGACACCCGCGACCAGCCGCTGCTTCTCCGCCTCCGGGATGCCCAGCCGGTCGTACGTGTTCTTGATGTCCTCCGGCAGGTCCTCCCAGCTGGTGGCCTGCTTCTCGGTGGACCGCACGAAGTACTTGATGTTGTCGAAGTCGATCCCGCTGAGGTCCGCGCCCCAGGCCGGCATCGGCTTGCGGCCGAACAGCCGCAGGCCCTTCAGCCGCAGGTCGAGCATCCACGCCGGCTCGCTCTTCTTGGCCGAGATGTCCCGCACCACCGCCTCGTTGATGCCGCGCTGGGCAACCGCCCCGGCGGCGTCCGGGTCGGACCAGCCGTACTCGTACCGACCCAGGGCCGCGAGCTGCTCTTCCTGGGTCAGGGGCTGGACGATCTGCTCGGTCATCTATCTGTCCTCACAGTGGTGACGGGATTACCGGATTGAACACGGCCCGGCTGGGTCGGAATGTGCGTGGTGCACACCCCGTCGCCGTGCGCGATGGTGGCCAGGCGCTGCACGTGGGTGCCGACCAGACGGGAAATCACCGCGGTCTCGGCCTCGCACAGCTGGGGAAACTCGGCGGCCACGTGCGCCACCGGGCAGTGGTGCTGGCAGAGCTGACCGCCGGAGGCGATCGTGGTCGCATTGGCAGCGTAACCCTCGGCGGTGAGCGCCGAGGCGAGTGCCTCGGCACGCGCGAGAGGGTCCTCGCCGGCGTCTTCCATGGCCGCTCGACAGCGGGATTCCAGGGCCGACACCTGCTCGGTGGCGAACGCCTCGACCGCGTCCGAACCGCCGCTGCGGGCGATCCAGCGCAACGCGGCGGTGGCCATGTTGTCGTAGTGGTGTGTGCCACAGCGCACCCGGGCGGCCTCGGTCAGCATGAACACCTTGGCCGGACGCCCTCGCCCGCGGCTGCCCTGCACGGTCTGCTCGCGGGCGTAGACGTCACCGTCGGCGAGCATCGCGTCCAGGTGGCGCCGGATCGCCGCCGGGCTGAGCCCCAGGGCCGCGCCAAGCTGAGCGGCGGTGGTCGCACCCCGCTCCAGCAGCAACTGGGTGACCCGGTCCCGGGTGGAGATCTCGGTCGCCGTGCCGGCGCCGAGGGCGGTCGAGGTGGTCGTGACGAGCGCGGACGCCGACGCGCCGACGGCCGGAACAGCCGCCGACTGGTGCCCGGAGAGCGCCGCCGCGTTTTTCACAACGCCAACGTTACGTAATTACCCGGAGGGTCGCAAACCCGGGCCCCGGTGATCCGAACCACCGAGCCGACGGAGTCGGACGAACCTCGATCACTACAGTGCGTAGGATTTGCGGCGTGAACCGAATCGTCCGTCCGGTCTCCGGCATCCTGCTGCGCCGCCTCGCGCTCGCCTCGATCATCGCGAACGTGGGCATCGTCGTCACCGGCGGGGCCGTCCGGTTGACCGCCTCGGGCCTCGGTTGCCCCACCTGGCCCCGGTGCACCGACGATTCCTACGTCACCACGCCCGAGATGGGCGTGTACGGGGTGATCGAGTTCGGCAACCGGATGCTGACCTTCGCGGTGGGCCTCATCGCGCTGGCCACCGTGCTGGCCGTACTCCTGCACCGACCCCGCCGACCCGGGCTCCTCGCCCTGGCCGTGGCGGTCTTCCTGGGCATCCCCGCCCAGGCGGTGATCGGTGGCATCACCGTGCTGACCAACCTCAACCCGTGGGTGGTCGGGCTGCACTTCCTCGCCTCGATGGCGGTGATCGCCGCCGCGTACGCCCTCTGGCGGCGCATCGGCGACCCCGACGGCCCGCCCGTGGCCGTGGTGCCCGCACCGCTGCGCGCGCTGGCCCGGGTCACCACCGGCGTCACCGTCGCCGTGCTGGTCGTCGGCACCTGGGTCACCGGCAGCGGCCCGCACGCCGGCGACCACGGCGCCGCCCGCAACGGGCTCGACCCGGAGACGATCTCGCAGGTGCACGCGGACGGCGTCTTCCTGCTGATCGGGCTGTCGGTGGCGCTGATCTTCGCGTTCCGCGCCGTCGGCGCCCAGCGGGCCACCCGCGCCGCGATCGTGCTGGTCGCCGTGGAGCTGGGCCAGGGCCTGATCGGCTTCGTGCAGTACTTCACCCACGTGCCGGCGATCCTGGTCGGCGCACACATGCTCGGCTCGTGCCTGGTGCTGCTGGCCGCGCTGTCGGTGCAGTGGTCGACCCGCGAACGCCGCCCGGTCACCCCGGCAGCAGATGTCGCAGCGACCCACGCCGAGGAATCCGTCCCGGTCACCGCCTGACCCCAGGGCGCGGCCCCGCGTCCCGCGCCGCCGGTCCGAGCCCTCCCGCGTCGGGCGTCCGGTTCTGCGCTTCCGCAAGGAGCGGCCGGACGACGCCTGCTGCCTGCCGCCCGGCACCCCGCGCCTCGCGCACCCAGGCCAAGATCCGCGCAACTTCGGGGAAAGTGCTGTGTCCCGGGGCCCTGAGGCACCAACTTCACCGAAGTTGCGCGGATCTTGGCGGCGCGCGGTGGCGCGGCGCGCGGTGCGCGGTGGCGCGGCGCGCGGTGCGGGGTGGCACGGCGGGCGTCGCGCCGGGGGCGGTCAGGCGCGGCGGGCCAGGTGGGTGGCGATCGCGGCGGCGAGGCGGGCGGGGGCCCCGTCGGCGTACCCGATGAAGAGCGACGGCTCGGTCAGCTCCAGCTCGACCAGGACCGGCTCGCCGTCGGGGCCGGGGATCAGGTCGACCCGGGCGTAGAGCAGCTGCCGCGTGCCGCCGGGCACCGTGGCGAGGGTCTTCTCGGCCACCGCGAGCTGTTCGGGTCGGGCGGTACGGGAGGTGATCTCCTCGGCCTTGTAGAGCCCGTCCGGGCCGAGGTCCGGGCCGGTCAGCATCGGCCCCTTGCGGATCGCGTGGCTGAACGTGAGCCCGTCCGGCCCTGCCAGGAAGAGCAGTGCCGTCTCGCCCTCGGTGTCGACGGCGCGCAGGTACGGCTGGACCATGGTCACCCGGCCGGCGTCGGAGAGCCGGCGGACATGTGCGGCGGCCAGGTCCCGGTGCTCCGGGTCGGCCAGGTCGTAGCGGCCGGTGTCCTGGCTGCCGGCGCTGACCGAGGGCTTGAGTACGTACTCGCCGGTCTCGGCGGGCGGTTGCCAGCTCTCCCCCGGCTCGACCCAGGACGTCGGAACGGTCGGCACCCCGGCGGCGGTCAGCTCGGCCAGGTAACGCTTGTCGGTGTTCCAGCGGACCACGTCGGCCGGGTTGACCAGCGTTGGGACGGTCGCCGCCCAGGCGACGAACTCGTCGCGGCGCAGCGCGTAGTCCCAGGGTGAGCGGAGCACGACCAGGTCGTACGAGGACCAGTCGACATCGGGGCCGTCCCATACCGCGGTGTCGACGGCGATGCCATGGGCGCTGAGCGGGGCGAGGACCAGCCGGTCGTCCGGGTCGAGGTCGGCGAGGTCGGCGCAGGTGACGAGAGCGACCCGGGGTTCCCCCCGGGTCGACTGGTGATCGGTGGTCAATTCAGGTGTCTATTCAGCGGGCCATCGTGCGCCGGGCCATCGACCGCCACAGGTCGTTGCTCGGACGCATCTGGTCCATCAGTTCACGCTCCCAGGCGTTCTCGACGGTGACTCCCGCCTTGGCGCACGCCTCCCGGGCGGTGACGGTGTCGTCGGCGAACTGGTCGCCCCACTCACCGTCGGATCCGACCAGGACGATTCGCGCGCCACGCTTGCCGACGTACTCGATGACCGCCTTCGCGCCGCCGTGCCCGGCGGCGAACGCCTTGAGGCCCGCAACCAGGCCCTGGGGCGTCTGCTCGCCGGCGGTCTGCTCGGCCGTCAGCGTCGTATCGGAACCATCTGCCATGACGCGAAGCCTAAGCAGACTCGCACCCTCTCGGGCGAGAACCATGAACCTTTTGTGATGCCAATTACCTACAGGTTTAAGGCTGACCACAGGCAAGCTGTCCGGTTATATACCGACTTTTCATCGCAAAACTTCGCGGCAAACCCCTGCGCATCCGCCACAGGTTGAGCCCATCCGGCTCATGCCGAAAGTTACCCTGATGTGACGTTAAACCGGACAACTCATCCATGGGCATGATTAGTCGGACGACGAACGCCACCCACTCGATACGGCGGGGCGGAACCGCGAGGCGGGCCTCAGACGCGAGGCGGGCGTCAGACGCGACCCGGGCGTCAGATCAGCGCGTCGAGCGCGACGGCCACGAACACGATCGTCAGGTACGTGGTCGACCAGTGGAACAGCCGCATCGGCTTGACCGCCTCGCCCCGCGTCGCGCGCCGGCAGAGTCGGTGTGCCTCGACGATGAAGATGGCGCCCACCACCAGGGTCGGCACGCCGTAGATCGCGCTGAGCCCCAGCGGCCAGACAGCCAGGGAGGTGAGCACGGTGAGCCACGCGAAGATCAGGATCTCGGCGTTCACCCGTCGGGTCGACGCCACCACCGGCAGCATCGGAATGCCGGCCCGCGCGTAGTCGTCCTTGTACTTCATGGCGAGCGGGTAGAAGTGCGGCATCTGCCAGAAGAAGACCACAGCGAAGAGCCCCCAGGCCGCCGGGGCCAGCCCGCCGGTGACCGCTGCCCATCCGATGAGCACCGGAGCGGCCCCGCAAGCGCCTCCCCAGAACGTGTTCGTCGGGGTGGAGCGCTTGAGCCACAGCGTGTAGACGACGTCGTAGTAGACGATCGCGGCAAGGGTCAGCCCGGCGGCCAGCAGGTTGGTGAACGCCGCCATCAGGACGATCGAGATCGCCGCCAGCACCAGACCGAAGACCAGCGCGCTGCGTGGCGACACGGTGTGCGCCGGCAGTGGCCGACGCTTGGTACGCCGCATCAACTGGTCGATGTCCCGGTCGATGTAGCAGTTGAGCACGCTGGCCGCGCCGGCGGCGAGCGAGCCACCGATCAGCACGATGGCCATCAACCACAGCGACGGGAGCCCGCCCTCGGCGAGCATCATCGCCGGGATGGTGGTGACCAACAGCAGCTCGACGATCCGCGGCTTGGTGAGCGCCACGTACGCCGAGAGGACCGCGCGTACGTCCCGCCGGGCCACCGGGCCCTCGGCCGCCCGCGCCGGGTGCTGCCCGGCCGGGTTGCTCGCGGGGCGCTCGGTGATCATGCTCACGGATTGCCACCTTCCGGCATCGGGCACGGGGAGATCGGATTGGTCGGGACCGCCCGGGTCCGCATACCGACCCACACACTACGCGTTGTCGTTTTGGCTGCCCGGCCGACCCGACAACGGTGCGGACGGTCACACCACCGGGTTGACCGGCGCGACGGGTTCGTCACGTAGCGCACACCATGCGGAGATCCCCGGGCGCGCGTTTAGGGACGCTCGATAGGGTCATCAGTGAGGGTTCCGCCCATCTGCCGAGGAGCACAACCATCGTGGCTGCCAAACGACCCGAGCACTCCGCACTGAACTGGTCCGACCTCGATCGCCGGGCCGTCGATACCGTCCGCGTGCTGGCCATGGATGCCGTGGAGAAATCCGGCAACGGCCACCCGGGCACCGCGATGAGCCTTGCGCCCGCGGCGTACCTCCTCTTCAACCGGGTCATGCGGCACAACCCGGCCGACCCGAACTGGCCGGGCCGTGACCGGTTCGTCCTCTCCGCCGGGCACTCCAGCCTGACCCTCTACATCCAGCTGTTCCTGTCCGGCTACCCGCTGAGCCTGGCCGACCTGCAGTCGCTGCGGCAGTGGGGCTCACTCACGCCGGGTCACCCCGAGCACGGGCACACCCCGGGCGTCGAGACCACCACCGGCCCCCTCGGGCAGGGTCTGGGCAACGCGGTCGGCATGGCCATGGCGGCCCGCCGCGAGCGCGGCCTGTTCGACCCCGAGGCCGAGCCGGGCGCGTCGGTCTTCGACCACAACATCTGGTGCATCGTCTCCGACGGCGACATCGAGGAGGGCATCAGCCACGAGGCCAGTGCCCTCGCCGGGCACCAGCAGCTGGGCAACCTCACGGTGATCTACGACGACAACGAGATCTCGATCGAGGACGACACCCGCATCGCCAAGAGCGAGGACGTGGCAGCCCGCTACGAGGCGTACGGCTGGCACGTGCAGACCGTCGACTGGCGTAGCGGCGACGCCGACCAGGGCGACTACCACGAGGACGCCGAGGCCCTGCACGCCGCGCTGCTGGCCGCCAAGGCGGAGACCGGCCGTCCCTCCTTCATCGCCCTGCGCACCATCATCGGCTGGCCCGCTCCCAACAAGCAGAACACCGGCAAGATCCACGGCTCGGCGCTCGGCGCCGACGAGGTGAAGGCCACCAAGCGGATCCTCGGCTTCGACCCGGAGCAGACCTTCCAGGTCGACGAGGAGGTGCTCGCCCACGCCCGCACGGTGATGGGTCGCGGCTCCGACGCCGAGCAGGCATGGACCGGCGAGTTCGACGCCTGGAAGAAGGCCAACCCGGAGCGCACCGCGCTCTACGAGCGGATGGCCGGGCGGGTGCTCCCCGACGGCTGGGCCGACGCGCTGCCGGTCTTCCCCGCCGACGCCAAGGGCGTGGCCACCCGTGCCGCGTCCGGCAAGGTGCTGGAGGCGCTCGCGCCGGTGCTGCCGGAGCTGTGGGGTGGCTCGGCCGACCTGGCGGAGAGCAACAACACCACCATGAAGGGCGAGCCGTCGTTCATCCCGGCCTCGCACGCCACCAAGGACTTCCCCGGCCACGAGTACGGCCGCACGCTGCACTTCGGCATCCGTGAGCACGCCATGGGAGCGATCCTCAACGGCATCGCCCTGCACGGCGGCACCCGCCCGTACGGCGGCACGTTCCTGGTGTTCAGCGACTACATGCGCCCGTCGGTGCGGCTGGCCGCGCTGATGAAGCTGCCGGTGACCTACGTCTGGACGCACGACTCGATCGGCCTGGGCGAGGACGGCCCGACCCACCAGCCGGTGGAGCACCTGACCGCGCTGCGCGCCATCCCCGGTCTGGACGTGGTCCGCCCGGCGGACGCCAACGAGACGGCCTGGGCCTGGCGGATGGCGCTGGAGCACACCGACCGGCCGACCGCCATGGCGCTGAGCCGCCAGCCGCTGCCAACCCTGGACCGGGACGTCCTGGGCAGCGCGGAGGGGGTCGCCAAGGGCGGCTACGTGCTGGCCGAGGCGTCCAACGGCAAGCCTCAGGTGATCATCGTCGGCACCGGTTCCGAGGTGCAGCTCTGCCTGACCGCGCGGGAGCGCCTGGAGGCCGACGGCACCCCCACCCGGGTGGTTTCGATGCCCTGCCAGGAGTGGTTCTACGAGCAGGATGAGGCGTACCGGGAGTCGGTGCTCCCACGCGGGGTAAAGGCACGGGTGAGCGTGGAAGCGGGCATCGCGATGTCCTGGCGCGGCGTCGTCGGCGACCTCGGCGAAAGCGTCAGCCTGGAGCACTACGGAGCGAGCGCCCCGCACACCGTGCTCTTCGAGCAGTTCGGCTTCACCGGCGACCGGATCGTGGCGGCGGCGCACGCCTCGCTGGCCCGGGTGGGCGACATCACCGGTTTCACGACCGGCAACTGAGGGAGCGTGGACGGCATGACGGACAAGCTGAATGAGCTCACCGCCGCAGGCGTGGCGGTGTGGCTCGACGATCTTTCCCGGGTACGACTGAGCTCCGGCGGGCTGGACCAGCTCCGCCGTGAGAAGCACGTGGCCGGTGTCACCACCAACCCGACGATCTTCGCAAAGGCGCTGAGCGACGCCGACGAGTACAACTGGCAGCTGCGCGACCTCGCCACCCGTGGCATTGAGGTCGAGGAGTCGGTGCGGATGCTCACGACGTACGACGTGCGGTGGGCCTGCGACGTGATGCGCCCGTCCTACGACGGCAGTGCGGGTGTCGACGGCCGGGTCTCCATCGAGGTGGACCCCCGGGTGGCGCACGACAGCGACCGGACGGTTGCCGAGGCCAAGGCCCTGTGGTGGCTGGTCGACCGTCCCAACCTCTTCATCAAGATCCCGGCCACCGAGGAGGGCCTGTCGGCGATCACCGACACGCTGGCCGAGGGGATCAGCGTCAACGTGACGCTGATCTTCGGCCTGGACCGCTACTCGGCGGTGATGGAGGCGTTCCTCGCCGGCCTGGAGAAGGCCAAGGCCAACGGCCACGACCTGTCCACCATCGGCTCGGTCGCGTCGTTCTTCGTCTCCCGGGTGGATGCCGAGGTGGACAAGAGGCTGGAGAAGATCGGCTCCGAGCAGGCCAAGTCGCTCCGGGGCAAGGCCGCCGTCGCGAACGCCCAGCTGGCGTACGAGCGCTACACCGAGGTGTTCTCCTCCGACCGCTGGAAGGCGCTCGCCGACGCGGGGGCGCACCCGCAGCGGCCGCTGTGGGCGTCCACCTCGACGAAGAACCCGGACTACCGCGACGTCATCTACGTCGAGGAGCTGATCGCCCCCGGCACTGTCAACACCATGCCGGAGTCGGTCATCCACGCGTACGCCGATCACGGCGAGACCCGCGGCGACACCATCACCGGCGCCTACGACGCGGCCCGCAAGGTCTTCGCGGACCTGGAGTCGGTTGGGGTGGACATGGCCGACGTGATCGCCACCCTGGAGCGCGAGGGCGTGGAGAAGTTCGAGGCCAGCTGGCAGGAGCTGCTCGACGGCGTCCGCAAGTCGCTGGAGGCGGCGGCGAAGGGTAAGGGTTCTCCGAACAAGGCCGCCAAGGGCAACGCCAAGGGCGCCGAAAAGGCCGGTGGCGCATGAGCGAGAGCATCGAGCGAATCAGCAAGCTCAGTGCGGTGGTGCCTCATGACGGCACGCAGCGAAGCGGAGTGACGGCATGAGCGAGAGAATCCGTGCCACCGTCGAGCGCAGTGAGGTGGCGGCATGAGTGACCTGTTGGCAGGGAAGGTGGAGGCCGCCGCCGGGCTGGCCGTGTACGGCGCGGACGCGGTCGACAAGTCCGCTCCCGCCTCGACCCGGGACGCGCTGGTCAAGGCCGGCGTCCCGGGCAAGCTGGCCGGCAAGGACGCGAGCCTGTGGGGTCCGGACGCCGAGGCCGAGGCGAAGGTCCGGCTCGGCTGGGTGGACACCCACCAGCGCAGCCGGGAGCTGCTGGCGCAGCTGGCCGAGCTGACCGCGGAGCTGGCCGACCTGGACCACGTGGTGCTCGCCGGGATGGGTGGCTCGTCACTGGCCCCCGAGGTGATCACGCGGACCCTGGGCCGCCCGCTGACCGTGCTGGACACCACCGACCCGGGCCAGGTCCGAGCGGCGCTCGGTGACCGGCTGGAGCGCACCGTCGTCGTGGTGGCGAGCAAGTCCGGTTCGACGGTGGAGACCGACAGCCACCGGCGCGCCTACTGGCAGGCGTTCCTGGACGCCGGGATGACGGAGGCGGAGGCCGGCCGGCACTTCGTCATCGTCACCGACCCGGGCTCGCCGCTGGAGACCACCGCGACCGAGATGGGCGCGTTCACAGTGCTCGCCGACCCGAACGTGGGCGGCCGGTACTCGGCGCTGACCGCGTTCGGCCTGGTGCCCTCGGCGCTGGCCGGGGTCGAGGTCGCGGAACTGCTCGACCAGGCCGACGCGCTGGCCGCGTCGCTCGGCGCGGACCGGGACAACCCGGCGCTCGCCCTGGGTGCCGCCCTGGGCGCGGCGGCGACGCTGGCCCGGGACAAGATCGCGCTGGTCTCCGACGGCACCGGCATCGACGGGCTCGGCGACTGGGCCGAGCAGCTGATCGCCGAGTCGACCGGCAAGGCCGGGGTGGGCATCCTGCCGGTGGTCGTGGAGTCTCCGCAGAGCCCCGGCGCCAGCGGTGCGGACGTGCTGACCGTCAGCTACGGCGGCGCGCTGGCACCTGGTGAGATGCCGGGCGGCGGCGCAGCCCCGGACGTGGCCGTCAACGGCCCGCTGGGCGCGCAGTTCCTGGCCTGGGAGTACGCGACCGCGGTGGCCGGTGTGGTGCTCGGCATCGACCCGTTCAACCAGCCGAACGTCACCGAGTCCAAGGAGAACACCAACAAGATCCTGGCCTCGGGCCTGCCGGCGGAGACGCCGTCGTTCACCGAGGGCGCGATCGAGGTGTACGCCCCGCAGGGCGCTCCCGGCGACCTGGCCGGGGTGCTGCGCTGGCTGCTCGACGGGCTGGGCGACGACGGTTACCTCGCGGTGATGGCGTACCTCGACCGGTTCGCCGACGCCGACATGGCCAAGCTGCGGCCGCTGCTGGCCCAGGCGGGCGGCCGGCCGGTCACCTTCGGTTGGGGACCGCGATTCCTGCACTCGACGGGTCAGTACCACAAGGGCGGCCCGCAGGTGGGCAGCTACCTCCAGGTGACCGGCGCGGTCGCGGAGGACCTGGCGGTGCCGGGCAAGCCGTACACCTTCGGTGAGTTGCAGGCGGCGCAGGCTGCCGGGGACCGGCAGGCGCTCGCCGGCCGGGAGCGCCCGGTGCTGCGGCTGCATCTGACCGACCGTGCCGCCGGTGTCGCCCAACTGCTCGACGCGGCCGGTGATCTGCGGGCGTGAGGATGGACGACGTGACTGAGGCGGAAGCGAGGGGGCGCCGTGAGCGCGAGGAGTGAGCCGGGTTTGCGAGCCCCGCAGTCGCGAACCGACGATGGTTCGGTGAACCCGCTGCGCGACCCGCAGGACCGCCGGTTGCCCCGGATCCCGGAGCCCTGCGCTCTGGTGATCTTCGGAGTGACCGGCGACCTGGCCCGCAAGAAGCTGCTCCCTGCCGTCTACGACCTGGCCAACCGAGGGCTGTTGCCGCCGGGTTTCGTAGTGCTCGGTTTCGCGCGCCGCGACTGGGGAGACGGCGACTTCGAGACGCTGGCCTGCGAGGCCGCCCGCAAGCACGCTCGTACTCCGTGGCGGGACGAGGTGTGGGCACGGCTGGCCGGCAACATCAAGTTCGTCGGTGGGTCGTTCGACGACGACGCGGCCTTCGACCAGCTCGCCTCGACGCTGGACGACCTGCGCCAGACCCACGGCATCACCGGCAACGCGGCGTTCTACTTCTCCATCCCCCCGGCCGCGTTCCCCGTCGTGCTCAAGCAGCTGGCCCGCACCGGGATGGCCGACAACGAGAAGTCCGGCGGTTGGCGTCGGGTCGTCGTGGAGAAGCCGTTCGGCAACGACCTGCCGTCGGCGAAGTCGCTCAACGACCTCGTCGACGACGTGTTCACCCGGGAGGACGTCTTCCGGATCGACCACTACCTGGGCAAGGAGACGGTCCAGAACATCCTGGCCCTGCGGTTCGCCAACAACCTGTTCGAGCCCCTGTGGAACTCCAAGTACGTCGACTCGGTGCAGATCACCATGGCCGAGGATGTCGGGATCGGCACCCGCGCCGGCTTCTACGACACCGTCGGCACCGCCCGTGACGTGCTCCAGAACCACCTCCTGCAACTGCTCGCCCTGGTGGCGATGGAGGAGCCGACCAGCTTCGACGCCGACGAGATCCGGGCCGAGAAGCTGAAGGTGCTCAAGGCCATCACCCTGCCCAAGGACGTCGCCCGGGACACCGTTCGCGGTCAGTACCTGCCCGGCTGGGTGGGCGGCGAGCGCGCTGTCGGTTACCTGGAGGAGCAGGACGTTCCGAGCGACTCCACCACGGAGACGTACGTGGCGGTGCGGCTGGGCATCCAGAATCGCCGCTGGGCCGAGGTGCCGTTCTACATCCGGGCCGGCAAGCGGCTGCCCCGGCGGGTCACCGAGGTCGCCATCATGTTCAAGAAGGCACCGCACCTGCCGTTCAACGACGCGGACATGGAGTCGCTGGGCAACAACCAGCTCGTGATCCGGGTCCAGCCGGACGAGGGTGTGGTGCTCAAGTTCGGCTCGAAGGTGCCGGGCACCACGATGGAGGTCCGCGACATCGCGATGGACTTCCAGTACGGCGAGGCGTTCACCGAGTCCAGCCCAGAGGCGTACGAGCGGCTGGTCCTGGACGTGCTGATCGGCGACCGCACCCTGTTCCCGGACGCGTCCGAGGTCGAGCAGAGCTGGCAGGTGATCGACCCGCTGGAGCACGCCTGGGCTGGCACCACGCCGGAGCCGTACCGGGCCGGCGAGTGGGGTCCACGCGCCTCCGACGAGATGCTGGCCCGCGAGGGCCGCGCTTGGAGACGAGCATGATCGGGCTGTGGGACACCACCGGCAACGAGGTGGTCAAGGCGCTCGCCGCCGAGCGGCGCAGTGCCGGCGGGGTGGCCAGCGGCATGGCGCTCACCCTCATCGTGGTGGTGGACGAGAAGCGGGTCCGGGAGGCGGAGGCGGCGGCGACGATCGCCGCCGCCGCCCACCCGTGCCGGCTGGTGGTGGTGGTTCGCTCCGAGATCGAGCGGGACCGCAACCGGCTGGACGCGGAGATCGTCGTCGGTGGCCGGCTCGGCCCGTGCGAGGCGGTGGTCACCCGGATGTACGGGCGGCTGGCCCTGCACGCCGAGTCGGTCGTGATGCCGCTGCTCGTCCCCGACGTGCCGGTGGTCACCTGGTGGCACGGCGAGCCACCGGCGGAGATCGCCACCGACTTCCTCGGGGTGGTCGCCGACCGGCGGATCACCGACTCGGCGCAGGCCGCCGACCCGGTGGAGGCGCTGCACCAGCGTGCCCGGGACTACGCCCCGGGCGACACCGACCTGGCGTGGACCCGGATCACCCCGTGGCGGACCCTGGTCGCCGGGGCGTTCGACACCACCAGCGAGCGGGTCACCGAGGCGACAGTCGTCGCGCCGCCCAGCGACCCGACGGCGGCGCTGATGGTCGGTTGGCTGTCCAGCCGGCTCGGCATCACCCCGCGCCGGGTGGACACCAACGAGTTCCCCCGGATGCGGGAGGTGCAGTTGAGCTGCGCCAACGGTGATCAGCTCACGCTGACCCGCGAGGAGAGCATGGCCGTATTCCGGCGGACCGGCCAGGACGACCGGGCTCTGCCGTTGGTCCGCCGTCCGCTCGGTGACGAGCTCGCCGAGGAGCTGCGCCGACTGGACGCCGACCAGGTGTACGCGGAGGCGCTGGGTGCGACGGTCGGTCTGCGGGGGTTGGAGCAGCGTCCCCCGCAGCGGGTGCACGTCTGGAAGGATCCGGCCACCGCCCGGCGCGCCGAGGCCGGGGTCACCGCACACGCCGGCACCAGCGGCGAGGGCTGAGCCCGACCGGGGCACGACAACGTCGGGGCAGGGCCGGGTCACCCACCGGGCCCTGCCCCGGAACCTCCGGGGCACTCGCCCCGCCACCTCGGGCCTCCAGCCCGGGTACGACGCGACAGCGACCGCACGCGGTCGGGAAACGAAGGCGCAACCCATGAGTGAGGCGAGTGTCGCGGTCCACGCCGACGCCGATCTGCTGGCGCAGGCCGTGGCCGCCCGGTTGCTGGTGAAGATGCTCGACGCCCAGGCCGACCGGGGTGAGGCGTCGTTGGTGCTCACCGGCGGTCGGATCGCCGCCGCCGTGTACCGGGCGGTGGCGACGCTGCCCGCCCGCGACGCCGTGGACTGGTCCCGGGTCGACGTGTGGTGGGGTGACGAGCGGTTCCTGCCCGCCGGCGACCCGGACCGCAACGAGACCCAGGCCCGGGCCGCCCTGTTGGACGTGGTGCCGCTCGACCCGGCCCGGGTGCACCCGATGCCGGCCTCCGACGGCCCCGCCGGCAACGACCCCGAGGCCGCCGCGGCCTGGTACGGGGAGGAACTGGCCCGCGCCGCCGGACCCGGGCACGGCACGCTGCCGCACTTCGACGTGCTGATGTTGGGCGTCGGCGAGGACGGGCACGTGGCGTCGATCTTCCCCGAGCACCCGGTGCACTACGACACCCGCCCGTGCAGCGCCGTGCGGGGCAGCCCCAAGCCGCCGGCCGTGCGGACCACCCTCACCCTGCCGGCGATCAACACCGCCGAGGAGGTCTGGCTGGTGGCCGGCGGCGCCGACAAGGCCCGCGCGGTGGGCATGGCGCTGGCCGGGGCCGGGCCGGTGCAGTTGCCGGCCGCCGGGGTGCACGGTGTGGGTCGCACCCGCTGGCTGCTGGATCGGGCCGCCGCAGCCGACGTACCCGCCCGGCTGCGCAGCCTCCGCTGACCGACAGGAAGGGCCCCTCGACGGAGGCCCTTCCTTCTTATTCGCCGCGGCGGCGGCGGAGCGCTGCGAGCGCCTCGGCCAGCAGCGCCTCGCCTTCCTCGGCGGTACGCCGCTCCTTCACGTACGCCAGATGGCTCTTGTACGGCTCGGCGCGGACCCGGCCGGGCGGGTTCTGCGCGTCCTGCCCGGCGGGCAGGCCGCAGCGGGGGCAGTCCCACAGGGCCGGCGCCTCGGCGTCCGCGGCGATCCGGATGTCGATCCGGTGGTCGTTGCGGCACCAGTAGGTGACGTCCTGTCGGGGGGCGGGTTGGTGCCGCTCGTCGGGCCGCATGGGTGCGGACCCGACTCGGGCGCCGCGGATGACGTTGCCACTTGGCACGGCTGCTCGCTCCTGTCGTCGGAGGGGACCCGCCGTCCTTTTCTCAGGATGGGCGGCGGGCGACGCGGTGCAGCGGAGAAAAGCCTGCGCGCGGCCCGTCGAGTGACGGACCGCGCGCAGATTGTACGACTTGACGAGCCTGCTCAGGCGCCGCTGTTCATCTGGAGGCGGAGCCAGAGCCCGAGCCCGACGATGGCGGCGAACCAGACGACGCTCACCAGGACGGTGTAACGGTCCAGGTTTTTCTCCGCGACCGAAGAGCCGGCGAGGCTGGAGCTGACGCCACCGCCGAACATGCTCGACAGACCGCCGCCCTTGCCGCGGTGCAGCAGGATCAGCAGGGTGAGCAGAATGCTCGTGATGACCAGCAACACGATCAACGTGTATGCGAACCAGATCGGCATGGCTGGGGTCAGTTCCTCTCGTAGCGATCCTCGCCCGGTCTGATCGGGCACGGTGGCACCGACCGGTGGACGGGCGGTGTCAAGGATACCGAGCGATCAGCGAGCGAGGTGCTCCGGGAAGCGGCAGATCTGAGCGAATTCCTCCGCGTCCAGGCTGGCACCCCCCACCAGGCCCCCGTCCACGTCCGGCTGGGCCATGATCGAGGCGACGTTTGACGCCTTGACCGAGCCGCCGTAGAGGACCCGGACCTGGTTCGCGGTGTCCTGGTCGAAGCGCTCCGCCAGTCGCTGGCGGACCGCCCCGCAGACCTCCTGGGCGTCCTCCGGCGTCGCGGTCTTGCCCGTGCCGATCGCCCAGACCGGCTCGTACGCGATCACGACCTGGCGCACCTGCTCGGGGGTGAGCCCGGCGAGGCCCCCGTCGAGCTGGTCGGAGCAGTGCGCCACGTGGGTGCCCTGCTCGCGCACGTCCAGCCCCTCCCCCACGCAGAGGATCGGGGTCAGGCCGTGCGTCAGCGCCGCCTTCACCTTGGCGTTGACCAGCGTGTCGTCCTCGTGGTGGTAGGCCCGCCGCTCGGAGTGCCCGACCACCACGTACGTGCAGCCGAGCTTGGCCAGCAGCGGCCCGGAGATGTCCCCGGTGTACGCGCCGGACGCGTGCGGCGACAGGTCCTGCCCGCCGTAGCCGATCAGCAGCTTGTCGCCGTCCACCGCGGTCTGCACGGTACGCAGGTCGGTGAAGGGCGGCAGCACGACCGTCTCGACGGCGGTGAGCTGCTTCTCGGTGAGGCTGGCCGCCAGCTTCTGCACCAGCAGGTTGGCCTCGAGGTGGTTGAGGTTCATCTTCCAGTTGCCGGCCATCAACGGCCGGCGGGTGGTGCTCGACATTCAGTTCTCCAGGGCCGCGATGCCGGGGAGGGTCTTGCCCTCGAGGTATTCCAGGGAGGCGCCGCCACCCGTGGAGATGTGCCCGAAGGACGACTCGTCCAGCCCCAGGGCACGGACCGCCGCCGCCGAGTCACCGCCACCGACGACGCTGAACGCGTCGGCCTTGGTGATCGCCTCGGCGATGCCCCGGGTGCCCGCCGCGAAGGCCGGCATCTCGAACACGCCCATCGGGCCGTTCCAGAAGATCGTCTTCGCCTGGGACAGTGCGGCGCTGAAACCGGCGACCGTCTCCGGGCCGACGTCCAGCCCGAGCCGGTGGCTCGGGATGCCGTCGACACGGACCGTGTCGTGCGCGGCGTCCGGGGCGAACGCGTCCGCCACCACCACGTCGACCGGGAGCATGATCTTGCCGCCGGACCGCTCCAGCAGGTTGCGGCAGGTGTCGACCATGTCCTTCTCCAGCAGTGAGGTGCCCACCTCCAGGCCCTGGGCCTTGAGGAAGGTGAAGCACATCCCGCCACCGATGAGCAGCCGGTCGACGGTGGGCAGCAGCGCCTCGATCACGGCGAGCTTGTCGGACACCTTCGACCCACCGAGCACCACCACGTACGGCCGCTCAGGGTCACCGGTGAGCTTGGAGAGCACCTCGACCTCACGCAGCACCAGTCGGCCCGCGACGTGCGGCAGCCGGGCCGGCACGTCGAAGACGCTGGCGTGCTTGCGGTGCACCGCGCCGAACGCGTCGTCCACGTACGCGTCGCCGAACGCGGCGAGCTGGTCGGCGAACGCGCCCCGCTCGGCCTCGTCCTTGCTGGTCTCACCCGCGTTGAACCGCAGGTTCTCCAGGAGGGCGACCTGGCCGTCGGCCAGGTCCGCGACGGTGGAGCGGGCGGAATCGCCGACGGTGTCGGTGGCGAAGTGCACCGGGGCGCCGAGCAGCTCACCGAGCCGCCCGGCGACCGGGCCCAGGCTGAACTGCGGGTCCGGCGCGCCCTTCGGGCGGCCCAGGTGCGAGCAGACGACCACCTTCGCGCCGGCCTCGACCAGCGCGCCGAGGGTCGGCAGCACCGCGCGGATCCGGCCATCATCAGTGATCGCACCGGTCTGCTTGTCGAGCGGGACGTTCAGGTCGGCGCGCACCAGCACGCGCCGACCCGAAACCCCCTCGGCGAGCAGGTCGTCGAGGGTCCGGATGCTCACAGCGAGCTACCGACCAGCTTGACCAGGTCGACCAGGCGGTTGGAGTAACCCCACTCGTTGTCGTACCAGCCGACGACCTTCACCTGGTTGCCGACGACCTTGGTCAGCGGCGCGTCGAAGATGCACGACGCCGGGTCGGTGACGATGTCGCTGGAGACGATCGGGTCCTCGTTGTAGACCAGGATGCCCTTGAGCGGGCCGTCCGCGGCGGCCTTCAGCGCGGCGTTGACCTCGTCCACGGTGGTCTCGCGACCCACGTTGACGGTGAGGTCGGTGACCGAGCCGGTCGGGATCGGCACCCGCAGGGCGTACCCGTCGAGCTTGCCCTTGAGGTCCGGCAGGACCAGACCGATCGCCTTGGCGGCGCCGGTGGAGGTCGGGACGATGTTCAGCGCGGCGGCCCGGGCACGACGCAGATCCGAGTGCGGCGCGTCCTGGAGGTTCTGGTCCTGGGTGTACGCGTGGATCGTCGTCATCAGACCGTGCTGGATGCCGAACGTGTCGTGCAGGACCTTCGCCATCGGGGCGAGGCAGTTGGTGGTGCACGAGGCGTTGGAGATGATGGTGTGCTTCGCCGGGTCGTAGGTGTCGTGGTTGACACCCATGACGACGGTGACGTCCTCGTTCTTCGCCGGGGCGGAGATGATGACCTTCTTGGCCCCGCCGTCGACGTGCGCCTTGGCCTTGGTGGCGTCGGTGAAGAAGCCGGTCGACTCGATGACGACGTCGACGTTCAGATCGCCCCACGGCAGCTTCGACGGGTCCTTCTCGGCGTACGCCTTGATGGTCTTGCCACCGACGGTGATCTCGTCGGCGGTGGCCTTGACCTCGTAGGGAAGGCGACCCAGAATGCTGTCGTACTTGAGCAGGTGGGCAAGCGTCGCGTTGTCGGTAAGGTCGTTCACCGCCACGACCTCGATGTCGGCGTCAGACGCCAGCACTGCCCGGAAGAAGTTACGGCCGATTCGGCCAAAGCCGTTGATGCCAACCCGGATGGTCACAGGTTCCAGCTCCTCGCGTTCTGGTCCGCCGGCTTCAGACAACGGGCCGGCGGAGTGGTGTGCGCCGACCGTTGGAGCCGGCCGTTGACGGTTCTTCTCGGCCACCCCGCCGCGGTCTGAGGACCTGACCGCCCGAGGCGGTGCGCACGACGAGGAGTGCCTGTGTCGGCCCCCTTGCCGTACGCAGCGACCTTATCCGAGCGTGCGAGACCACGCTGCGCCGGGTAGTGCCCCGGGCGCACCGTGCGGCCCCACCGTCCTATCAGACCACGAGCATGTCGGGCGTGACGGCTGCTTCCGTATCCGGGATGCCGAGGTCCCGGGCCCGCTTGTCGGCCAGCGCCAGGAGCCGGCGGATCCGCCCGGCGATGGCGTCCTTGGTCAGCGGAGGGTCGGCCAGCGCGCCCAACTCCTCCAGCGAGGCCTGCCGGTGCTCCAGGCGCAGCCGCCCGGCGTCGGTCAGGTGGTTGGGCGCCTCGTCGGCGAGGATCTCCAGCGCACGGGTGACCCGGGCGGCGGCGGCGACCGCCGCGCGCGCCGAGCGACGCAGGTTGGCGTCGTCGAAGTTGGCCAGCCGGTTGGCGGTGGCCCGCACCTCGCGGCGCACCCGACGCTCCTCCCAGGCCAGCACGCTGGAGTGCGCGCCGATCCGGGTGAGCAGCGCGGCGATGGCGTCGCCGTCCTTGACCACCACCCGGTCCACCCCGCGTACCTCACGGTTCTTGGCGGTGATGCCGATCCGGCGGGCCGCGCCGACCAGCGCCAGCGCCGACTCCGGCCCCGGGCAGGTGATCTCCAGTGCGCTGGAGCGGCCGGGCTCGGTGAGCGAGCCGTGCGCCATGAACGCGCCCCGCCAGGCGGAGACCGCGCAGCAGACGTTCGCCGCCACCACGTGCGGGGGCAGCCCGCGCACCGGACGACCCCGCACGTCGAGCAGGCCGGTCTGCCGGGCGAGAGCCTCGCCGTCCTTGACCACGCGCACGATGAAGTGGCTGCCCTTGCGCAGCCCACCGGAGGCCAGCACGTGGATCTCGCTCGGATACCCGTAGACCTCCGCGATCTCCCGGCGCAGCCGTCGGGCCACCGCCCCGGTGTCCAGTTCAGCCTCCACCACCACGCGGCCGGAGACGATGTGCAGCCCGCCGGCGAAGCGCAGCAGTGCGGCCATCTCCGCCCGCCGACAGCAGGGCTTGGGCACGTCGACCCGACTCAGCTCGTCCTTGACCGCGGCCGTCATCGCCATTGTGCGTCCCCTCACGGACCGGTTCCGGCGTGTCGCCGGAGATTACGTACGTGTCTAACGATCGGCACCCAGGACAGGCACCAGTGCGGCGCCCAGGGCAGCCGGATCATGGCGGGGAGTGCCACCGGTGACGGCGACAGGGGCGAGGACCAGGCGGGCACCCAGCGATTCTGCCGCACGTTCGACCGGTTCGGGGTCACCCACCGCCTTGGCGTCGGCGAGCACGAGATCCACCTTGAGCTCGGGCAGGTACCAGTGCAGCGCCGCGAGATGATCGGCGACGGAGAGCCCGAGGGTCTCCTTCTCGGCCGCGAGGTTCAACGTGACCAACCGCCGGGCCGAGGTGGACACGATAGCGTCGGCCAACTGCGGCACCAGCAGGTGCGGGAGAACGCTGGTGTACCAGCTGCCCGGCCCGAAGATCAACCAGTCCGCCGCCCTGATCGCCTCGATCACCTCGGCGCAGGCCGGCGGGGCGGACGGGGTGAGGCGCAGCGACTCGACCCGCCCGGTGGTGACCGCCACCTGGTGCTGGCCGCGCACGGTGCGTACCTCGTCGGGGGCGGCCGGGTCGACACCTCGGACCTGCGCCTCGATGCCGACCGGCTGACGGGACATCGGCAGCACCCGGCCGACAGTGCCCAGCATCGCGCCGGCGTGCTCCAGCGCGGCCACCGGGTCGCCCAGCATCTCCATGAGGCCGCAGAGCACGAGGTTGCCCACCGCGTGCCCGGCCAGCCCGTCGGCGCGGATGCTCGCCCGCTCAGCGCCGGGGACGGTCGCGCCGGCGTCCTGGTCGCGCGGGTCGGGGTTGCGACGGTCGGTCGCCGCCGGGCCCGGGTCGGCTTCGCCGAGCGGGGGTACGCCGGCCGGCACGGCGGCGAAGCGGTGCTGGAACAGCCCGGCGCTGCGCCGGGTCGCCGGGTGATCCCCAGCCAGAGCCACCAGCGCCTGACGCAGATCACCCGGGGGCAGACCGCCCCGCTCGGCCCGCAACCGGCCGCTGGAACCCCCGTCGTCACCCACGGTGACCACAGCGGTGATGTCGAGGTCGAGTTCGGGGGCGCAGTGACGCAGCGCGCGCAGCGAGGCGGACAGCCCGTGCCCGCCGCCGAACGCCACCACCCGCCGGGCCGTCATTCCCGCCCCAGATCGCGGTGCTGGGCGTTGGCCGCCAACCCGGAGTGGCGCAACCGCCCGGCCAACTCCTCGGCGATAGCCACGCTGCGGTGCTTGCCGCCGGTACAGCCCACGGCGACCGTGAGGTAGCGCTTACCCTCCCGCTCGAAGCCGGCGGTCGTGGCGTTGACCAGGTCGGCGTACGAAGCGACGAAGGCGTCCGCACCCTCCTGGCCCAGCACGTACGCGCTCACCGCTTCCTCCCGACCGGTGTGCTCGCGCAGCTCCGGCACCCAGTACGGATTGGGCAGGAAGCGGGCGTCCAGCACGAAGTCGGCGTCCGGCGGCAGACCGTACTTGAAGCCGAACGACAGCACGGTTACCCGCAGCCGGCGGGCGTCCTCGCCGCCGAACAGCTCCTCGATGCGCCGACGGAGCTGGTTGACGTTCAGGTGGCTGGTGTCGACGATCACGTCGGCCTGGTCGCGCGCCTCCTCCAGCAGACCGCGCTCCACGGCGATGCCGTCGGCCAGCCGTCCGTCGCCCTGAAGCGGATGCGACCGGCGCACGCTCTCGAACCGTCGGATCAACACCTCGTCGTCGGCGTCGACGAAGACCACCCGGGGCGAGAACCCACGGTCCTTGAGCTCACGGATCGCCCCGGCCAGGTCCGTGGAGAAGGCCCGGGACCGCACGTCCAGCACCATCGCGGTGCGCCGAGCGGCCCCGCCCGCCTTGAACGCCAGCTCGGCCATGTCCAGCATCAGTGCCTGCGGCAGGTTGTCGACCACGTAGTAGCCGACGTTCTCCAACGCCCTGGCAACCGTGCTGCGGCCACCACCGGAGAGGCCGGTGACGACCACGAGTGTGGTCTCCGACTCGGCCGCCACCTGCCCGTCAACCGCCGCCGGGTCGTCGATCCGGTCACCGGTTGTGCGCGCCTCGCTCACCCGTACCCCCAAGCCGTGGCGCCGCGGCCCCCGTTGGCCGCGATTGGTCAATCAGCGACTCTATCCCGCCACCGCCGCAAGCCCGCGCACCCGCCACGGGTCGTGGGGTGAACACCCTTCGCTCGGGTGCGCCGGGTCGGCGGTGTCGGGGTGGGCTCGTAGACTCCGCGGATGGCTTCCCCCACCGACCTGCGTACCGAGGACGCGCTGCCGGTGCTGCGCCGGGTGTTCGGCTACGACGCCTTCCGCGGTTTCCAGCAGGACGTGATCGACCACGTGGTCGCCGGCGGCGACGCGCTGGTGCTGATGCCCACCGGTGGTGGCAAGTCGCTGTGCTACCAGATCCCGGCCCTGGTCCGCGACGGCGTCGCGGTCGTCGTCTCCCCGCTGATCGCCCTCATGCAGGACCAGGTGGACGCGCTCACCGCCGTCGGCGTCCGCGCCGGGTTCCTCAACTCGACCCAGACCCTCGACGCCCGACGTCGGGTCGAGGCGGCCTTCGTCGCCGGCAAGCTGGACCTGCTCTACCTCGCCCCGGAGGCGCTCGGCGTCCGGTCCACCCTCGCCCTGCTGGACCGGGGGCGCATCTCCCTGTTCGCGATCGACGAGGCGCACTGCGTGTCCCAGTGGGGGCACGACTTCCGCCCCGACTACCTGGCGCTGTCGATGCTGCACGAACGCTGGCCAGAGGTGCCGCGGATCGCGCTGACCGCCACCGCGACCAGCGCCACCCGCACCGAGATCGCCACCCGGCTCAACCTCGACGACGCCCGGCACTTCGTGGCGAGCTTCGACCGGCCCAACATCCAGTACCGGATCGTGCCCAAACGGGAGCCGCGCAAGCAGCTGCTGGCGCTGCTGCGCGACGAGCACCCCGGCGACGCCGGCATCGTCTACTGCCTGTCCCGGGCCTCGGTCGACAAGACCGCCGAGTTCCTCGTCGCCAACGGGGTCGCCGCACTGCCGTACCACGCAGGTCTGGACGCGGCCACCCGCGCCGCCAACCAGCAGCGCTTCCTGCGGGAGGACGGTCTGGTGATGGTGGCCACGATCGCCTTCGGCATGGGCATCGACAAGCCCGACGTGCGGTTCGTCGCCCACCTCGACCTGCCCAAGTCCGTCGAGGGCTACTACCAGGAGACCGGCCGCGCCGGGCGGGACGGCCTCCCGTCCACCGCCTGGCTCGCGTACGGGCTGCAGGACGTGGTCCAGCAACGCAAGATGATCGAGACGTCCGACGGCGACCTCGCCCACCGCCGCAACCTCGCCGCGCACCTGGACGCGATGCTCGCCCTCTGCGAGACGGTGCGCTGCCGGCGGGTCCAGCTGCTCGAATACTTCGGCGAGACGTCCACGGCCGCCTGCGGCAACTGCGACACCTGCCTCACCCCACCGGAGACCTGGGACGGCACTGTCGCCGCCCAGAAGTTGCTCTCCGCGGTCTTTCGTCTCGACCGTGAGCGCAACCAGCGGTTCGGCGCGGGGCACTGCATCGACATCCTGCTCGGCAAGCAGAACGACAAGATCAGCCAGCACGGTCACGACTCGCTGACCGTCTTCGGCATCGGCTCCGAGCTGAGCGAGGCGGAGTGGCGGGGCGTCGTCCGGCAACTGCTCGCCGAAGGGCTGCTCGCCGTCGAGGGTGACTACGGCACGCTCGCGCTGACCGAGGCCAGTGCCGACGTCCTGGGTCGCCGCCGCACGGTCACGATGCGCCGCGAACCGGAGAAGCCAGCTTCGAGCCGCTCGTCGAAGCCGCGCGGCTCGGCCACCGTCGTGGCCGAGCTGACGCCGGCCGCCGCGTCGCTCTTCGAGCGGCTGCGTGGCTGGCGGGCGACCACCGCCAAAGAGCAGGGCGTTCCGGCGTACGTGATCTTCCACGACGCCACTCTCCGACAGATCGCCACTGACGCGCCGGGCTCGCTTGCCGAGCTGTCGGGCGTCAGCGGGGTCGGCGAGAACAAGCTCGCCAAGTACGGCGAGCAGATCCTGGCCGTCCTCGCCGAGGACTGAGGACGTGCCGAAGGGCCGGGCCCCGTGGTGGGGTCCGGCCCTTCGGTGTGTCAGTCGCGGTCAGCTGGTGGCGTAGCCGCGGGTGGCGATCCAGTCAGCGAGGTGCTCGACGGTGACCTCGTAGGAGGCGGTGTTCGGGTTGGCGGAGTCGGCGATCTTCACGGTCTGGCCGTTGTCGCGGTAGCCGACGACGCTGATGTAGTGCCCGCCCTCGAAGGAGTGGATAGCACCGTCGGTGTCAGTCGTGGTGCCGGCGATGTTGGCGACCACGGCCCGGCCGTCGTCAACAGTCTTGACGATGTCGGCGCGCAGCTTGTCGGTCTGCTTCGCGTCAGCGTCCGGGCTGCTGATCTCCACGGACCGGTACGCGTCGTTCTTACCGGTCTCCTTGTTCAGCACCGGGGTGATGTCGTTGATCGAGTTGGTGCCAGCCTCGGTGGTGCCCATCTCCTTGGCCATCGCATCGACGCTGATGTCCTTACCCTGCACACTCAAGGCGTTACGGGCGGCGGCAGGGCCGCAGTAGTAGAAGTTCGGCTGCGCCTCGTAGCGCACGCCCAGCTGACGCTCACCCGACGGCTTGCGATCAGACTGCGTCTGCGACGCCGGCTTCGCATCGGTCGCGGCGTACGCGGCGGTGATCGGTCCGACGATCGCGCCGCCGGTGAAGGCCAGGCCAGCAGCGGTCAGAGCGGTCTTACGAATCAGATCGGTACGCATGATGGCGTGCTCCTCTGCATCGGGGGTGTCCGCACGACACGACACACAAGGGGGAACGGTGACCGTGCGGGAAAGTCTTGGGGGGAACGCCGGCGATCCCCAGGGGGACCTGCTCGGGCGTTGCGGGGGATGTAACCGGGGCGGCCCAGCGGATGTTCCCGGCCGGTGCGCCCTCGCCTCACGACCCGAAAGTCGCGGTGGCATGCCAGGTATAACGACCCCGCCCGGCCCACGATTCCGCCGCCAGGGTGGCCCCGACCACGGGACAGCCACGCCGAAACCGGACATCCGCCCCACGGACGGATCCGCCGAACCGGACACCACACCCCGCAACCCCGGGCGCCGACAATCCAAGATCCGCGCACTTTCCGGGAAATTGCTGCCTCAGACCACTACGAGGCAGCAAGTTCCCTGATGTTGCGCGGATCTTCGCCGGGTGGCGGGCGGCGGGCGGTTGCCCGATGTGTTGCGCGGATCTTGGCCCGGGTGCCGGGCGGCGGGCGGTTGCCCGATGTGTTTGCGCGGATCTTGATCGACCTGGCGATACCGGACACCGGCACCCCCGGGGACGGCCCACGCGACGCATCACCCCAAGGTCGTGCTTGATCCACGTAACAGGCCCCATCCGGCGCCGACGAGGCCACTACGAGCACGATCATGCGTGCTGCGCGACTTGACCCCCGAGGCCGCGCGGCGCGGTGTCAGGTGTTGGGGGTCGCCTCCGCGCTGTCGTCGGTCTTCGTGTCCTTGTCGAGGGCGGCCAGGATCGCCTCGGCGGTGCGTCGGCCCACCCCGGGCACCTCGGTGATCTCCTCGACCGTTGCGGCAGAGAGCCGCTTGAGTGAGCCGAAGTGCCGCAACAACGCCTTGCGCCGCACCTCGCCGAGGCCGGGTACGTGGTCGAGTGCCGACTCGGTCATCCGCTTCGAGCGGCGCTGCCGGTGGAAGGTGATGGCGAACCGGTGGGCCTCGTCGCGGATGCGTTGCAGCAGGTAGAGACCCTCCGAGGTGCGCGGCAGGATGACCGGGAACTCGTCGTCGGGGAGCCAGACCTCCTCCAGCCGCTTGGCCAGGCCGCACAACGCCACGTCGTCGATGCCCAGGTCGGCAAGGGCCTGTGCTGCCGCCGCGACCTGCGGAGCACCGCCGTCGACGACCACCAGCTGCGGCGGGTACGCGAACTTCCGCGGCCGGCCGGTGGTCGGATCGATCAGCACACCGATCTGCGGCTCGGCCGCGTCTTCCGGGGTGACCGGGTCGTCGGCCGACTCGACGCCCACCTCGCCCGTCTCCGCCCGCGCGTCCAGGTAGCGGGCGAAGCGACGGCGCAACACCTCGGACATCGCGGAGAGGTCGTCGGTGGCGCCACGGACGATGAACCGTCGGTATTCGCTCTTGCGAGGCAACCCGTCCTCGAAGACCACCATGCTGGCCACCACGTCGGTGCCCTGGATCTGGGAGATGTCGAAGCACTCGATGCGCAACGGCGAGGTGCGCATGTCCAGTGCTTCGCTGATCTCGTCCAGTGCCTTGCCCCGGGTGGTGAGGTCACCGGATCGCTTCAGCTTGTGCCGGGCCAGCGCGTCCTTGGCGTTGCGCTCGACCGTTTCCATCAGTGAGCGCTTGTCACCGCGCTGCGGCACCCGCAGCGACACCCGGCTGCCCCGGTGGTTGGAGAGCCATTCCGCCAGCGCGTCAGCGTCGGCGGGCAGCTCGGGCACCAGCAGCTCCCGGGGCACGTCGGCCTCGCCGTGCTCGCCGCCGTACACCTGGGTGCAGAAGTGGTGCACCAGGTCGCCGGTGGTCAGGTCCTCGGTCTTCTCCACCACCCAGCCGCGCTGCCCTCGGACCCGGCCGTCGCGGACGTGGAAGACCTGCACGGCCGCCTCGAGCGGGTCGTCGGCGAACGCGACCACGTCGGCGTCGGTGCCGTCGCCCAACACCACGGTCTGCTTTTCCATGGCGCGGCGCAGCGCGGCCACGTCGTCGCGCAGTTTGGCGGCCCGCTCGAACTCCAGCTGCTCGCTCGCCTCGGTCATCTCGCGCTCGATCTTGCGCACCATGGTGTCGGTGCGCCCGGCCATGAAGTCGCAGAACCCGTCCACGATCGCGCGGTGTTCGTCGGCGGAGACGGTGCCGACGCACGGCGCCGAGCATTTGCCGATGTAGCCGAGCAGGCAGGGACGACCGACCTGGCCGGCGCGTTTGAACACGCCGGCGGAGCACGTCCGGGCGGGGAACACCCGCAGCAGCAGGTCGAGGGTCTCCCGGATGGCCCAGGCGTGCGAGTACGGACCGAAGTAGCGCACCCCCTTGCGCTTGGCACCACGCATCACCTGGAGCCGTGGGTATTCCTCGTTGAGGGTCACGGCCAGATAGGGGTACGACTTGTCGTCGCGGTAGCGGACGTTGAACCGGGGGTCGTACTGCTTGATCCAGGTGAACTCCTGCTGGAGCGCCTCGACCTCGGTGCCGACGGTGATCCAGTCCACCGACTCGGCGGTGGTGACCATCTGCCGGGTGCGCTCGTGCAGGTTCCAGACGTCGCCGAAGTAGGAGTTGAGCCGGCTGCGCAGATTTCGCGCCTTGCCGACGTAGATCACCCGGCCGGTGCCGTCGCGAAAGCGGTAGACCCCCGGTAGCTCCGGGATGGTGCCGGGAGCGGGGCGGTAGGTCGAGGGGTCAGCCACGCCAGCAAGCCTAGCCAGCGGGTCGGACAACACCCCGGTTCGGGCCTCGGGTCAGAGGAACCGCGCGAACAGATTTGACGGATAGCGAAACGATGAAAGTCAATTTCTGTGAAGAAGGCTAGCTTATCTGCATGGGCGGTTTCACCGTAGATCCAGACGAGGTTGCCGGTTTCGCGGAGCGGATACTGACCGCGTCGCAGGAGTTCGGCGATAGAATGCTGCTGGCTCAGGAGCAGTTTCCGGCCCCGTTGGCAGCCTTCGGCGACACGCCGACCGCGACGCTGGCCTACGACGCCTGTCAGGGCGCGACGGAGGCGGTGATGGCCGCCGCCGGCGCGCTGCACGCGGTGTTGGAAGGTGACGCCGACCGCCTCTACCTGGTCGCATTCTCGACCCAGCAGACCGACGACGACGCCGGCGGGCTGATGGGTGGCCTGCTCGGGTGGTTGGCATGACCGCCCCCGGAACACCCTCCACCGCGGCGCCGCCAGCACCGATCGTCACGGACGACCTGTGGTCCCTGAAGGCCGACCCGGAGCGGCTCATGGCCGCGGCCAAGTCGTGGCGAGGGCTCGCCGATGCGGCTCGCGACAGCGCGGCGGACACCAAACACGGCGCCAACGCGTTGTTCAACAGCGGGTGGAGTGGTGAGGTCGCCGACACGTACGCCGGCCACGGCCGCAATCTGGTCGTGGACCTCGACGAGTTCGCGTCGCTGGCCGATCGCGGTGGTCAAGCGGTCGAAGACCTGGCGGACGCGCTGGGCCGCGCCCAACTGCTGCTCCACGAGGATTGGGAGGCGTTGACCAGGGCGGTGCGGGCCGAACGGTCCGACGACCGGGTCACCTTCGTCCTGACCGATGCGGCCGACGCCACCGTAGTGCAGACCGCCATCGATGCTGCTGAGGCGATCCGCCGGCCGGCCTGGGACGTGCATCACGAGGCTGCGGCGAACCTACGGGCGATCTCTGAAGGCCTGGCGACCATCACCAGTGCGTGGCAGCGGTTTATCGGCGGCTCGTCACCTTTCACCCTGCCGGACGAGCCGCCCAGGCCTGGGGTGATCATGGCCGGCGGCCGGATGATCGTCAATGCCGGCGGCAGCGACGACGAGGTCCGCATCGTCCGCAACCCGTTCACCGGCGAACTCACGGTGGAGATCTCGCGCTCGGGGTTCACCATCTCCAGCGAGAGGGTGCCGGACGGCTTCGAGTTGACGATCCGCGGCGGGGCCGGTAACGACAATGTGGAGGTCGGCCCGGGTGTCGGCGCGGTAACCGTACTTGGCAGCTCAGGGGATGACCGCATCCACACCGGTACCGGCGATGCCGTCGTGCTCGGTGGCGACGGCGCGGACACGATCGAGTCCGGGGCCGGTGACGACCACGTCAGCGGCGGCCACGGCCAGGACTACCTGGCCACCTCCGCTGGGCAGGACCGGGTCATCGGCGGGTTGGGTCAGGACACCCTCTACGCCGGGTCGGGCGACGACCGCCTGTCCGGCGGCGACCACCACGACTATCTCGACGGCGGCCGGGGCGCCGACAGCCTCGACGGCGGCCGGGGCGCGGACGTGCTCTCGGGCGGCCGTGGCGACGACACCATCGCCGGTGGCGCCGACGATGACACGATCTACACCGGACGGGGCACGGACACGGTGTCGGGTGGCACCGCGGGCGCGGACGGTGATTTGGTGTACGGGCAGACGCAGCGCGAGACCGGCACAGCCGGCACGGAGAGAGCCGACGCCTTCGACGGCGCCGAGCACGTCGAGCACGTCGACGTGTCCAACGACGTTGGTTCCAGCCTTGTCATCGACGGCTCGGACGAGTTCACCGAGCGGATGCAGGACGACCTGGACACGTTCGAGTCCTCGCCGAATGGTCAGCTCATGCTGGATGCCTTGGACGACACCGAGCACGACATCGAGATCACAGAGATTTCCGGCGACCCGTACGGCAAAGCGAGGGAAAACGACGACGGGTCGTACGGCATCCTGATCGACCCCAGGTATGACCACTTCCTGGAGGAGGCGCCCCCACCAGTCGTGCTGTTCCACGAAATGGCGCACGTCTACGACCACCAGAACGATATCTCCCTCGACGGAAAGTACGTGAACCCCGACGACCCGGATACCGGAAGGGGTGGCTCAACCGAGGTGGGTGAGGGCGTGAACAACGCCGAACGCCAGGCCACCGGGTTGCCTGTCGACCGGGACGGCGACGGCCATTTCGAGATCGATGAGCGCCACCCGATCGAATACACCGAGAACGGGATGCGCGCCGAGATGCGGTTGGACGACCGGGAAACCTACGGCATCCCGGAACCGTACAGCGAGGAGCACGGCGGCTGACTCGTCGCGGCGGTCCCGGCACCCGTGCCGCCGACGTCCCCCGCCCTGGCGACGTGGGACGGGGGACGTGGCGGGCGCGGTCAGGCGAGCGAGATCTGGTCGCCGGTGACCTTGATGTTCTTCGGCGGCAGCGGCTTGGTGGCCGGGCCGGCCTTCACCGAGCCGTCCTCGATCGAGAACTTGCTGCCATGGCAGGTGCAGTTGATGGTGCCGCCGTCAACGTTCGTGACCGGGCAGTTCTGGTGGGTGCAGATCGGGCTGAAGCCCTTGAACTGGCCCGGGGAGGGCTGGGTGATGACCACGCCGTCGGTGGCGAGGACCTTGCCGCCACCGACCGGGATGTCGGAGGTGGTGGCCAGCGACTGGGAGCCCTGCCGGTCGCCGCCGCCAGCGTCACCGGTGCTGGGGACGGCGGGGCCGCCACTGGTGGGGGTGTCGCTGCCGCTGCCGTTGCCGCCGTCGTCGCTGCCGCAGGCAGCCAGGACGACGGCCGCGCCGACCGCCCCGACACCGGTGAGCAGGGTACGACGTGTCTGCGTACCCGGACCGGTCAGCGCCTGATCGTCACTCATGCCTCGCCTCTCTCTAGCCCGCCGCGCCGGTCCGAAAGCCGGTCACACTTC
The DNA here is from genome assembly GCF_018070425.1 of Micromonospora sp. C81. NCBI lineage: Bacteria > Bacillati > Actinomycetota > Actinomycetes > Micromonosporales > Micromonosporaceae > Micromonospora > Micromonospora sp. C81. The sequence continues at coordinate 133,816 of NZ_JAGPXS010000018.1, forward strand.
TCCACACGGGCAACTGTGCCGGATGGTTCACCGCAGCATCTGTCCGACCCAGGAAATGGGACGGGGCGGGCTCCGGACCGGCTCGCCCGCGCCGCAATGAACGCGCACGACCCGATCGGACCCGCCCCGCAACCGCCACACCAACCCCAGCCGGACCTGCCCTCGGGAACTCGAGGTCAGCGGGCGCTGGCCGCCACCTTGCGGCTGGTCCGCGCCTTGGTCACACCGTTGGCCTTGGCCGCCCGCGTGGTGGCGGCGGCCGCGCCCTTGGCCTTGCCGTCGAGCTTGAGCACCTGGCGCAGGAACTCGCCGGTGTGGCTCTCGGCCACCTCGGCGACCTCCTCGGGGGTGCCGGTGGCGAGCACGGTGCCGCCCCGGTGGCCGCCCTCCGGACCCATGTCGATCAGCCAGTCGGCCGTCTTGATCACGTCGAGGTTGTGCTCGATGGTGATCACCGTGTTGCCCTTGTCGACCAGACCCTCCAGCACCATCAGCAGCTTGCGGATGTCCTCGAAGTGCAGACCGGTGGTCGGCTCGTCGAGCACGTAGACCGTCCGCCCGGTGGAGCGCTTCTGCAGCTCGGACGCGAGCTTGACCCGCTGCGCCTCACCGCCGGAGAGGGTGGGCGCGGGCTGACCGAGGCGTACGTAGCCCAGGCCGACGTCGACCAGGGTCTTGAGGTGCCGGTGGATGGCCGGGATGGCGGAGAAGAACTCGGCGGCCTCCTCGATCGGCATCTCCAGCACGTCCGAGACGGTCTTGCCCTTGTAGTGCACCTCCAGGGTCTCCCGGTTGTACCGGGCGCCCTTGCAGACCTCGCAGGGGACGTACACGTCGGGCAGGAAGTTCATCTCGATCTTGATGGTGCCGTCACCGGAGCACGCCTCGCAGCGCCCACCCTTGACGTTGAACGAGAACCGACCCGGGCCGTACCCCCGAACCTTCGCCTCGGTGGTCTCGGCGAAGAGCTTGCGGACGTGGTCCCAGACCCCGGTGTAGGTGGCCGGGTTGGAGCGCGGCGTACGGCCGATCGGCGACTGGTCCACGCCGACGACCTTGTCCACGTGCTCCAGACCGGAGACCCGGGTGTGCCGGCCGGGCACCAGTCGGGCGCCGTTGATCTGGTTGGCCAGCACGGCGTACAGGATGTCGTTGACCAGCGTCGACTTGCCTGAGCCACTGACCCCGGTGACCGCGATGAGCTGGCCCAGCGGGAACGAGACGGTCAGGTTGCGCAGGTTGTGCTCGCGCGCGCCGTGCACCACCAGCTCCCGTGCCGCATCCTGCGGGCGGCGCCTCGACGGCGTCGGGATGGAGCGACGCCCGGACAGGTATGCCCCGGTGATCGACTCCTTGTTCTTCAGCAGTGCCGGCACCGAGCCGCTGTGCACGATCTTGCCGCCGTGCTCACCGGCGCCGGGCCCGATGTCGACGATCCAGTCGGCGGTGCGGATGGTGTCCTCGTCGTGCTCCACCACGATCAGCGTGTTGCCCAGCCCGCGCAGCCGGATCAGGGTCTCGATCAGGCGGTGGTTGTCACGCTGGTGCAGCCCGATCGACGGCTCGTCGAGCACGTAGAGCACGCCCACCAGGCCGGAGCCGATCTGGGTGGCCAGCCGGATGCGCTGTGCCTCGCCGCCGGACAGCGTGCCGGCCGGCCGGTCCAGGGAGAGGTAGTCCAGACCGACGTCGAGCAGGAACCGCAGCCGGGCGTTGATCTCCTTGAGGACCCGCTCGGCGATCATCTTCTGCCGGTCGGTCAGCTCGATGCCGGCGAGCAGGTCGGCGCACTCCCCCACGGACAGGTTGCAGACCTCGGCGATGCTCTTGCCGGCCAGGGTGACCGCGAGCACCTCGGGCTTGAGCCGGGCGCCGCCGCACGCCGCGCAGGGCACGTCGCGCATGTAGCCCTCGTACTTGTCGCGGGACCACTCGGACTCCGTGTCGGAGTGTCGGCGCTCGATCCACTGCACCACGCCCTCGAAGCCGGTGTAGTAGGAGCGCTCGCGGCCGTACTTGTTGCGGTAGCGCACGTGCACCTGGTCGTCGGAGCCGTGCAGGATCGTCTTCTGCGCCCGCGCCGGCAGTGCCCGCCACGGGGTGTCGACGTCGAAGTGCTGGGCCTCGCCGAGAGCCTCCAGCAGGCGCAGGAAGTATTCCAGGTTGTGCCCGGTGGACCAGGGCTGGATGGCGCCCTCGCGCAGGCTGCGCTCCGGGTCGGGGACCAGCAGCTCCGGGTCGACCTCCTTCTTGGTGCCCAGGCCGGTGCACTCCGGGCAGGCGCCGTACGGGGCGTTGAAGGAGAAGACCCGGGGCTCGAGATCCTCGATGGCCAGCGGGTGGTCGTTGGGGCAGGCCAGGTGCTCGGAGTAGCGGCGCTCCCGGTCCGGGTCGTCCTCGGGGAGGTCGACGAAGTCGAGCAGCACCAGGCCACTGGACAGGCCCAGGGCGGCCTCGACCGAGTCGGTCAGCCGCTGCTTGGCGCTGGGCTTGACGGTGAGCCGGTCGATCACCACCTCGATGGTGTGCTTCTCCTGCTTCTTGAGCTTCGGCGGCTCGGTCAGCGGGTGCACCACGCCGTCGACGCGGGCCCGGGCGTAGCCCTTGGCCTGTAGCTCGGCGAAGAGGTCGACGTACTCGCCCTTGCGGCCGCGGATGACCGGCGCGAGCACCATGAACTTGGTGCCCTCGGCCATCGCGAGGACCCGGTCGACGATCTGCTGAGGGCTCTGCCGGGAGATCCGCTCACCGCAGACCGGGCAGTGCGGCTCACCGATGCGGGCGTAGAGCAGCCGCAGGTAGTCGTAGACCTCGGTGATGGTGCCGACGGTCGAGCGCGGGTTGCGCGAGGTCGACTTCTGGTCGATCGAGACGGCGGGGCTCAGACCCTCGATGAAGTCGACGTCTGGCTTGTCCATCTGGCCGAGGAACTGCCGGGCGTACGACGAGAGCGACTCGACGTAGCGGCGCTGCCCCTCGGCGAAGATCGTGTCGAAGGCCAGGCTCGACTTGCCCGACCCGGACAGCCCGGTGAACACGATGAGTGCGTCCCGGGGCAGGTCGAGACTGACGTCACGCAGGTTGTGCTCGCGCGCGCCACGGATGATCAGTCGGTCGGCCACAGTGCGTGTACTCCCGGGAGAAGACGAAGCGAAGGATCTGTCCCGCTCTGGGTGATTCTGAGCGGTCGTGCGGGCGCGGAAAACACGCCTCGGCAACTCTAGCCCCGAGGTATGACACTTTCCCCCGCCCGCACATTCCCCCAGCTCAGCCCGGTCGGCCGCACCGCGTCAAGGCCCACGATCGCGCCGGGTGGAAGGTCCGCCAACCCCCAGAGCCACAAACTCCGACCGCCGGCCGATGTCAGTAGCCCCCGGGCGACGGCGGCCGGGCCGTCCGACGTCGAGCCGACCGCCAGCCGCCGCGCCGCTCCGCCGCCACCCGCGCCTCCCGCCGTCGGCTCTCGTGGGCAACCTCGCCCTGGAGCCGCCGCCAGCTCTCCCACCGACGGGTGGAGAGCTCCCCGGTGTGCAGCGCGTCGCGGACCGCGCAGGCGGGCTCGCCGTCGTGCCCGCAGTCGGCGTACCGGCAGCCCTCGGCCAGCCCGGCGATGTCGGCGAACGCCCGGTCGAGCCCGGCCGCGCCGTCCAGCAGGCCGACCGCCCGCACACCGGGGGTGTCGATCACCGCGCCCCCGCCGGGGATGGGTACGAGAGCCCGCCAGGTGGTGGTGTGCCGACCCTTGCCGTCGACGCGGCGGATCGCCTGTGTCGGCATCACCACGGTGCCGGCGAGGGCGTTGACCAGGCTGGACTTGCCGGCACCGGAGGGCCCGAGCAGGCCGAGCGTGCGGCCGGGCGTCACCTCGGCGCGCAGCGGGTCCAGCCCGATGCCACGCTCGGCGCTGACCGGCAGCACCGGCACCCCGGGCGCGATCGCGGCGAGTTGGCGGGCCAGCGCGGCCGGGTCCGCCGCGAGGTCGGCCTTCGTCAGCACCACCAGCGGTCGCGCGCCGGACTCGTGGGCCAGGGCGAGCAACCGTTCGATCCGGCCCACGTCCGGCTCGGGGTGCACGGGCTCCACCACGGCGGCCGCGTCGAGGTTGGCGGCCAGCACCTGGCCGCTGGCGTCCTTGCCGGCGGTACGCCGGATCAGCGCGCCCCGGCGGGGCAGCACGGCCTCCACTGTGACGCGGCGGTCCGGCCAGTGGTTGAGCAGGACCCAGTCCCCGGCGCAGGGCAGCGCGGACGGGTCCCGGGCGGCGGCGGCGAGCACCGCCCCGCCCAGGCTGGCCCGGAGCGGGCCGGTCGCGGTGAGCACCGTGCAGACGCCCCGGTCCACCCGGGCCACCCGACCCGGGTGGTGCTCGCCGCGTCGTTCGGCGTACGCCGCCCGCTCGGCGTCCCAGCCGAGGGCAGTCAGATCGATCGTCATGGCATCCTCATCGGTGTCGAAGCTGGTGATGGCGGAACACGCGTGCCACGTCCGGCATGATCAACCACCTCCGTCCGATGTCCCGGTGCCGCGTCTGCCGCTGACGGTAGGTCGCGCGCCGACGCGCCGAAAGCGATTTCCCCGGCGACGTCTTGACGGCGGACCGCTAGGGTCGACGGGTGACCACGGACCCGCTGCTGCTGATGGGCGAGGTGGACGCGGCCACCAGCCGACTTCTGCGTACCGCCGCTTCTTTCGACGCCGCGGACCTGGCGGCCCCGTCGCTGCTCCCGGGCTGGACGCGCGGCCATGTGCTGGCGCACGTGGCCCGCAACGCCGATGGTTTCGTCAACCTGCTCACCGCGGCCCGCACCGGGCAGGCGCTGCCGATGTACTCGTCGTTGGCGGCCCGCACCGCGGACATCGACGCCGGCTCGGGCCGCCCGCCCGCCGAGCACCTGGATGACCTTCGCCGCACCGCCGACCTGTTCGCCGAAGCGGTCGAGGCGATGCCCGCCGAGGCGTGGGCGGCGACGGTGCAGGCGCGTAAGGGCCCGTGGCCGGCCGCGCTGCTCGTCTGGGGCCGACTGCGGGAGATCGAGGTGCACCACCTCGACCTGGCCGCCGACTACCGACCCGCCGACTGGTCGGAGACGTTCGCACACCGACTGCTGCGCGAGGCTGCCAGCCATCACGCCATGGGGCCGACACCGCCGTCGATGGTGCTCCGCCTGGACGGGAGCGAGCACGACGTGGTGCTCGGCGACCGGGACGGCGCCCCGATCGTCTCCGGTCCTGTTTTCGACCTCGCCGGCTGGCTGATCGGCCGCGCCGACGGCGAACCGCTCTCCGTCACGCCCGACGGTCCCCTGCCTACTCCACCGGAATGGATCTAGAAACGTCATGACATACAGCGGAGACGTCACGCACGGCGGAGCGCCGGCGGTACGGGAGCTGGACGGGCTCACCATCAGCAAGTTGTCGGTGGGCCCGATGGACAACAACGCCTACCTGCTGCGGTGCACGGGCACCGGTGACCAGGTGCTGATCGACGCCGCCAACGAGGCGCCCCGGCTGCTGGAGCTGATCGGCGACGGTGGCCTCACCGCCGTGGTGACGACCCACCAGCACATGGATCACTGGGTGGCGCTGGAGGAGGTGGTCGCCAAGACCGGCGCCCGGGCGCTGGTGCACGCCGACGACGCCGCCGGGCTGCCGATCGAGGCGGAGCGTCTGGCCGAGGGCGACACCGTGGCGGTGGGTGACTGCGCGCTGGAGGTCATCCACATCAAGGGGCACACCCCGGGGTCGATCGCGCTGCTCTACCGCGACCCGGCCGGCACCCCGCACCTCTTCACCGGGGACAGCCTTTTCCCAGGTGGCGTGGGCAACACCGACAAGGACCCGGAGCGCTTCGCCGCGCTGATCGACGACGTCGAGCACAAGCTGTTCGACCAACTGCCGGACGACACGTGGTTCTACCCCGGCCACGGCAGCGACAGCACCCTGGGAGCCGAACGCCCAGCCCTCCCCCAGTGGAAAGCAAGAGGCTGGTAACAGCCAACCCAAAAACCAAACGTCGACCAGGAACCACCAAGATCAATACCCCCCGACGGCGGCGGAACGCCCGCACGAGCCGAAGCCACAACGGGGGCGGGGCCTGCCGTGCCCGGCGCAGGGATCAAGCCTGACCGCCCGGAGCCGGGC